>JBLHGU010000019.1:0-47542 GCA_047615875.1 Parasphingorhabdus sp.
ACCTTCTGTCCAGCCACTGGGCCCAGGTAGGCCGACATAACATTAGTAGCAATTTCATCTTTAATTTTCACTTTAACAGCCACTGCCAACTGATTCTGAACCCGTTGAAGTGCCCTGATATCCGAGTCAGAAAACCCACCAGGACGCTGCGTGGACCACGACCCGATTACTCCACTTGCAGCTGTCATTGCCATTTTATCTTCTCGAAAAGATACAGCGTAAGCCAGGTAATCCGAGCCTCCATCGAGCTGTAAATTCTCAAGGAACTCAAAATCAATCATGGCATCTGGACCGGTCAAACGACGCCGCAGAAAAGTCAGACTATTTCGAATCATGAAATTTAGAGGGCTGTTCTCCCATTCTGGATTTGGCGTGTCTGAATGCTCGTGGGGAACGATCCGAACTTCTTCGCCAAGATTCCAATGTAGCGTTCGACTTTTGTAGAGCGGATGCAGGGTTGAGTAGCCCAGAATTGCTCGATGCAAGGGAATACCAGCGGCATGAAGGCGCTGCGCACAGCCTGCAAATAAGTCTTGAAGTTCTGGCTCAAGCAATGCCTGCCGCATAAGCCAATCGCTTAACTCATCCATAATTACCGAATGAGAAAAACTGCTAGAAGATGCGTTCTGGTTACTTGCCACAACACAGCTTTTGCAGTGAAAATATCACGTTCACAGATACCGATGAATTAACTTTGTAACTTTGGGAGTAGGACAGACTGATTGCAGTTGGGACTTTGGGGAGAAAATTAAAAATTACTTGCCAATTCTGATGCTTGTTGTCGCTGAGCTTCTGAGCCCTCTTTTAATACCTCATCGATAAAGCCCTTTGCTGCCTCTCGATCACCCATTTCCATATATGCCTTGGCAAGATCCAGTTTCGTGGCAATTTCGCTGAATTTAAAATCATCGATAGCATCGCTATCTCGCATGCTAGTAGACTGGGTTGAGCTGGCAGGCATTGATGGAATATTCATGCCGCCCCCAATAGAGTCAAGATCCAGCCCAAATCCGCTTGATGCTCCAGGGATCCCTGAATCTCCCCCCAAACTAAAATCGAGTGCACCTGAAGATGGAAGATCCAGTGAGCCTGTATGAGGCGGCGGCGATGGCGGTGAGGCCTGGGTACTTCTGGAAAATGGCGCACTGACAAAATCGAGACCACTACCCAGACCAGAGATTTCGGAGGTTGAATTTTGCGTTTGTTGCGTCAACATATTAGAGCCGGAAATTGAGCCGCCTCCAGCTGCTCCAGAGAACAGTGGGTGTTTCGGGGTTAGCCTTCGACCCATTTCTGATACCCGCCCCCAACGCGTGGGATCTTTGCCAATCACACCGTATAATTCTTCTGCCAGGCTCTCAAAGGCTCTTACATCCTTTCGTTTCTGATAGACCTCAAGTAGTTTAATCTTGAGTTCAGTTCGTCCAGGATCACGCCTTATAGCGTCTTGCAATACTTCCATAGCTTGTTGATCGCGCCCATAAGCCATGTAAACCTCAGCTTCAGCAATTGGGTCGACTTCATCTGACTGCATAGCGCCCATACCGGGAGCACCCATCTCTGTCATAAAGGAAGTTTGCATTAAACTACCTGTTTGGCTGTCAGTACGAACCGAGGGCTGGGAATGTTGAACCGTATCCATTCGTGGCATTTGGGTGTATGTGGATGATTGATTTCGCAGATCGTAAGTGCTGCCTGTCATCATGGTTTCTTCAAATTCCGCATAGGACTGACGCCTACGCATATAAACCATAATGCCGATCAACAACACCAAGGCTGCTAATCCGAGCAAGACCTTCCATAACATATCCCCACCGAGCATGTCGGTAATGGGCTTCAGGAAGGAGGTAGATGAAGAAACTCTTCTAACGATTCCACTATCGCTTTGTTGTGACGACAGAGCCTGCTCATCATCATCTTGTGAATTATCAGTTGAATTTGAAGAGGTTGCTGCATTGTTTTCTGCTAATGCCAGACCACCGTTTTGAACTTTAAGAAGCTTGTTAGTCTCTTTTATCTGGATTTCCAGTCGACCTAGTCTACCCTTCAGGTCATTATTTTCCAGTTCCGTCGATAACAAAGACTCTTCCATCAAAGCTAGTTGTGACCTAAGCGTACTCATCTCTCCACTGGAGCCCGTAGCAGAAGATTCAGCACCAGCCTGCCCACCATCAGATTGAATGATACGTAAAATATCTTCTGACAATCCAGAGTCGCTTTCGCCATCTGAGCTGGCAGCCCTAGCTACCTGCCCAGTTCCAAGAGCGGTGGATGATTGAGTGCCGCCATCGGTGTTAACTAGCCCGCGTTGTACATCATTGCGATAAGCCAGCCATTCGTTAAGGTGCTGAGTGTATTCTGAGCTTGCCACTACGCTAGAGATTGACTCTATCTCTTCCAATGTCGGCAAACGAAGAGTGGAACCTTCTTTGATTAAATTAATATTGCCGAGAATAAACGCATTAGGATTTTTACGAAGCAGCGCAAACATAGCCTGAAAAACATTCGCCGAGGATGGCAAATCGAGTCTGGCAACTATTGATGAAAGTGTATCCCCACGACTAATAGGGCCAAATACATTTCCTTCTTGAGAAGATGTAGCAGACTGAGCCGCTGGTCGGTTAGACACAACCACCTGTCCATCAATCAAGGTACTTCCAGAAGATCGCTGACCTGCAAGACGAGGACTGCTTATGGAAGCTGGTCGCCCCTGAGCATAAAGAGGCGGATCAAGTAGTACCGTATATTCCCGTATTAATTTGCCGCCAGCCCAATCAAGACTAACCAGAAAGTGTAAAAATGGATCAGTTATTGGAAGGGCTGAGGATAACTTTACATAAGGCGTCCCATCGCTCTTTTGTTGTGCCTCAAAGACTATCTGATCGAGAGCAATTACCTGTTCTATGCCTGCACGGGTAAATTCGGAAGCGGCTGCCATTGCTACTGACAGGGTATTCAGCTCACCCTGAGTGACGGAAATTAACTCAATTTCTGCTTCAAGCGGTTGATCTAACGCTGACTGAACACGAAGCTTACCAAGCCCGACCGCGAGAACATCTAAAGATAGGGATAAAGCAACCACAGCAATAAGTAGCCTTAGCCAAAATAGAAATGCCATTTTCAATACGTTGTTTTCGTAATTAATGATTCTTTTGAGCCCATAAATCCACTACTCAGGAGTGCCGTAAGTAAGACGCCTAACCGTAAATTCACCGCAATTATAGAACAGATTGAAGACCAATGAGCGAAAATGATGAATTTTGACAAGTATAGATGGAATTCGGACTATTGTACCAAGTAGGTATCAATTCGTCAGTTTTGATTATGCAATGCATCTAAAACCGCATTCCCCATTTCTATAGTTCCTATCGATGACTCTTCTTCAGTTGCAATGTCAGCCGTACGATGTCCTGCATCTAAAACATTAAATACCGCGGAATCGATACGATCAGCGAGATCGCTCCGGTTCAGACTATAACGTAACATCATAGAAACTGACAAAATAGTCGCCAGGGGATTAGCTAGATTCTTACCAGCTATATCCGGCGCTGAACCATGAATAGGCTCATACATACCTTTTGCTTCTGCATTCAGAGAGGCAGATGGCAACATACCAATTGACCCAGTTAACATAGCCGCAGCATCTGAAAGAATATCACCAAACATATTAGTAGTCACAATGACATCAAACTGCTTTGGCGCTCGGATCAATTGCATGGCGGCATTATCTACGTACATATGTGACAACGTAACATCAGGAAAATCAGCGCTGACCCTGTCAACAACTTCCCGCCACAGCTCACTACATTCAAGCACATTGGCTTTATCAACTGAGACGAGACTAGCCGACCGTTGTCCTGCAATGGTAAAGGCTGATCGAGCTATTCTTTCAATCTCAGATTCTTTATATGAGAGGGTGTTATATCCCCGTCGCTCACCATCAGGCAACGTCTCTATACCCCGGGGCTGACCAAAGTAAATCCCAGAAGTTAGTTCCCGAACAATCATCACATCAAGCCCAGATACTAGTTCAGGTTTTAGCGAGGATGCCCCAGCAAGTTGTGGAAATAACAGTGCTGGACGAAGATTAGAGAACAAATCAAACTCCTGTCGCAACTTCAACAAACCACGCTCTGGACGCAAGTCGCGTTCTATAGCTTCCCACTTGGGCCCACCAACTGCACCAAGCAATATAGCATCAGCCTGCTTTGCCGATTGCAGCGTTATATCAGGTAATGGGCTGCCATGTAGATCATAAGCGATGCCGCCAATATCACCTTCACTAAGGCTCAACTCCAGGCCGCAGGAATCGCGCAGAAACTCAAGCACATTTTTTGCCTGTGCAGACACTTCGGGACCTATACCGTCACCGGGAAGTATTAGAACGTTACTCATATATAATTAATACTATTCGATCAAAACAATAAAATAATGATTTGGGAAACAATTCGAGCGAATTTATCACAATAGTGGCTCGCAGTCCTCGTATAAATTTCAAACGTTTACATTCATCATAGCGGCTTCTATTATCAACGTTCAGATTACCGGACACTGTAAACAAATTGTGAAATTTATCGAATACGCCGAGCAGTTATCAATGACCATAGGCGAACATCACCTGCCATTAAAGCCACAATGGCGAAAAGCTTGCGACATGGTACATGCCGATGCGATCCACCATCGTATGGCGCAACAAATATTTAGCCGGATATATAAGCAAAATGGCTGCACCAGACCCACCGACCCGGTACTAATGGGATTAGTTATGGATGCACTAGGAGAACTTGGTCAGGAATTTATGGAGACCGGAGAGACGGACGCAGAACGCTATCAATTGCTAACGGATATTGGTGAAGTGAGCCTCGAATTACTTGGGGAAGGCAATCAGAACCAACGACTGAATGAAGACAAAATCCACCCACTGCCGCTTAAGTAGAGTCGGTTAAGTCGACCAGTGATCGCCGTTTTGTGCGCGCTGTCTAAGTAAGTGATCCATTAACACAATAGCCAGCATGGCCTCGGCAATTGGCACCGCGCGTATACCAACACATGGATCATGCCGGCCAGTAGTGACTACATCAACAGCTACTCCATCAGCATTGATGCTTTGACCAGGCAACAGAATACTTGAAGTTGGCTTCAACGCGAGGCGGGCTATAATATCCTGACCACTGGATATCCCACCTAATACACCGCCAGCATTATTACTCAGGAAGCCCTCCGGTGTTATCTCATCGCGATGCTGAGACCCTTTCTGACTAACGCTGGAGAAACCAGCACCAATCTCAACACCTTTCACCGCATTAATACTCATTAACGCGTGAGCGATATCTGCATCAAGACGATCAAACACCGGTTCACCTAATCCGGCTAGCATGCCACTAGCCTCAACCTGGAGCTCGGCACCAATAGAATCGCCTTGCTTTCTAACACTCGATATCAAAGCCTCCATGGCAGCGATCTTCCCGGCGTCAGGGCAAAAGAAACTATTATTGGCCACCTCTTTCCAGTCCATTTGTTCGACGCGTATATCGCCCATAGCAATGACACACCCTCTAATCTGTATAGCCAGTTTTTCCAATAGATATTTTTTAGCTATGGAACCACCGGCTACCCTGATCGCCGTTTCACGGGCTGAGGAACGACCACCACCGCGATAATCACGACGGCCATACTTTTGGTCGTAGGTCAGGTCAGCATGACCTGGTCGATAACGATCTTTGATTTTGCTGTAATCTTTCGAACGCTGATCAGTGTTGTGAATCAACAGGCCGATAGGTGTACCTGTGGTAACGCCTTCGAACACACCAGATAAAATTTGCACCTGATCGGCTTCCTTTCTCTGGGTGGTATATCGCGACTGACCAGGCTTGCGTCGATCGAGATCAATTTGAAGATCTGCTTCGGTTAACTCAAGACCCGGCGGGCAACCATCGATAGTCCCGCCAATTGCAGGACCATGACTCTCGCCAAAAGTTGTCAGGCTAAACAGTCGCCCTATAGTGTTTCCAGACATGGATTACTCCGCTAAACCAGACAAGATCTTCGTGCCACTCGATTGAACAAGCAACTGTTGGTATTCGACAGAATCTTCTAAACAAGCACGCAATCAGGCTTTTGGCAAGGTAACACCAGTCTGTCCCTGATATTTACCATTTCGATCCTTATAGGATACTTCGCATTCTTCATCGGATTCAAAAAATACCACCTGAGCCACCCCTTCGTTGGCATAAATTTTTGCCGGCAAGGTGGTCGTGTTAGAAAATTCCAACGTAACGTAGCCTTCCCATTCCGGTTCAAAGGGCGTGACGTTTACGATTATCCCACATCGAGCATATGTGCTTTTACCCAGACATATAGTTAACACCTTGCGCGGGATTCGAAAATATTCCACAGTCCGGGCCAGGGCAAAGGAATTCGGCGGGATGATACAAACATCACCCTTAAAATCTACAAAACTGTTTTCATCGAACGATTTCGGATCAACAATGGCAGAATTGATGTTGGTAAAAATCTTGAATTCATCTGAACAACGAATGTCATAGCCATAACTGGAAGTTCCGTAGGATATTATTCGCACATCTCCATTGGCCCGCACTTGCCCAGGCTCGAATGGCTCAATCATGCCTTTCTCCTGCGCCATCTGACGAATCCACCTATCCGACTTAATACTCATCTAACTACTACCTGATTAATTATTCTGAATAATAATGGATGGGAACTTATCGCTGAAATCGCGTTTGCGCGCGGATAATTTTCCGGCTACCCGGCGAGCAATCAATCGGTAATTCTCTGCTAGTTTACCATCAGGGTCGGCAACCACTGTGGGTCTGCCTCCGTCAGCATCTTGTCGTATGCGTATATCAAGCGGCACATCACCGAGATGATCGACACCATATTCTGCAGCCATTCTGGCACCGCCGCCTTCTCCAAATATATGCTCTTCGTGACCACAATTGGAACATACATGAGTGCTCATATTTTCTATCACGCCCAGCACAGGAATTTCAACTTTCTCGAACATTTTGTAGGCCTTGCGTGCATCCAGCAAAGCAATGTCCTGTGGCGTGGTTACTACCACTGCACCACTGACGGGCACCTTTTGAGCCAGGGTTAACTGAATATCTCCAGTTCCAGGGGGCAGGTCGACGATCAGATAATCCAGATCCTTCCAACGAGTATCTTTTAGTAATTGCTCCAGCGCCTGGGTAACCATTGGCCCCCTCCAGATCATTGGCGTTTCTTCTTCGATGAGGAAACCGATAGACATAGCCTGAATTTGATAGCTGTTTATCGGCTCGAGGCTCTTGCCATCCGAGGATTCAGGTTTTTGACTTACTCCTAGCATACGCGGTTGACTGGGTCCGTAAATGTCTGCGTCCAGAATACCCACAGTGGCACCTTCGGCAGACAGGGCCAGGGCCAAATTAACAGAAACAGTGGACTTGCCAACACCGCCCTTTCCGGAGGCGACAGCAATGATGTTTTTCACACCATCGATGGTTTGCACTCCCTTTTGGGGACTGTGTGCTGTTACATCAGTTTGAATATCCACACTGACTTCCGCATCCGGCCAACTGGCAACAACTGCATTCTCGATCATTTGCCGCAACTCATCATGCCAACTTTCCGCTGGATAATTTAACCGAATGGAAACCACAACACGGTTATCTTCAATCGTCACGGATTTTACTAACTTGGCTGCAACAAGGTCACTGCCGGTATGGGGATCAACTACACCCTTCAGGAGGCCTTCAACAGATACTTTACTGAGTTCAGTCATATTTTTAACGGCATATAGAAATGTTCAAGTCTGCTATGCGGCGATATCGAAACTATCAATTATCAACGCAAGCGTGAAATGGTGCGCAATACTAATGCCTCAGCGGCTGTTTGTCACACCTTCAATTGGGATACAATAGCTGGCTTTATCCTGCAATTACTAAGGCGTTGTGCAACAAGCCAATGGAAGCATTTGCTTCCGGGGCAACCAAATATTACTGCTGCAAAACCACCTTAAGGTCACTCGAGCCGTTTCCATGAGTTCAGAACCCAGACAGATTCTTGTCACCAGCGCCCTGCCCTATGCCAATGGACCTATCCATATTGGCCATTTGCTGGAATATATCCAGACAGATATATGGGTGCGATTTCAAAAAATGCGAGGCCATGAGGTCTATTATGTTTGCGCCGATGACGCCCATGGAACACCCATTATGTTGCGGGCAAAATCTGAGGGCATTAGTCCCGAGAAGTTAATCGATAGAGTTTGGAAGGAGCACAAAGCAGACTTCGACGATTTCGACATAGAATTCGATAACTATTATTCCACCCATTCGGATGAGAACAGGACCCTGGCAGAATATATTTACAATGCTTTGAATCGCGATGGTCATATTCACAAACGGGTAATTTCTCAGTATTACGACCCCAAAGAAAACATTTTTCTGCCAGATCGCTTTATTCGAGGGGAATGCCCTCGCTGTGGCACAGAGGATCAATATGGCGACAACTGTGAATCCTGTGGCGCGACCTATTCACCGACAGATTTAAAAAACCCCATATCAGTACTTTCCGGTGCGACGCCTGAAGAACGTGATACAGAGCATCATTTTTTTGCGCTCGGTGATTTTGATCAGATGCTGCGCGACTGGACCTCTGGTGGGCATATACAGAACGAAGTGCGCAACAAACTTCAGGAATGGTTTGACAGCGGGCTACGGGACTGGGACATTTCCCGAGATTCACCTTATTTCGGCTTCGAGATACCCGACGCTCCGGGTAAGTTTTTCTATGTGTGGCTGGATGCACCCATTGGATACCTGGCAAGTTTTCGAAACTACTGCGACAAAAATAATCTGGACTTCGATCATTTTTGCCAGGCTGGCTCCACTGCGGAAATGTACCACTTCATTGGCAAGGACATTCTCTACTTCCACACGCTGTTCTGGCCCGCTATGCTGCATGGCGCGGGATTTCGCACACCAACAGCAGTATTTGCCCATGGATTCCTGACCGTTGACGGTCAGAAAATGTCCAAATCCCGTGGCACATTTATTAGTGCACGAGAGTATCTTAATCATCTTTCTGCCGATTACCTGCGCTATTACTACGCTGCCAAACTCAACCCTCGTGTAGAAGACCTGGATCTCAATCTGAAAGATTTTGTGCAACGGGTTAATTCAGACCTGGTTGGAAAGGTGGTTAATATTGCCAGCCGTTGTACCGGGTTCATTGCCAAACGTTTTGATAATCGACTCGACAGCCAACTGGATGATGCCAGTCTTTATGAGGAATTTGCGCAACGCGGTGAAGTTATCGCGGAACACTATGAGAACAGGCGATATAGCCACGCCATCAGAGAAATTATTGAGCTTGCTGATCGCGCCAATCAATATGTTAATGATCAGGCTCCCTGGGTCATTGCAAAACAGGCTGATCAACAAGATCGTCTGCATTTAATTTGCACTCAAGGAATCAACCTGTTTCGTGTGCTAATCATTTATCTGGCACCCATTGTGCCAGCTCTCGCCGAACGGAGTGAGTCATTCCTAAATCATCCCATTAAGGGGGCTAATGGTTGGTCACGAGCCGCTGAGCCACTACTAGACGTCAACATCGGCACATTCAAACACTTACTTAAGAGAATCGAACAGTGTCAGGTTGACACCATCGTCGCAGCATCCAGCCCTGCTAAAGAGCCTGTTGCTATTGCCGATACTGAAACGACAAAACAACAGACCCCAGAGACAATCAGTATCGAAGACTTCGCCAAAGTTGATTTGCGTATCGCTCGAATTATTGATGCAAAGTATGTCGAAGGTGCGGACAAATTATTGCAGTTAACATTGGATATTGGCGACGATCAAAGAAATGTATTTGCGGGTATTAGGTCGGCCTATTCCCCAGAACAGTTAATAGGTCGTCTGACTCCCATGGTGGCTAATCTGGCACCAAGAAAGATGCGTTTTGGGCTATCCGAAGGCATGGTGCTTGCGGCTGGACCCGGTGGCAAAGATATATTTTTGCTACAGCCAGATGATGGCGCCCAGCCCGGGATGCGGGTGAAGTGAACACAATCGATGAGATTGATGATTGCCTGCCTCAAACTCAGTGCCAAAGTTGCACATTTATAGATTGCCGAGACTATGCGACTGCTATTACTTTAGGCAATGCAAAAATTAATCAATGTCCGCCTGGCGGTGACTTCACACTGGAGCGTTTGGCGAGCATTACCGGAATACCTACCGAGCCTATAAATGAGCAATTAAAATCATTTGATGGATTTGCAGTGGCCAAAATTATTGAATCCGAATGCATTGGCTGTACTAAATGTATACAGGCCTGTCCGGTAGATGCCATTATTGGCTCTGGGAAACGCATGCATTCAGTACTGGAAGATCATTGTACGGGATGCGAACTATGCCTACCCCCCTGCCCCGTGGACTGCATAGTTATGCAACCTGTTGCTGTCGATAACGCAACCTGGCAGGGCATTCCATCAAGTCAGGTAGAAAGTTTTCGAAACCTGCGATCTCGTCATCACCTACGACAGGTACCGGACAAGGTTCAAAAAACCAAAAACACAACACCAATTGAATCACAGACATCGTCATCGATTAAAGCAGAAATACTCGCAGCCGTCTCAAGACGTCGTCATCGAAGAAGCATCAACACCTCGAGCTAGCCATGGAAAAGAAAGCCATCAGTCTATTATTTAGAAGATTGACGAAATCAATTCCCGAACCGGAAACCGAACTGAATTATGCCGGGCCGTTCGAGTTACTGGTCGCCGTTGCACTCTCTGCACAGGCAACGGATATTTCCGTAAATAAAGCCACAGCTAAGCTGTTTCCTGTGGCCAATACTCCTGAGGCGATAGGAGCACTGGGAGTGGATGGATTGATTCCCTACATAAAGACCATTGGACTGTTCAACAGCAAGGCAAAACACATAATCAGCACCTGCGACATACTGATCAATCAGTATGATAGCCAGGTCCCAGAAAATCGCGAGTCTCTAGAGTCGTTACCTGGGGTCGGTAGAAAAACCGCTAATGTTATTTTAAACACGGCATTTGGCCATCCGACGATAGCAGTAGATACACACATCTTCAGAGTCTCAAATCGAACTGGACTTGCGCCGGGGAAAAATGTACTCAAGGTCGAGTACGGATTGATCGAAAATATACCCAAACGATATAAGAAAGATGCCCACCATCTACTCATTCTACATGGCCGCTATGTCTGTAAGGCACAGAAACCATTATGTCAACAATGCTGTATACAAAGTATCTGCCAGTTTACTGAAAAGACCGATTTGGGGTAAATTAATCACCCTACAGACAACTTTAATTTAACCTGCATTACCTCTTGCGTATCATGCACATATCATCTTGTTGAATTAAAAAACGTACAAAACGGAAACTTTTCCGAGATCACATAGTCTTAAGCCGCAAGCACAACAACTGCTTACCGCTGAATCAAAAGATTCAGCTTTAACCAAGCTAATACATTTAAATCGGTGTCATTATGAAAAACTCAAAGCTAGCTGTTTCAACCGCCCTTGGAAGTCTGATCGCTCTAGGTGCTTTAACTACCTCTATTCCAGCTCATGCTGCGGATTCGGAAAAGTGCTATGGTGTTGTAAAAGCTGGCAAGAATGATTGCCAGACCAACACCAGCGCCTGCGCTGGAACATCTACTGCAGACCAGCAAGGCGATGCCTGGGTATTTGTACCAAAAGGTCTGTGTGAAAAAATCGTTGGTGGCAGCATCGATCCTAAAGCTTAGTCTTTCCCTGTACTCACAAAGACATAGAGAAAGATAGTGCAGATCTCTGCACAAACTCCGATCCCGGCCGCTGCCGGGATCGGCTTACGTGCAGATCACTATACTGAAATAGATCAGCAACATCCAGCCATCTCCTGGCTCGAAGTTCACACGGAAAATTTTTTTGGCGCAGGCGGTATTCCGCACTATTACCTGGCTCGTTTAAGACTAAATTACCCATTAAGTTTTCACGGCGTCGGACTGTCCATCGGATCAGCTGATGCTTTAGATTTATCCCATCTAAAGCGTATTGGTGAACTAATTCAACAATACCAGCCTGGCCTTATATCCGAACACCTTTCCTGGGGCTCAATTAACAACCACTTTGTTAATGACCTCCTGCCCTACCCCTATACCAAAGAAAGCCTCAAACATTTTTCAGACAAGGTTGACCAGATACAGGACTATCTGGGTAGACAAATATTAATTGAGAATCCATCAACTTATTTAGCTTTTGAGCAACAGGACTTCACCGAGACAGAGTTTTTAAACCAGCTTGCCCAAGTAACAGGATGCGGTCTATTACTGGACGTGAACAATGTATTTGTTTGCGCCACTAATCATGGTTTTTCAACTAAAACCTATCTCGAATCCATCGATTACAGCCATGTTCAAGAGATTCATTTGGCCGGACATACTAAAAATTATTTTGCTGATGGCAGCCTACTAATAGATACCCATAATGCAAAAGTCTGTGAGGAGGTCTGGTCGCTTTATGAATTCACACTTAAACATTCACAGAATTTACCCACTTTAATTGAATGGGATACCGAATTACCTGATTTGCGCGTTCTATTGAGCGAAGCAGAAACTGCCCAATCTTTTTTAGATAAAAAAAGCAATGCTATCGCTACGTGATTTTCAGGAACAGTTTCATAGCGCGTTATCCGGAGATATTTCCGAGCCTCTGAAATGTGCCGTAGTTGCTGCTGGACTGCCAGCTGAGAGACGTCTTCAGGTTTATCGCAATAATATGCAGGCCAGCCTCACTGAATCTCTTGCCTGCACCTATCCAGCCATCGCAAAGCTGGTAGGCGAAGACTACTTTAATACGCTAGCCAGACTATATATCAAGGCCCACCCATCACAAAGTGGTGACCTTCATCAATTTGGTAACCGACTGGCGGATTATTTAAAGGACTATCAGGCCGCAGCAAGATTGCCTTATCTTCCTGATCTGGCTCGATTTGAGTGGTGTTACCACGAAATATTTCACGCGGTGGAGGAGTCGTCGCTAGGCATTGATAGCCTGAATTCATTATCTGTCGAACAACTATCAAATATTCGATTTCATCTACATCCAGCCACTCGGCTAGTTGCTAGTAGTTACCCACTTGTATCAATTTGGCAACTTGCTGGTCAGGATTCTTCTTCACCGGGTACTATTCAACTTGACCAGGGCGGAGAATTTGTTGCTTTAGCCCGAAGGAACTATGAAATATCATTTCAGATACTAGATGAGCACCAATTCAGGTTTTTGACTCTCATTATAGAGGATCAACCGCTATATAAAATACTGGATAAAATTGGTGATGGGCTGGGAGACTTTCAACGGTTTCTTTCAGATCAATTTGCCCTCGGCAATTTTACTGGTTATTCGATTTAAATCAGTATAAGCTTTATTAAAAAATCACCCCAGCAGGAGGTACTAAACTATGCGCCCGATTATTCGTTTACTTGATTTCTTCTCCCCTATCGCTGATTTGCTTCTGCGACTGTGGGTAGCCAATGTGTTCTGGAAGTCAGGTTTAAATAAGTTTCAGTCAATGGATACAACAGTTATGTTGTTTGAGCATGAGTATGCTGTGCCATACCTGGAACCACTAATAGCTGCGCAATTGGCAACCGGGGTAGAACTAATTTTTCCTGTACTGCTGGCAGTAGGCTTAATGGGACGATTTTCTGCAGGCGTCTTGTTCTTCTTTAACATTATTGCTGTTATCTCCTATTCAAGTCTAAATCCCGCAGGCATACAGGATCATATGATTTGGGGCCTGATGCTACTGATACCTTTTCTGCATGGACCTGGCAAGATTTCCATTGATCACTTCTTTCGCCAACGTTACATGTACTAAAAGCCTGTCGGATCAAACCATTCTGCATACAAGGGGGTCGACAGACCCCCTTACTTTTAACCCCCCCAGTGCCCTCATTTGTTATTGGCGACATGAATCAAAATCTTTCCAGCGACATTTTCCCCATAAAATTAGAATTCTCCGACCAGGCGCAACGATTCAATGATGCAATATTGCGCCATGGTGGCCAACTTTTAAAACGTGCACCTTTATCTGAACTTCAGATAAATCTAGGAAAACTCTGCAACCAGGCGTGTGAGCACTGTCATGTTGACGCGGGGCCAAAACGAACCGAGGTAATGAGTCTGGATACTACTGATAGAATTATTCAGTGGTGTGATGAGAATTCTATCCAGTCCGTTGACATTACTGGCGGTGCGCCGGAGATGAATCCTCACTTTCGTTATCTGGTCGATCAGTTATTGCTGTTGGGTGCTGAGATAAAAGTCCGCTGCAACCTGACTGTCGTATTTGAGCCAGGCATGGATGATCTTCCTCAATGGTATGCCGATAGAGGAATTTCGTTAATTTGCTCTATGCCTTGTTACAGCAAATCGAATGTTGATAGTCAAAGAGGCAAAGGTGTATTTGAAAAAAGCATTGATGCGCTTAAATTATTAAACGCCGCTGGGTATGGGGCGAATCCTCAATTAAGCCTGGATTTGGTCTACAACCCGGGGGGCGCTTTTCTGCCACCTGATCAGAAGACTCTGGAACAGGAATACAAGGAACGATTTCTGAATGATCATGGCATCCATTTCAACCAATTATTTGTTCTCGCCAATTTGCCGATTAATCGCTTCGCTCGTTACCTGAGAAATAATAACCAGCTTGATTTCTACTACGACCTACTAGAACAATCTTTTAATGCCGAAACCTTACCTGGGCTTATGTGTCGCCATCTGTTAAGTGTTGACTGGCTAGGCAACATATTTGATTGCGACTTTAACCAAATGCTGGATGTTAATCTTGCGGATTCCACGGCGGAGAAAAAACTATGGGATATCGACAAAGCATCACTTGAAGGTCAGACCATTGCCGTTGGAGACCATTGCCTGGGATGCACAGCAGGTGCTGGGAGTAGTTGTGGCGGCAGCCTGGTACAAGATTAACTGGGCCCCGCCAGTGGAACGTTACAGCACATTTCAGTTTACGCTACAATTAAGTTAGTTCTAAAAACCAAATACAATTTTGAATATTGACCACACATTCCGTCAGATTCCAGTAGTAGATCTAAAGAGGTCTCTTGGGACTCCACTGGAACAAGCCAGGTTTGCGCAGGAACTATGTGACATTTGTCATCACATTGGCTTTTTTCAAGTGATTAATCATGGTATCAGCGACCAGTTCATCGACAATCTGTTTGGAATGCTAAAACAGCTATTCGCCTTACCCCAGGAAAAGAAGTTATTAATAGATAAAATTCAGTCTCCACATTTTCGCGGCTGGGAAGATGTGGGTTCTGAATACACCAACAACCACCCGGATATCCGCGAGCAGGTCGATCTTTGGTCTGAGAGAAATCCCTGCAACGAATCCTCACTACCTGCTTACTATCATTTGCTGGGGCCTAATCAGTGGTTACCTAACGAGATATTGCCCGAATTTAAATCTCTCAGCCTGGAATGGTTTACACAGGCAGGTGAACTTGCGAACCGACTGTTGACGATTCTGACAGAAGGACTGGAGTTACCGCCAGGCAGCCTGACGAATTTATTTAAAAATGATTCGATGTCTTTGGTGAAATTAATTCACTACCCGCCAACACCGAATGATGCTGCAGGTGTTAATCCTCATCACGACACAGGATTTGTGACGGTACTAGCTCCAGGAGAAACCGCTGGGCTTGAGGTGCAGAATTCACTCGGAGAATGGATACCGGTTCCAGTTCGAAAAGATGCCTTTGTTATAAATCTTGGGGAAATGTTACAAGGTATGACCGGCAACTATTTTGTCGCTACACCGCATAGAGTAATCACCCAAAAGGAGCGATATTCTGTAGGTTATTTTCACGGTCCAAGATTGGATACCGCGACGGATCTATTGCCGTTAAAAGATCATTTACTGCAGGCGGTACAGGAAAGTTCTCATCATGCTACCGCAGGGTTTATGCCGCTTAAAGAAGAAAATGAATCCGGCGTGGAAACAATGCAATCCACTTATAAGCCTTCGGTGTATGGCGAGCAATTGTGGAATTACTTTATTCGTAGCTATCCAGATAACGTTAAACGCCATTATCCTGATCTGGTCTCTTATTAGACTCGGCTAATCTTATGCTCTTTGTCGAAGTGCCTCGAATAACAGCACCCCGGTTGCTACCGATACATTAAGACTCTCTACGACCCCCTGCATAGGAATCTGCACGAGATGATCACAACGCTTCATTGTGAGTTGGCGCATACCATCACCCTCAGCACCGACCACCAGGGCAATAGGCCCAGTCAAATCCTGCCGCCATAACGAATTTTTCGCACTATCACTAGTACCAACAACCCAGATTCCTTGCTGCTGAAGTTGTTCCAGGCAACGATTCAAGTTGGTCACTGTGAAATAGGGCACAGAATGTGCAGCACCAGCCGCCACTTTGCTAACCACCGGCGTCACAGGACATGACTTATCTTCAGGAGCGATAATTGCATCTACACCTGCTGCATCAGCGCTACGCATACAGGCACCCAAATTATGTGGATCCTGAATGCCGTCGAGCACTAGAATAAACGCGGGGTGCTGAAGATTACTAAGCAAAGATTCCAGGCTTTGTTGGGTACTGGCCTTCTTTATACAACGGGCGACAACTCCCTGATGACGAACTCCATCGACTTTAACATCCAGTTCATCCGGTGATACTCTGGAAACCGGTATTTTCAATTTCTCGGCACGCTTGACTATCAGATCGACCTTATTGTCACGGCGTTTGAATGAAACCCACACTTCTTGAACTGAATCAGAATTATGCTCCAGGGCTGACTGAACGTCCCGAATACCCGCTATAAGTAATGTGTCTTTCATATTTTTGCCCACTTGCCACTTTTGCGTTTGGCACCTTTGGGTGTGTCAAGAACGAAATCTATCCGTCCATCCTTCAGGTTCACCGATGCCACCCGGATGCGAACCTTTGTACCCAGCGAATAACTTTTCCCACTTCGCTCCCCATCGAGTTGCATACGCACGGGGTCGAAACGAAAATAATCTTTACCCAGTTCGGATATATGTACCAGGCCATCTATAAATAGCTCATTTAGCTGAATAAATATTCCAAACTGGGTAACACCCGATACCACTCCATCAAAAGACTCCCCTACATGCTCCTGCATGAACTCTGCTTTCAACCACTGATAAACATCTCTGGTAGCCTCATCGGCCCTGCGTTCTGTGACACAACAGTGATCCGCACTATGCGACAAAAACTCGGCATCGGGCATGTCGCGACGATCACGCTTGTATACGACTGCTTTGATCAACCTGTGTACAATTAAATCAGGATAACGACGGATAGGTGATGTGAAGTGAGTATAGCTATCGAAGCCAAGGGCGAAATGGCCGCCATTGGAAGTACTATAAATCGCCTGCTTCATCGTACGCAAAACCATAACCTGTAGTACATCCGCTACCGCTGGGCGCTTCTGCCTTGCTTCTTCTACCAATGACATAAGGCCATTTACTTTGGTAGCTTCTGAAGCGGTAAGATGGAGTCCAAAGCCACCACATACTCTCAACAAATTACTCAGCTTCTCCTCGTCTGGAGAATCATGAACACGAAACATTCCCTGTTCAAGTTCATCATCAAGCATAGTTGCGGCACAAATATTCGCACACAACATGCATTCTTCAATGAGTTTATGCGCTTCAAGTCGCTTGCGAGCTGATACAGTTTTTATACGGTTTTCACTATCGAGTTCAAAAAATGGCTCCGCAATTTCCAGGTCCAATGAGCCACTTTGCAACCTGCCCAGTCTGCGCACTTTATAAAGTTGATTCAGGACCTGAATATTTTCAATCACAGCTGGATCCAGATCAGAATCTTTGTCCGAATCCGACAGCATAATTTGCTGGGCTTGTTCGTAGGTCAGGCGCGCATGAGAGTTGATAATTGCTTCATAAAATTCAAAAGAGTCAATATTGCCTTCTGAATCCAGTTGCATTTCGCAAACCATGCTGTAACGATCGACGCCAGGCTTTAGCGAACAAATTCCATTTGATAACTGCTCCGGTAACATAGGTATGACGCGACCGGGGAAATACACCGAGTTGCCT
This sequence comes from Parasphingorhabdus sp., assembly GCA_047615875.1. GTDB lineage: Bacteria > Pseudomonadota > Gammaproteobacteria > Arenicellales > CAJQKF01 > JBLHGU01. The sequence goes on from JBLHGU010000019.1 coordinate 18,161, forward strand.
CGCGAAAATGCTTCTTCATCCAATGCTGTAGTGGGCTTAACATAATGAGACACGTCGGCAATTGCTACCAATAACCGCCAACCCTGTCCGGTAGATTCCGCAAATACGGCGTCATCAAAATCTCTCGCATCAGCTCCATCGATGGTTATCAGCGGTGTTTCAGTTAAATCTCTGCGGCGCTTCACCGGCACGACACTGTTATCTGTAAACTTGCCAGACTGAACTTCATCGCTAACAGCGCTCGGAAAATCATTGGGTAAGTTGAACTTGCGAATAGCTATTTCGGTTTCCATACCCGCGGCCATCTGATCACCCAGCACTTCAATTACACGGCCAAATAAGCGTCGTTTTTTATACGGGTGCTCGGTGATTTCAACCACAACAATCTGGCCATTTGTTGCACTGCCCTCATCATCAGGGCCAATCATAATATCCATACTGATACGCTGATCGTCTGGAACCACACTGGCCAAGCCGTGATCCTGACTGAAACGACCCACCACGTGACTACTGGCGGTCTCAAGCAATTCAATAACTGAACCCTCGGCCTTACCACGGCTATCGATATGCTTTATTCGCGCCATCACCTTGTCACCATGCATCACTCGGCGCATCTCTCTCGCTGAAAGGAACAGGTCGCCCTTACCTCCGGGGTTTTCAACAAACCCATAACCGTCCCGGTGGCCAATAACCCGACCAACAACCATATCCATACGATTGGACAGTGCAAAACGATTACGTCTGTTTCGTATCACTACACCCTGTTGCTTCAAGGCATCTAATTGCGCAAGAACTGCAACGCCAGCCTTCTCTCCGGAGACATCCAGAAGACGACACAACTCCGATAACGACAGTGGCTCGGACGCTGCGTGTAACTGTTTAAGAAGAACTTTTCTTGATATATGACTCAAAATGGTTTCAAAACCTGATTTATAAAATAAATGGCAAAAAAACAATGCCGGAATACTTCGAAGAGAGATTGACACAAAGTCAGGGGAAATGTACATTTCGCTTCCTTGATCAGCCTGGCAATTACCATTTCTTCTGTGCTGATCTATGCCGAGGTGGCGGAATTGGTAGACGCGCTAGCTTCAGGTGCTAGTGGGGGTAACCCCGTGGAGGTTCAAGTCCTCTTCTCGGTACCATTATAGATTTTTTTTGATCCGGATACTTTAATATCCGAATCACGATAAGATTTTTAGGTACTCATAAATGGGTCAGATAGAACCAGTGTATCCGATCGATCTGCACCCACACTCAAAATAGACATCTTTACGCCGACAATTTCCTCGATTCTGGCAAGATAGCGTTTGGCATTCTCTGGTAAATCATCAAATTCTTTTACGCAAGTAGATTCGCCTGGCCACCCCGGCAAGGTTTCGTAGAGCGGTTGACACTTTTCAAGAGCATCCGCGCCCAATGGCGAAATATTCAGGTGTTCACCATCTAACGAATAGCCAGTGCAAATTTTAAGCTCTTCTAGCGAATCCAGCACATCCAGTTTGGTTATACACAAAGAACTTAGACCATTAGCCTGAGCTGAACGTCTTAGAGTCACTGCATCAAACCAACCACAACGTCTCGGACGCCCAGTTGTGGCACCAAACTCATGACCATTTTTAGCGATTTCCGCACCCACTTCATCGAATAGTTCAGTTGGGAATGGGCCACTACCGACACGAGTGGTATATGCCTTGGTAATCCCCAAAATATGTCCCAACTTTCCTGGACCAATACCTGTACCACTGGCAGCTGCACCGGACGTAGTTGTTGACGAGGTCACATAGGGGTAAGTGCCATGATCAATATCTAACAACATGCCCTGGGCTCCTTCAAATAACACGGCGCCACCGGATTCATTAACTACCTGAAGTTCGGCAGCTACATCTGTGACCATGGGCAGTAACTCCTGCCCATGATCCCAGGCCTGCTGTATAACCACCTGCACATCTAGCTCAGGCTGTTTAAAGTAGTGTTTCAAAGCAAAGTTATGATAATCCATCACTTCTTCGAGCCGTGACTCAAGTATCTCCCGATCCAATAAATCAGCTACACGCAAACCACGGCGAGCAACCTTATCCTCATAAGCCGGACCAATACCACGACCCGTAGTGCCAATAGCTTTCTTTCCACGGCGGGCTTCCCGGGCCTGATCAAGGGCAACATGATAGGGCAAAATTACCGCGCAGGCAGGACTAATGCCGATACGACTTCGTACTTCGACACCGCTTTTCTCAAGTGTCGCTATTTCCTTCATCAACGCATCAGGAGCAAGCACTACACCATTGCCAATTAGACAGCGCACGCCCTCTCGAAGAATACCGCTAGGAATTAAATGTAATACTGTTTTCTGGCCATCTATAACAAGGGTATGCCCAGCATTATGCCCCCCTTGAAATCGCGCCACCGCATCTGCACTTTCAGTTAACAGATCTACGATTTTTCCTTTACCCTCATCACCCCATTGGGTACCGGTAACCACGACATTATTTTTCATAAAATGACAACTTGGAGATTGACGGGCCAGAGCCCAGATAAGTTTAGAGTTCCAGTAGCTTCAATATCCAATAAAGCTTACTTGTGCTGAATAGCGGGAGTAGAGTTTAATGCTCCTCTAACAACTGCACAACCCAAGCACCTGATTCTGAGACTAATTGGCGGTTACAACACACCTTATCGGGCTTTCCCGAACCATCTAATTGACGCACTACCCGCTCTCCAGAGCGACGCAGGTGATCTATCTTTTGATTTAAAGAAGAATCATCGCTGGTTAAAGGCGCCAGAATACAGCCTTCGCTTGAGTGACTATCCGGAACTATTTTTAAAACCTGCCTGAGATCTAGACTAAAACCGGTTGCTGGCCTGGCTCTTCCAAACACCGAACCGATAAAATCATACCGCCCGCCCCGAGCGATTTCTCGGCCGAGACCAGCGACAAATGCAGAGAAAACCAGGCCGGTATGATAGTGGTAACCGCGCAATTCGGATAAATCAAAGTACATCTTGAGATCTGGCACTCTTGACCGAATGGACTGAATAACACTACAGAGATTTTCCCCTGCTTTCCTCACATCATCACCAAACTTGTAAAGTGGTAGCAAGGTTTCTTCAAGAACTTCAACTTCGCCCTGCATACGGGGTAATGAAATCAGGGCATCAGCGAGTTGTTGGTCAATATTTACGTTTTGCAACAATTGTTGCAAATCGGGAATAGATTTGCGTTGTAATGCATCAAATAACTGCGACTCCTGCTGAGCATTAAAATTTGCTGCAGCAGACAAAGCACGAAAAATACCTACATGGCCGATATCAACATGCACAGAATCCAGGCCACACAAAGCCAGACATTCCATCATCAACTCGACAATCTCAGCGTCTGCTTCGGGCTGTGCAGAACCGAATAATTCGGCACCAAACTGAAAAAGTTCTCTGGCCTCAAACGCCTGTCTGGGTCTAGCCCTTAAAACAGGCCCGGCATAACAAAATCTGGATGTGCCTTCGGATTTCAGAAAATGCGAGTCGATACGAGCTATTTGCGGCGTCATATCAGCACGAATTCCTAACTGCTGCCCACTGGCATAGTCAATTAGTTTAAAAGTTTCAACATCGAGATCTTCTCCACCGCCTGTCAGCAAAGACTGCAGGTGTTCGATAAGTGGTGGAGAGACTAAATCGTAGCCATGACAGAAACAGGTATCCAATACCCCTCGACGCAACCACTCCAATCGATGCGATTCAGAGGGGAGTAGCTCTTCAATCCCTTCGGGTAATAGCCACAATTGATCCAGCATGAGTCTATGAGCGCACAACAAGCAGAATCACAATACCCGCCAGCATGCTACCCAAGCCAATGCCACGCAACACGTTGTCGGGCAATTGACTGATGAATGCCATGGTACGGCGGGTACTATTTGGATTTACAAAGGGCATTATGCCTTCAATCACCAAAACCAGAGCAATTGCCGCAAAAAGATCTTGCCATAGCATCTACGTCTAGCCTTCAGAAACTTAACTAGTTAGCTCCGGACTTGTTGAAGTAACGGAAAAACTCTGAATTAGGCTCAATAACCAATAAATTACTACTGTCTGCGAAAGTTTTGGTATATGCAGTTAAACTTCGATAGAGGCGATAAAACTCCTCATCCTTACCAAAGGTTTTTGCATAGATCCGCGTAGCCTGGGCATCACCCTGACCGCGAATTTCCTCAGAAGATTTGTTTGCATTAGCAATTAAAACCTGACTTTCTCGATCGGCAGTTGCACGAATCTTTTCTGCTATCTCGGAACCTTCTGCACGCAATTCTTTCGCCACTCTGGAGCGTTCTGCAACCATTCGACTATAAACCGTGGCACTAATTTCCTGGTCCAGATCGACGCGTTTCAAACGTACGTCTACTACTTCTATGCCCAGGCCTTCCATTTCGTCATTCACGATGCGTCGAACATTATCCATGATCATCACACGATCACCAGAAATAACATCCTGCACATTGCGCTTACCAAACTCCTGTCGCAAACTGTCATTAACTCGCTGCGACAAGCGATTTCGGGCGCTGGACTTGCTACCTTGCAAACGGGTGTAGTACAGATAAACATCGCTAATACGCCATTTAACAAATGAGTCGACAACCAGATTTTTCTTCTCACTGGTCAGAAAACTCTGTGGGTCAGCGTCACTTGTTTGAATCCTTGCATCGAATTTTTTAACATTATTGATGAAGGGCGTCTTAAATCGAAGACCGGGATCACCATCTTTGTGATCCGCAATGACAATTTCACCAAATTTGAACACTATGGCCCGTTCACGCTCATCCACAACATAAACAGACATCAACCCAACCACAACGACTATGCCCAGTAAAACTAAAGCTATAAAACTTTTGCCACCCATGACTAACCTCTGCTCTGTCTAGTACTGCTGAGGCGATCAGTTCGTACGCCCCGATTGATATCTCGATCCAGTCCCGAGCCTTGGAAGTCTGTTCCAATGCTGGTAGAGGATGGCGACGCTGACCCTGAATCGTACTGGCGATTTCGTTCCTTAATTAACTGATCCAAAGGCAGGTACATTACGCTATTACCGCCTTCTTTCTGGTCAATCAGGAGTTTTGTACTATTGGTATACACTTTTTCCATAGACTCCAGATACAACCGATCACGGGTAATTGACGGTGCTAGTTTATATTCAGTTAAAACCTGATCAAATCGTGACGCCTCACCTTCGGCTTTCGCCACCGTACTTGCGCGGTAACCCTCGGCTTCCTGAATAACACGAGAGGAATGACCACGAGCCCGAGGAATTACGTCATTCGCATAGGCCTGGGCTTCATTTTTTAGTCTTTCTTTATCCTCACGGGCTTTCACTGCGTCATCGAAGGCCGGTTTCACCTGAGCTGGTGGCTGCGCATTCTGCATTTCCACCGTGGTAATATTTATTCCGGTTTCATAACGATCCAGAATAGCTTGTAACAACGAGCGTGTTTCAGCGGCAATCTGAGCACGCCCATCAGTAATAATGAAATCCATACTATTACGTCCGACAATCTCACGCACCGCGCTTTCTGTCGCCTGACGTACAACGGTATCCATTGGCTCGCTAACATTAAAGAGCAACTGCTCTGGATTACTAATATCAAACTGCACAGCAAACTTGATATCAATTATGTTTTCGTCAGTCGTTAACATCAACGCTTCTTTAGGAACCTCGGTATTCTGATTGGTACGAGTGTTTTCTCGATAACCGACTTCCACAGTGTTAATTCTCTGAGTATTTATAACGGTAGCAGATTCGATACCCTTAGGCACCCATCGTAAGCCGGCACCCTTACTATCGAGATATTTTCCAAAGCGAAGAACAACAGCTCTCTCACCTTCTTCTACAACATAGAAGCCAAGTGCGCCCCAAATACCCACTAAAATTACGAGTATCAGTGCGATTCCGGCCTTACCTGGCATCGACACATTGCCGGAAGAACCGCCACTGCTACCCCCTGAACCACCAAATTTACTGCGGATATTTCGTAGCACCTCATCCAAATCGGGTGGACCAGATTGGCCTTGGCCTTGGCCATTGCCATTGCCATTGCCCTGACCCCATGGGTCTTTATTGTTACCGGAGCCCGGTTGATTCCAAGGCATTTAATTCTCCAAAGATAGAGTTAGGATGTGTCAGAAATTGACACAACGAAAAGGGTGTAAAGGTGGGATTTTACCTGACTAGAGACCTAGTTGGGGTCTTTCTGACTATTTTCAATCCAGAAACCTGTTTTAAATCCCGGTTGGTTCTCTAGCCAACCAACATCCGAGTGGGCCATTTCCACCTCAAGACAAAATTTACCTTCATCGTCACAGGTTTCGGTTAAAACTTTACAATGTTGATAGAGGCTTGCTCTAAGCTTTCCAGCATCAGGTGGCAATCGTAATTGAAGACGGCAAAACTGATCCGAAAAGAACACTTCGAGCTTTTGATCCAGCTGATCGAGCCCGACGCCATTCACCGCCGACAACCAGACAGTTTCCTGATCCGGGTTTCGTGTAATCGGACTATCCTCTAACTGATCTATTTTATTCATGACCAATATTTGTGGGATATCGCCCGCGCCAATATCATTCAATACCAGCTGAACCTGTCTAATACGTTCATCACGTTCAGGATCAGCAGAATCAGCTATGTGCAACAATAGAGTAGAGTCAAGCACTTCTTCCAGTGTTGAATGAAAAGCCTCAACCAGGGTGTGTGGCAAATCTGAAATAAAACCAACGGTATCTGATAAAACTATATCTATAGTATCGGCCACTTTATAGCGCCGCATTGTCGGATCTAAGGTGGCAAACAGCTTATCTTCAGCATATACATCAGCACCTGTCAGCTTATTAAACAGGGTTGATTTGCCCGCGTTGGTGTAACCAACTAAAGAAACCGTCGGCACTGGAGCGCGCTGACGGCTCCGACGTCTTAATTTTCTTTGTAGACCAACTTTTTGCAGACGACGCTTAAGTGAGCGTATTCGGTCGTTTAGCAATCGTCTATCAGTTTCAAGCTGTGTTTCGCCGGGGCCACGAAGACCAATACCACCTTTCTGACGTTCCAGATGTGTCCAGCCTCGCACCAATCGGGTCGCCATGTGACGAAGCTGGGCTAGTTCCACTTGTAGCTTACCTTCCGATGTAGAAGCACGCAGAGCAAAAATGTCCAGTATCAAGCGAGTACGATCAATTACACGGCAGCTAATCTGCTGCTCAATGTTACGTTCCTGGATAGGAGATAGTGACTGATTGAAAACAACTAGCGTGGCGCCAGTATCTGAAACTAAATCCGTCAATTCCTGAACCTTGCCTTTTCCCAGCAAGGTGGCATTAATTGGCTTTGATCGTTGGGAAAGCAGGTAATCAAGCACCTGTCCACCCGCCGCAACAGCCAGGCCGTGCAGTTCTTCAATATCTTCGGCAGTTGCTTTAGCATCCTGATGAACCAGGATTACCCCTTCAAAATCATCGGCACCGGAATCCAGTGCCGAAAATTGTAAATCAGACAATGTTGTTTATTTCAACCAACCTATTGACCTGAATGGGCATCAAACTGCGCTATTTCCGGGCTCAGGTTCAGATTCAGATTCAGATTCAGGTGCATCCGTGGGTATGCGTACAGCACGGGAAGGCACAATAGTGGATATAGCATGCTTATAAATCATCTGACTAACACTATTTTTTAGCAACACTACGAACGGATCAAAGGATTCGACCTGACCCTGCAGTTTAATACCGTTTACCAGATAAATAGCCACAGGAATGCGTTCTCGGCGCAGTATATTCAAAAACGGATCTTGAAGAGCTGCCCCTTTTGGCTGAGACATGTTGTTTTCTCCTGATTGTGATTTCATTTAGTTTAAAATTTAATGATTAATAAGATTTTTCAGGACGCGGCCGCGATGTAAAAGTCTAACCCAGCATCGGCAACTGTGTTGAATTTTCCTGTTCAACAAAAATATCGACATGGGGATGAATACGTAAAGAATCAAGCACCCGGTCAAATCCGTTAAACAATATCCCTTCCCGCAATAAAGTAACGCGGGAACAATTAGCCTATCTGAAAAATACCTCCCTTCCTTAGGACATATAATTATACTACAAAGGGAAAACGATTTTCCTTAAGGAAATGTAGCAATAGGTCCTTCTTGCCAGCAAACAGAGCATCCAACCAGACTATTCCTGAGGTGTTGCGAATCCAGGTGAGTTGACGTTTGGCTAATTGTCGAGTTGCTGCGACTGCCTGATCGAGCATTTCCTCTTTTGAGCATTCGCTATCAAGATAGGACCAAACCTGGCGGTAGCCAATTGTGCGCATCGATGTGCTATTAGCGTTAAGTCCGGGTCGCTGCTTTAGCCCCCTAACTTCGTCTATCAAGCCATTGTGTAACATTAGCTCATAGCGTTGCTGAATGCGTAGGTGTAAACATCGTCTATCCTGATCAAATAGAGTGAAATGCAAATATGGCCAGGGACAGGGGCGTGGTTGGCATCGTTGCATTAATACCGATGGTTTCTCACCCGTAATTCTGGCCAATTCTAGAGCCCGCATTAATCTTTGCGGGTCGGTCAGACGAATGCGTTCTGCCAGTTCGGGATCGATTATCTGTAATTTCTGGTGCAGTGCAGGCAAACCCAACTGCTCTGCTTCAGCTTTCAATTCGGCACGAATAGTCTGATTTGACGCCGGCAATCCGGACAAGCCATTTATCAAGGCAGAAAAATAAAACATGCTTCCACCAACCAATACTGGTTGGCGGTTGCTGGCAAAACTTCGTTCGATTCGCGCGACGGCATCCTGCTGAAAATCTGCAGCAGAATAACTTTCTTCAGGATCTCTTATGTCAATAAGATAATGAGGAAAGTTCTCTAGTGTTTGTGCATCAGGTTTTGCCGTGCCAATATTCATTCCACGATAGACCTGAGCTGCGTCGACAGAAATGATATCGACGGGCAAGTCCCTGGCCAGATCCATAGCCAGATCGGTTTTGCCAGAAGCTGTTGGGCCGCTAATCAATATCAACTTTTGATTAGCGGATATATCAGTCATTGTCCACGTTTAAACCAGCTATCCAGCTCTGTCACCGATATTTGGCGCCATGTTGGTCGACCGTGATTGCATTGGCCTGATCGTTCCGTGACTTCCATTTGTCGCAACAGTGCATTCATCTCCTCCAGACTTAAACGACGATTAGCTCGCACTGAGGAATGACAAGCCATAGTTGAAAGTAGTTCGTTGATTGTCTCTTCTATTCTATTGCTGCGGCCAAATTCAGCCAAATCAGATAAGACATCCCTGACAAGCCCCGGATAGTCTGTGGCTTTAAGTATTTCGGGCACTGATCTAACTATGAGGGATTCAGGTCCTGAGCGATCAACATCTATACCGATCTGAGTAAATATCTGCCTATGCTGCTCAACTAAGTCTGCCTCTGCTGCACTTACTGCGAGAGAAGCGGGGACTAAAAGAGGCTGGCTGGCAATCCCCACTTGATCTCGCTGCAGTTTCAGTTTCTCATAGACAATGCGCTCGTGTGCTGCGTGCATGTCGACAATAATTAAACCTTCTTCGTTTTCGGCAAGAATATAAATCCCATGTAACTGGGCGAGCGCATAACCAAGCGGCGGCGCAGATTCACTGCCTTGCTCCACGTAGGATGTTAGCTCTGAAACCTGCGGAGCCAATGAAGCCACCTGTCCCATACTTTGCAACAGTGGTTTCCAGTCACCCTGTCTTTCTCGGACAGGTAACGGTAAGGGGCGTTGACTAAAGTTGGGATAATTGCTGGTAACTCTACTTTCTTCGATAAGCGTTGTATTCGCATTGGAATTTCCTGCTCTGGCATTTGCCAACGTATGTTTTAAACTACGATAAATAAAGTCATGAATTGCGCGCTGATCCCGAAACCTGACTTCGGTCTTGGCCGGATGAACATTTACATCTACGGACAACGGGTCCATCGCGAGATAGAGCACGAAGGCTGGGTGTCGACCATGGCTCATCACGTCTTCAAAAGCTCGCTTAACAGCGTGGGCAATATTCTTATCTTTAACGGCACGGCCATTAACGAAAAAATATTGCTGATCACGTTGCGCACGACTGTAGGTCGGCAGGCCCACCCAACCAGATAGCTCTAAATCTGCTGCTGATTCACTCACTGGCAAGCTTTGAGCAGCAAACTCCCGACCCAATAGTTTTCCTGCACGATTCAATGCATCCTGACTCGCAACGGCAGGAAGTTTCAGCACGCTTCGGCCATTGTTAATTAACTCAAAGGCCACGGTGGAAGCTGTCAACGCCAGTCGCGTAACTATTTCTTGTAGATAACGAAATTCGGTTCTTTCAGTTCGTAAAAACTTGCGACGTGCTGGAATATTGTAAAACAGATCCTGAATGGTAACGGTAGTTCCGGGGCTACGCGCCGCTGGATGGGGATCAGATACTTTTGCGCCGCCTTCGCAAGTCACTAACCAGGCAGAACTAGACTCTTTAGTCCTGGAGGTTATTTCCAGTCGGCTAACGGCAGCAATACTTGGCAGTGCCTCACCCCTAAAGCCCAGTGATGAGACATTAAATAGATCGTCCAGATTGCGGATCTTGCTTGTTGCATGCCGTGATAATGAGAGCTTCAGATCATCAACATTCATGCCGATGCCATTATCCCGCACAGTAACTCGTTTAACACCACCAAGTTCTACTTCTATCACAATGTCTGTGGCGGCCGCGTCAATTGCATTTTCCACCAACTCTTTTAACAATGACGCCGGGCGCTCGATAACTTCTCCGGCAGCTATTTGATTGATAAGACGATCATCTAGCAACTGTATGCGATTCATTTTTTAACTACCGCTCGAGGGGATTTTAAGCTTCTGACCAACGAATATTTGGCTATCCGACAGTCTATTGACCTGTTTCAGACTAGATAAACTGATTCCATAACGTTGTGCAAGCATTGACAAACTATCGCCTGCCGACACGATATGTGTATTCGCAGCAGATGGATTTTCGTGGAATTTCAAATACCTCAATATGCCGGTAAATATAGCTTTCGCCAGCTTTTTTTGATACCGCTCACTACGCAGTAGTTTCTCTTCCCGTGGGTTAGTTATATAGCCACTTTCAACAAGAATGGAGGGCATGTCTGGAGATTTCAACACCGCAAAACCTGCTTGTTCAACTCGCTTGCTATGCACTGGGCCTAGCTGCTTCAATTCTGACAGAACCTGTTTGGCCAGAATAATACTATCGTTAACAGTTCGGTTCATAGACAAATCGAGCAACACGTGGGCCAGCATGTCATCTTTATTTTTCAGAGAGACTCCGCCCGCAAGATCTGACGAATTTTCCTTATTAGCTAACCAGCGTGCAGTTTCGCTGGTTGCGCCTCGATTAGATAAAGCATAGACCGACATACCTTTCGCAGTACGTTTATAAAACCCGTCCGCATGAATCGAGACAAATAAATCAGCATTATGGGAACGCGCAATTTGCGTCCGCTTACGCAGGCTAATGTAATAATCTCCATTGCGGGTTAAAACCCCTTCCAGGCCAGGATGGGCATCTAGCAATGCTTTCAGTTGAAGGGCAATGGCGAGCACCACATTTTTCTCGCGAGTTTTTTTACCACCCAAGGCGCCAGGATCTTCACCACCGTGACCGGCGTCAATGGCAATCACCAATTGTGGTTTACTAGCTGGCGGGCTGGCTTGCTGCTTCACGGCCGGTTCTTTGTTAGTCACCACAGCCACTGCTGTCTTATCATCGCCAGGATGTTTAAGATCAATCACCAGCCTGTGCCCATAAATGTCCGTTGGTGGCAGAACAAAAACCTCTGACGCGACCGGCTGTTTCAGATCCAGCACAAATCGCAAGACTCCCGGCTTTGGAGTGCCAGTGCGAATGCGGTGTAATAAGGGGCCCACGGTGGCATCTAGCGGTACATTTCCAGTAAATTTAGCACCATTTAAATCGACCACCAATCGGTCGGGGTTCTGCAGTCCAAACACTTTGTGCTCGACCGGATTGGTCAGGTCGAATACCAGTCGGGTTTTTTCCGGGCCGTGCCACATACGCAAGTTATGCAGACCGGTGTCTGCATAACTATTTCCAGAGCCAAGCAGGACACAACAAAAAATAATTGTTATGCCTGTTGGCAAACAAAATATTCTGCAAAGGTTTATGGAAAAAATTCTCATCACTGGCGCTGTTCTACAATCACCTGTCGGCTATTGGCGGAGAGAACTGCGAGCGAAATACTCCAACTCCAGGCGGGTAATAGCCCTGCCCCTTTGGTGGGCCATTCGACCAGACAAAGGCTTTCGTCGACAAAATCTCGAATCCCCAACATCTCTAACTCTTCGGCAGACTTGAGTCTATAAAGATCCATATGCACGACCTGTAAATTTTCCAGCGAGTAGGGTTCCAGCAACGTATAGGTGGGACTGGTTACCAGGCCTTCATAGCCTAATCCTGCGAGCACTCCCTGCACTAAGGTGGTCTTGCCACTGCCTAAATCCCCATCAAGCCAAACCATATCTCCGCTTTGGAAACGTGGGGCAATTTCCCTGCCCAGCTCAACCATGTTCTGGCTACCGATAATCGTGTAGGTTTCCATTAGTAGATCTTGTTTATTAATTGTCTGATAATATCAATCAGATCAGTTGCCAGCATACCTATCATGCCATTGTGAGCAGCCGCTTTATCTGCGGCAGCTGCATGTAACCACACGCCGCATTGTGCAGCGCTATACAGTGGCACTCCTTGAGCTATCAGCGCCGTAATTACACCAGTAAGACAATCTCCCATACCGGCCGAAGCCATACCCGGATTACCTCTATCACACAGATAAACAGATTGCCCATCACTGATTAAAGTACCGCAGCCTTTCAATACACAAATTGCATCATATTGTGTAGCAATATTGCGAACCGCCTGGTACCGATCTGCCTGAACTTTTTCGACACTGCTTTTCAGTAATCTTGCAGCTTCGGCAGGGTGCGGTGTAAGAATTGCCTGACCCACGGCTTGAGGATAAGCCGCTAGCCAGTTAAGGCCGTCTGCATCTATAACCAGGGGGCGTACTTTTTTCAATATTGCGGTCATCATCGCACCAGACCAGGCATCTTTACCCAAACCAGGCCCTATTCCAACCACCTGTTTGGAGTGCAATAAATCGGCCAGGACAGCATCATCGTTATCAACACCTCGAACCATTAATTCTGGTCGGCCCTGATTAATCTGTGCCGTTTGTTCGGGGCGGGTAATTGCTGTTACCAAACCGGCACCACTGCGTAATGCCGCCTCACTGGCAATTCGAAGCGCACCAGCCATGGCATAGTTGCCACCAATAATCACACCATGTCCGTGTTTACCCTTATGCGCACAACGACTACGTTGTGGAATCTCATTAAGTAACCGCTCACCATCACAGAGAAAGGCCATGGCAGGAACCGAGTCATAAACAAATTGTGGCACTCCCAAATCGGCAAACACTATCCGACCAGTGTAATTCGGTCCAAAGCCTGTCATCAGTCCAAATTTGAGACCGATAAAAGTTACCGTTACATCAGCATTCACCGCGACGCCTGGAGCCTGACCAGTATTAACGTTAAGACCAGAAGGTACATCAAGGCTTAAAACGGGTGCTGGAGAAAAATTAATGCGGTTTATCAAGTCGAGTGCTTCACCGGCTGGAGACCGACTTAAGCCAATACCGAGTAGTGCATCAACGATCACTTCTGCATCGGCGCCAAATCGATTGGCCGCAAATATTTCCAGCCCTGCTTCTACCGCAATCGCCCGTGCTTGCCTGGCATCTTCTGAAGTCGGTAAGCCACTGCAATAGACTCGACAAAAATACCCGCGCGCCTTTAATGCTGCCGCTACCAGATAGCCGTCCCCACCGTTGTTACCGGCCCCGCACACCACATCAACACGACAAGGCTTTGCCCAGGTACGGCAAAACTCGTTCACCGCGGCAATGCCTGCTCGACGCATCAGGGTAAACCCACCGATTCCACAGTCACCAATTGCCTTTGCATCCAGACTGCGACAGGCCTCAGCGTTGTAGATATTTACGAGCATTGTATTCATGCGTGTATGATAGCCGCACTATGATTACAGATGAACATTCACTGCAAAATCTTCGCTCCAGAATCGAAAAAAAGTCCGAAGAATTGGGCTTTAGTCTGTTTGGTATAGCCGATATCAATCTAGAGCAAGCGGGTGATCGTTTGCAGCAATGGCTTAGCAGAGATTTTCACGGCGAAATGAACTTTATGGCTCAACATGGAGAAAAACGCTATCGACCCGCTCAACTGATCCCCGGAACGTTACGTAGTATTTGCGTGGCTATGGAATACTTACCAGAAACCATGCAACAAATGAACGATTGTCTGGAGCAACCAGACACCGCATACATTTCGCGTTACGCCCTGGGTCGGGATTACCATAAGTATATTCGACGCCAGTTGCAGAAACTCGCAAACTGGATTAGTTCGGAAATTGGTGAGTTTGGTTATCGCGTATTTACCGATAGCGCACCGGTTATGGAAAAACCCCTTGCTGAAAAAGCAGGGCTTGGCTGGATCGGTAAACACAGCAATCTAGTTAACCGTCATCAAGGCTCATGGTTTTTTCTTGGCGAGATATATACCGATCTCGAACTGCCGGTGGATTCTCCAGCCAAAGATCATTGTGGCACCTGTAGTCAGTGCATACAGGCTTGCCCAACAGCAGCCATAGTCGAGCCTTATGTAGTCGATGCACGCCGCTGCATTTCCTACTTAACCATAGAATATAAAGGCGCAATTCCAGAAGAATTGCGAGTTCCTATGGGCAACCGAATATTCGGCTGTGATGACTGCCAGCTAGTGTGCCCCTGGAACAGATTCGCAGCCAGCCCCGAGCACGAGGTTTTTAAGCCTCGTCATCAGCTCAATGCGCGCAAACTAGTAGAACTGTTTCTGCTTAGCCAAGTCGAATATGAAGAGATAACTCTTGGCAGCCCACTAAAACGTGCAGGCTATGAAAGTTGGCGACGTAACATTGCGGTTGGCCTCGGCAACAGCCCGGCTAGCTATGAGCTGGTGTCGACGCTAAAGCAGGCAAGAGTCGGTGTCTCCGACCTGGTCGGGGAGCACCTTGACTGGGCAATTAACCGGCTTGAGTTACAACTTCAAGATGGAATGAGTGGCTGATCTATAAACAGTTTCTCACGATAGAACTCCAGCTCTGCTATAGACTCACGAATATCGCTCAAGGCTTCGTGAGTCGATGCTTTGACGAAGCCGCGCGACATACCGGGATACCAGTAATCAGCCAACTCCTTAAGTACGGTTACATCCAGATTGCGATAATGCATATAGGCTTCCAGCTTCGGCATGTATCGGGCCAGAAACCTTCTGTCCTGACAAATCGTATTACCACAAAGCGGTGAGGTTTTTTTCTTCACGTAACGACGCAGAAAATCCAGCGTTTTCTTCTCAGCTTCCTGAGCTGAAATTGTAGACTCCTTAACCCGTTTCACCAGACCTGTTTCGTTATGGGTTCGAGTGTTCCATTCATCCATACCATCGAGAACTTCATCGCTTTGATGTATAGCCATTACTGGGCCTTCATCGAGAATATTGAGATTCAGATCTGTAACAATTGTGGCAATCTCTATTATGAGATCAGTGTCAGGATAAAGACCGGTCATTTCCAGATCAATCCAGATCAGTCTGCTAGTGCTAAGAGGCATTAGATTGGTGTTACCATTAAGTTCGGTTATCCCTAACAAGAGTGAGTCTTGAATTATATTCCATTAATTCAGCGACTGATTATAGCAAGTGTCGCCCTGATCGCATCTGGCACCTCAGCAGCACTGTGCTGGGTATTTTGCAGGCAACGCGGTGGCGCGATTTGGCAATGTATCATCGTCACCCCGGTATTGCGAATAGCATCGAGCAATTTTTAAGTCAGATCGAGCAATAGGCTTTCTGCGGGATAAACAACCGTATAATTGCAGGAGATTCTATCAAGTTTAAAACTGCAGACCTGATTTGAAATTTTATCCATAAATGAGACTCCACCACATGAGCGAAAAACCGGTCATTCTAGCTGAACCATGTAATTGGTCATTCGACAATGTTGCGGAAGATTTTGAATCCCATATTCAACAATCTGTACCCAATTATCACGCCGGACACGAACTAATTTGTCGTTTCTCAGATTTCATGCTACGCGACGATTCCCTGGTGTATGACATTGGTTGCTCGACCGGAACATTAGCAAAAAAATTTCTAAACTGGAACCAACAACGATCGAATCTGCAATACGTCGGCATAGATGCGTCTGTTAATCAAATTGAAGTTGCCAATCGAGAAAATATTAGTGATCCTCGATTTAAAACTTATTGTGACGATGTGGTTAATCACCCATTTGAACCCTGCACTGTTGCAGTAAGCTACTACACATTACAGTTTGTTCGTCCTGCTTATCGTCAGGCACTCATTGACCAGATTTACGCTTCTTTGGAATGGGGTGGCGCATTATTCCTGTTCGAGAAAGTTCGTGGGCCCGATGCTCGCTTCCAGGATTATGCTTCGCAAATTTACCAGGATATAAAGCACAGCTCAGGTTTCAGTGAGGTAGAAATACTCAACAAATCAAAGAGCCTGAAAGGTGTACTCGAACCATTTTCAACGGCGGGCAATATGGGTCTGTTAGGGCGAGCTGGATTTGTAGACATAATGAGTGTTTACAAGTGGGTTTGTTTTGAAGGCTGGTTAGCAATCAAATAAACTCATAATCAGTTAGTGACTTTTTTAACACTGCTGCCAGGGCAGCTTCTCGAATCGCCAGACAGTAGTAGTACCTCGATGATGATCATCATCGAGTGGTCCTTCAAAGCCTCATTCAAGGTGAAATACCTTCAGGATCTAGCTTGATTGTTTTTCTTCAGAGGACTTGGGATGTTCCATGTAAACCTACCAGTTAGACGCAAAGCGAGGTTAAGCCCATCACTATCAATAATTAAACGCCGAGATGCTTTTCGAGTTCCTGACGATTTTCAGATAATTTGTGGCTGTCACCATGCCAGACTATTCGGCCTTTTTCTATAATGTAATGACGATCAGCTATTTTCAGCAAATCATTCAAGTTTTTATCAATCACTAAAATCGATTGACCCGCTTCTTTGAGGCGATAAAGACATTGCCATATTTTTTCTCGGATAAGTGGTGCTAATCCTTCAGTTGCCTCATCTAGAATCAATAACTTGGGATTAGTCATTAATGCACGGCCAATGGCGAGCATTTGTTGTTCGCCGCCCGATAGCAGATTGCCCATAATAGATAAACGATTAGTCAATTCTGGAAACATATCTAATACCGATTCAAGATCCCAGATTGTGTTTTCTCTCAAAGAACGAGTCGCAATCAGGTTTTCCCGGACACTTAAGTTTGGGAATATTTGCCGCCCTTCTGGGACAAGACCCAACCCCAAACGAGCTATTTGATGTGATTTAAGCTTATGAATAGGCTTATTCTCGAATCTTATCGAGCCTGCGACCGGCGAGACAATTCCCATGATCGAGCTGATTGTGGTGGTCTTACCCATACCATTTCGACCCAGAAGACTGACAACTTCAGAATCGCCAACAGATAAATCTACACCAAATAAAACCTGGCTCTCACCATAACAAGCCGTCAGGCCAGACAGCTCAAGCATGATCCGATTCCCCCAGATAAGCTGCTCGAACATGGGCATTTGAACGAATAGCATCTGGCGTGTCGCTAGCAATAATGGCCCCATTCACCAGCACAGAAATGCGATCTGCCAAAGCGAAGACGACATCCATATCATGTTCGATCAATAATATCCCGGGCCCACCCTTAATAGTGCGAAATATATCTAGCATTCGAACACTCTCTTCGGTGCCCATACCAGCCATGGGTTCATCCAACAATAATAGTTTGGGTCTGGTGGCCATGGCCATGGCAACTTCTAGTTGCCGATGTTCGCCATGCGACAAACCAGTTGCAGATCGATCAGCAGCGTCGACAAGGCCAACTCGTTGGAGCATTTCAAGAGCCGGCGCGGTAATCTCTGCTGCCTTATGAACCGGTGCCCAAAAATGATACGAGTGCCCACATTGAGCTTGCACTGCTAGCATGACATTCTCTTTCACTGTCAGATTACTAATAATGCTGGTAATTTGAAATGACCGGGCCATGCCAAGTTGTGCTCGTTTGTGACTAGCGTATTTAGATATGTCCTCGCCCTCCAAACAAACTTTTCCACTATCTGGTTTTAGATCGCCAATCAGCTGAGATACCAAAGTGGTCTTTCCGGCGCCATTAGGGCCAATAACAGCATGGGTTTCACCCTTGCTTACATTTAGGGTTACGTTATTCGTCGCAACGATGCCACCGAAGGATTTATGCAGATTTTCTACCGACAATAACATCAGTTCTTCCTGTCAAATTTAGCAATCAACCCGGATAAACCTCCTTTGCCAAACAGAACCACAAGAATAAGGAAAATTCCAAATAGTAGCTGCCAATAAACCGTAATGCCGGATAACCATTCTTCAATAGCTATAAAAGCTACTGTTCCCAATACGGGTCCGAATAAACTACCCGCACCACCCAACACAACGATAAAGATTAATTCTCCTGAACGCGTCCAGTCCATCATTTCAGGACTGATAAAACTGGTGAAGTTGCCTAACAACCAACCCGCAACCCCACAGATTACACCGGCAATAACATAAGCCAACAATCGATACTGAAATGTTGCATAGCCCATGGACTGCATTCTGGAATCGTTGCCAGCAGCACCTCTGACGACCATGCCAAAACGAGAATTCATTAGCCTGGAGACCAGATACAAAAATGCCGCCAGAAATAACAGGCAAAGATAATAAAGTTGTACGTTATTTTCCAGATCGATTGGTCGCCCAATTTCACTACGTACATCAATCACCAGACCGTCATCACCGCCATATTCTTCAATGCTCACCATGGCAAAAAAGACCATCTGAGAAAATGCCAGGGTTATCATAATGAAATAAACACCACTGGTTCTTAAACAGACAAAGCCGGTGACCAAGGCAAACAATGCACTCACACCTATTGCAGTGAGAAGCTGAGTAGCTATTCCATATTCTTCGTAATACGCAGGAATACCAATGCAGTATGCGCCTATCCCAAGATACGCAGCGTGACCAAAGCTGATCATGCCTCCATAGCCAAGAATAAGATTAAGGCTAACCGCCGCTATGGACAAAATAACCACTCGCGTTAGCAGATCAAGATAAAAAGGTTCGTCCAGATAATGAATAAGAATTGGGGCTAAGCCAAATCCAACCATAAACAAGAGCATGACCTTATTATTTAGACTGAGACTGGAAAGTCGCTTCACCTATCGCACCTTGGGTGGAAACAAGCCCTGTGGACGAAAATAAAGAATAGCCGCCATTAAGACATATACCAACATCGCAGATAAGGCTGGGGCTGAGGTTTCCGCTGCTTGATTAGAGACAAACAGTTTCATTAAGTCATCCAGGAAGGAACGTCCCATGGTATCGATCAGGCCAACGATTAAAGCAGCTATAAATGCGCCACGTATTGAGCCAATACCGCCGATAATGATAACCACAAAAGCAACCAGTAGTATATCGCTGCCCATACCTATACTAGCCTCAGTGATGGGAGCGATCATCATTCCGGCTAGTCCCGCCAGCATCGCGCCACTGGCAAAAACAAAACGAAACAGGTTATCAATATTTACACCAAGGGCAGCAACCATAGTTCGATTTGAGGCCCCTGCTCGTACTAACATACCCACTCTTGTTCGCTGGATAATAAAGTAGAGGACAGCAGCTACCAGTAATCCTACGGCAATAATTAATAAACGATAAATTGGAAATTCGGTAATACCAAATATTTCCACACGACCATTTAAAACAGGCGGTAAGGCAAAAGTTAAACCCGCCGGTCCCCAAATAAGTTGAACCAGAGTATCAAAAACAAGTATTAATCCAAAAGTTGCCAACACCTGATCAAGATGATCACGGTGATAAAGAAATCGAATTACCAATAATTCAACCAAGAATCCTACAGCAAAGGTTGCCGGCAAAGCGATTAATAAAGCTAATACAAACGAATCGAGCCACAACGCAACGCTGGCACAGAAAAATGCACCGACCATATACAGAGCACCATGGGCCAGATTCACAAAGTCCATAATACCGAACACCAATGTCAGGCCTGCGGCAACCAAAAATAATAGTACCCCTAACTGAACACCATTCAGCAACTGGGTAAATACCAGAGCGGCATCCATCTTTACATTTTCAAATGATAGTTATTTTGTTAAAGCTAAAACTATAAAGGGGGGCTTAAGCCCCCCTTTATAGGAGCAATAGAAGTTTCTACAAATTACACTCGGACACATACGTGTCCTGATGATTTTCGTAAACTGTATCAATAATTTTAGTAGTCCAGTTACCATCTGCATCCGCTACTGCTTCACGCAAATAGAAGTTTTGTATCGGGAAGTGATTTTTGCCGTAAGTAAACTTGCCGCGTACTGATGGGAAATCTGCTTTTTCCATGGCGGCGCGCATGCCATCCATATTAGATAGGTCGCCATTGACAGCTTCTACGGCACTCTTGATAAGAAACACGGTGTCATAGGATTGCGCAGCATAGAATGATGGGTAGGAGCCATATTTCGCCTTAAAGTCAGCAACAAACTTGGCATTCTGCGCATTATCCAGATCCGGTGACCAAAACTGAGTGGCCAATGAACCGAGTACACCTTCAAGTTTTCCTGCTTGTAATTTGGGTAAACTTAAAGCATCTACAGTAAAAACGGTGTGCAATGGTACAGTTTCTGATAATCCTGATTGTTGATATTGCTTGATAAAAGCACCACCAGCCTTGCCGGGATAAAACACAAATAAGGCATCCGCACCAGAAGACTTAACCTTTGCTAATTCTGCCGAGAAATCCAGTTGAGCATCTTTACCCCATTTGGTTAGATCCTTACCGACAATTTCACCACCAAAAGTTCGCTCAACACCAGTCGCCATATTTTTGCCGGCGGCATAATTTGGCGCCATTATATAGAGTTTTTTAACACCCTTATTTTTCAGAACTTCGCCCATAGCCATAGGCGTCTGGTCATTTTGCCAGGAAGTAGAGAAGAAGTTTTTGTGACACAACTTACCGGCAATCTGGCTAGGACCTGCATTGGAACTAATCAGAAATTTGCCCGCATCAAGAACTGATTTACGCGAGGCAAGCAACACGTGGGACCAAATAAAACCTGCTACAAAATCAACCTTGTCTGATTTAATCAGCTTATCAGTTTTCTGTTTGCCAATTTCTGGCTTAAAACCATCATCTTCAAAAATCATATCTACGTCCAGCCCACCCATCTTGCCACCAATATGTTCCATGGCGAGATCCACGGCATTCTTCATATCGTTACCAATAACTGCGGCGCCGGTGGTCAGTGTAGTGACGAAACCGATTTTTACTTTATCTGCGGCCATAGCGGGGCTGGAAATCAGACCGCATAGAGCTACTGCAACTAAGCTTTTTCTAAGCATTACTATCCTCCTATTGGATATTAAAATTTAATTATAGAAACAGACGAGCTTATACCCGCTGAAAACCTTGTCCCTCTGATTTATAACAGTTTACCGCTGCCTAAGGCAAACATCCAGCCTGAAAGAAACATTGCCTTATCAGCCTGTGCGGAATCTAGAAAAAATGGCTAATATGAAACTAGAAAACACAAAGCTTATTTTTCTGATCAAATTTTAGTCGTGAAAGCACTAGAAAACCTTTCAATCCTGAACGCTAAATGCCTGAACAATTTCATCCGGGATTAACATTGCAAATAAGCTACCATCTTTCGGTCTTTTTGCACCCATTATTCTCTTCTCGGCGCCTGTGACGACAAGCAAGTTTTCTCTGCAGAAATGATGTTCTATCTTCAAACTCTTGCGCCCACCCGATTCCAGCCGGGAGTAAATAGTTAACTCATCCCCCACCCGGCTCGGTGCAAGAAAAGTAGCATCTGCTTTGATTAGAGGAAAACCTAAGGAGCCAAATTGTTCACGCATTTCACCAAAAGAATAGCCCTTGTTTGCAAATAGATGATGGGTCGCGTTATCCATCCAGCGATAGTAGTTCGGATAGTAGACGATGTCCGCAGGGTCACAGTCACCCCATTGAATAATCAACTTGTAAGTTGAGTGCCATTTTTGATAATCCTGATTCAACATATTCTAGCCACCTAAAATTCAAGGTTCAGTGTAAAAGGTCCATTGTTAACCAAATGCACTTGCATATTGGCGCCAAATTTCCCGATTGAAACGCGATTTTGGGCGAATCTTTCAAACGCTGTTACAAATTGCAGAAAATTTTCTCTGGCCTTACACGGTTCCATAGCTTCGCCAAAATCTGGCCGACGACCACGCCGGGTAGATGCACACAAAGTAAATTGGGGAACTAACAAAAATTCTGCTTCAACTTCCATACATGAATATTGCAAACGACCCGCTTCATCAGAAAAAATTCTGAGATTGCCAATCTTTTCCACGACAGAGTTGAAATCGATCAAGTTATCATTCTTACAAAATCCGACCAATAGCACTACTCCACTACCGATCTCGCCAATTTTTTCGCCATCTACCTCGACTCGGGCAGATGTTGTTCTTTGTAACAGGACCTTCATAGCTTTATAATTTAAATAGGCCAACAAAAAGTGGGGCCAAAGGCCCCACTTAACAGCAATTCAAAATTGTGACTAAGCAAAATTAGCCTTCTTGAGATTCCTGCAAAGCTTTCATACTTAGACGGATACGGCCTTGCTTGTCTACTTCAAGAACCTTCACTTTAACTGTGTCGCCTTCAGAAAGTTCATCACTTACTTTATTCACACGCTCGTGGGAAATTTGAGAAATATGCACCAGGCCATCTTTGCCGGGCAATATATTAACAAATGCACCAAAATCCATCAGCTTAACAACGCGACCTTCATAAATTTTATCGACTTCGACATCCGCGGTAATCTGCTCAATGCGTAATTGTGCAGCTTTGGCAGCGGCCTTATCTGCGGTAGCGATGCGTACTGTACCGTCATCATCAATATCAATAGTGGCGCCGGTAGATTCAGATATTGAACGAATGGTTGTGCCACCCTTACCGATAACGTCACGAATCTTGTCTGAACTGATTTTCATGGTCAAAATTCGCGGCGCAAAATCAGAAATTTGATCACGTGGCTTATCTAATACTTTAGCCATTTCACCAAGAATATGAATACGCCCATCTTTTGCCTGAGTTAGGGCTACTTCCATAATCTCGCGATTAATACCCTCAATCTTAATATCCATCTGCAGAGCGGTAACACCTTCATGGGTACCCGCTACTTTAAAATCCATATCACCTAGGTGATCTTCATCACCCAAAATATCGGTTAGAACTGCGTATCGATCACCCTCTTTGATCAAACCCATGGCAACGCCGGCAACTGGTGCCTTAACATTTACGCCGGCATCCATCATGGAGAGACTGGCTCCACAAACAGAGGCCATTGAGGATGAACCATTTGATTCAGTAATTTCTGACACAACACGTAATGTGTAGGGAAAGGTTTCCGGATCTGGCAAAATTGCAGTAACTGCACGTTTGGCTAATTTGCCATGACCGATTTCACGTCGTTTTGGCGAACCAACCCGACCAGTTTCGCCCACTGAATAAGGAGGAAAGTTGTAATGCAGCAAAAAGCTGTCACGATAATCGCCTTCAAGGGCATCGATAATCTGTGAATCTCGCTCGGTACCCAGCGTGGTAACAACAATAGCCTGGGTTTCACCGCGGGTAAAAACCACTGAACCATGGGTTCGAGGCAATATGCCGGTTTCAATTTTAATAGGTCGAACGGTGGATAGATCACGACCATCTATACGAGGTTGACCATCAAGAATACGACCGCGAACTACATTTTTTTCCAACGATTTGATGGCGTCTTTAATCGCGTCAACTTCATCAGCTGAAGTCTCTTCCGTAGTCAGGGCACCCATAACGCTTTGTTTAGCTGCAGTCATGGCATCCTGACGGGCGACCTTTTCTGCAATCTGGTAAGCGTTGTTAACCTGATCGCCCGCAGCATTAGCTACTCGATCACTCATTTCCTGGTCTTTCTCTTCAGCAGCCCAATCCCAGGAAACTGTGCCACATTCAGCTACCAGTTCACGAATTGCACTAATTGCAGACTGCATGGCATCGTGACCAAACATAACAGCGCCAAGCATTTCCTCTTCAGTTAGCTCTTTCGCTTCAGATTCAACCATTAGAACGGCACTTTCAGTGCCGGCTACTATTAAATCCAGGCGAGATTCGGCTTTTAAAACTGAACGAGCAGGATTAAGCACATATTCGCCATTAATGAAGCCTACACGGGCACCACCAATTGGGCCATTAAAAGGCACGCCAGAGACACTCAGTGCAGCGGATGCACCCAGCATGGCGACCATATCAGGATCAATTTCAGGATCAACTGACATAACGGTGGCTACAATCTGAACCTCATTATTAAATCCAGCTGGAAATAGCGGGCGAATTGGCCGATCGATCAGTCTAGCAGTTAAGATTGCCTTTTCTGCCGGGCGACCTTCACGCTTAAAAAAACCGCCTGGTATTTTACCGGCGGCGTAGGTTCTTTCTTCGTAGTCTACTGTCAGGGGGAAAAAATCCTTGCCTGAAGGTTTTCTGCTAGCAACTACTGTGACCATTACACAGGTATCACCTATGCTGGCGATCACTGCACCACTGGCCTGTTTGGCAATTTCGCCGGTTTCCAAAGTAACTTGTTGGTTACCGTATTGAAAAGATTTTGTAATGCGAGACACTGATAATACTCCGGATGAGTAACCGTCTAGATCGGCGGTTCTAAAGTGCGAAGGGAGCAGCCATCTGCTCCCTGAATTTGGGGGGATTAATTTACTTACGCAAACCGAGGCGGGAAATCAGGGAACGATACCGCTCCACACTTTCGCCTTTCAAATAATCGAGCAGTTTTCTGCGATGGTTAACCAATTTAAGCAGACCCTGACGGGAGTGGTGGTCATGAATATGGGTTTTGAAGTGGCCGGTCAAATCTTTGATTCGAGCAGTCATTAGAGCGACCTGCACTTCCGGGGAACCGGTATCGCTGGTGCCAAGTTGATAGTCGTTAATAATTTCCGACTTCTGATCTACAGATAATGCCATTTTTTTCTCTCAAACAGTAAAAGCCACAATGCTGCCATCAGCATGTGTGGGGTAGGTAAATCTTGGGGAATATGAAAGACAACAGTTTGCGTTGTCTTTGGAATCACGAAACCCGCGTATTCTAGCGGCGCAACCGGCGTCACTCAATAATAATTTCATATTTTTACTTCAAAATCCTCATATTCAGGCCGCATTGCGAGAAACATGACTTCGAAATAGGCGTTTGGGGCTAACTTTGCCATCATCTGTCACTTCTCCCAGCCCCAGAAATCCGGATTCTGTACAATACAATCTAACCCAGCCTGACTTAGGCAACGAATTAGCACGGACACTTTGTCCCCGAACCAGGTAAAACGTTGCGTCCACAGACAAATCAATTCGCGGTAAATGGCCGAGACCGAGATCTGCTGAAATTAAATTCTCACGTCGATCCGGAAAACCTTCGATGCCTTCCAGGTGGGCCAGCGTAACCGCGTCCTCCAACTTAAGATCACCCACGCCGGTGCGGCGTAAATCTTGCACATGTCCACCACAGCCGAGCGCTTCACCAAGATCCATGGCCAGGCTGCGCACATAAAACCCACGCGAACAAGTCATTTCAATATCAATAAATGGCAGATCAATTGCGCTCAAGTTGAGTTCATAAACGTTTACTGGCCGCGGTTCTCTTTCGATCTCGATACCCTGCCGAGCCAACTTATAGAGCGGTTGGCCCTGTTTTTTAATGGCGGAGAACATCGGCGGAATTTGCTCAAATTCACCCCGAAAAGAGTCCATGGCAGACAGAATTTGTTGCTTAGTAACGCTCAAGGGCTTGTCTTCCAGCACATCCCCTTCCCGATCACCAGTAGCAGTCGTCTGCCCCAATCGAATTCTCGCCCAATAACTCTTGTCAGCATTAAGGAAGAAACTGGCAGCCTTGGTAGCTTCACCGAAGCAAAGTGGTAATAATCCAGTAGCAATAGGGTCGAGACTGCCAGTATGGCCACCTTTGCGCGCATTCAGCAAACGCTTGGCTATCTGTAGCGCACCATTAGAAGAAACGCCATCAGGTTTATCCAGCAACAACATGCCGGTGACAGGATCTCCTTTCTGTCGGGCCTGGCGACCGGATTGAAACTTACCCATATTTATTCATCTTCGTGTTTGTTAACGGATTCTATGAGGCTAGAAAGTCGAATGCCACGGCTGATACTTTCATCCAGCTCAAATTTTAAACTGGGAAGGTGTTTTAATTGGACACGGCGGCTAAGTTGCTTGCGTAAAAACCCCTTTATTTCATTCAGCGTTTTCACCTCTTCATTGGCGTCATCCTTAGCCAAGCTGGTGACGTAAACAATAGCGTGGCGTAGATCTCGACTCATGGAAACATCGGTAATGGATATGAGTTTAAGCTCACGACTATCCATCTCTCTGAGCAGAACATCCGCCAGCCCACGACGCAATAGTTCGCCTACACGTCGCGTCCTTTCTGTTTCCTGATACATAGGCTTTAAATCCGTCGTGCGGAATTTTTACAACTGGTCAATGCGAAAAAGATCTAAACGACGATCCGTTCTTCGACCAGTTCGTAAACCTCTATCTGGTCACCAGCTTTAATGTCGTTATAGTTTTTAACACCAATACCACACTCAAAACCTGTGCGAACTTCGGCAACATCTTCTTTAAATCGGCGCAATGAATCTATCTGACCGTCAAAAATAACCACATTATCGCGCAATATTCGAACCGGCAGGTTTCGTTTAACGATTCCTTCCAGCACATAACAGCCTGCAACAGCGCCAATTTTCGCCACACGAAAAACGTCACGAACCTGAACCAGGCCAACCGCTTTTTCTCTTACAACCGGTCTAAGCATACCGGTCATGGCGGCCTTCACCTCATCCACTACATCATAAATAACATTATAGTAGTGAACATCAATACCTTCGGAATCAATTAACTTTCTGGCAGTAGCATCTGCACGCACATTAAAACCAACAATAATGGCTTCAGAAGCCATGGCAAGATTAACGTCTGATTCATTTATGCCACCAACCAAACCATGTACAACTTTAACTCGAATATCATCCCTGGACAGTTTCTCCAGTGAATCGGTTAATGCTTCCACGGAACCTTGCACATCTGTTTTGATTACCAGATTCAGGCTTCTTACTTCGCCCTCTTCCATTTGGGTAAACATGCTTTCAAGTTTGGTTTTTTGCTGACGGGCAAGCTTCACTTCCTTAAACTTACCTTGACGAAATAGTGCAATTTCACGAGCTTTACGCTCGTCACTCAACACCAGCACCTCATCACCTGCAACTGGCACCCCAGACAGGCCCTGAATTTCGATAGGATCAGAAGGTCCTGCAACCTTTATAGGTCTGCCGGCAAAGTCATTCAAAGCGCGAACACGACCGCTTTCACGACCAGCAATCAAGGCATCACCTTTAACCAGAGAGCCTTCACGAATTAATAAAGTTGCTACCGGGCCACGACCACGATCAAGTCGTGCCTCGACAACCACCCCGACTGCGGGGCCATTGGGATTAGCCTTCAGTTCCATCACCTCGGCCTGTAACGACACAGCCTCAAGCAATTCTTCTACGCCTTCTCCTGTATGAGCAGATACAGGGCAAATCTGTACATCGCCGCCCCAGTCTTCTGGAACCACTTCGTGAGTAGTAAGCTCCTGTTTAACCCGATCAACATCAGAGCCTTCTTTATCCATTTTGTTAACCGCAACAATCATTGCGACACCAGCCTGACGGCTATGATGGATTGCCTCAATTGTTTGTGGCTTCACACCATCATCACCGGCAACAACCAAAATAACCAGATCTGTAGATTGTGCACCGCGGGCTCGCATGGCAGAAAACGCTTCATGACCAGGAGTATCAAGAAAAGTGATATCACCGTATTTGGTGGCAACTTTATACGCGCCAATATGCTGGGTTATTCCACCCGCCTCACCGGCCGCAACCTTGGTTTCTCTAATGCGATCTAACAGAGATGTTTTACCATGATCTACATGACCCATTACAGTCACAACAGGTGCGCGAAATACTTCTCCACCCTCACGATTGATTTCTTCAAGCAGTGCTTCCGGGTCACCTGAAGTAGAAGCCTTTGATGTATGGCCCATTTCTTCTACTAAAATAGTAGCAGTGTCCTGGTCGAGCACCTGATTAATAGTAACCATGGTACCCATTTCCATCATCTTCTTGATGACTTCTGCAGCCTTTACAGACATTGCAACAGCCAATTCACCAACGGTTATGGTTTCTGGAATACTTACTTCACGAATTACTGGTGCGGTTGGCTTTTCAAAACCATGTTTGCCACCACCGGCAGGGGCACGAGCAGAACCACCGCGACCAGAACCGCGAGATTTACGACGATTGGCACCTGGCACGACATGAAGCTGACCACCTTTTTCTTTCTTGAATTTTTTCTTCTTGCGACCTTTATCGCCACGTGCATCAGCGTCAGCGGCTGGTTTTGCAGGGGCAGCTGGCGTAGCAGCTACCACTTTTTCTTCAGCAGCTTTTTCAACAACCGGTGCAACGGGCGGCTCTTTAACAGTGGTAGTAGATTCTGCCGTCTCAATCAATTTAGCTACAGGTTCTACAACAACGACAGACTCAACGGTCGAATCATCGGCCACTAAAGGAGTTGGCAACGCCTGCTCGGAGCCAGCATTACTAATAGCTTCCGGGGCTTGTGGTTCGGCAACTTGGGCCTCTTCAACAGTTGCTACGACTGCATCGGTAGAAACGACATCAGCCGCTGTTTGCTCTGCAGCTGCCGCAGCTTCTTCAATAGCGGTCTGTTTTGCAGCTTCTTCAGCCTGCAATTTTTCGCGAGCCTCGCGCTCACGGGCAGCTTCCTGATCGGCTTCTTTTTGCAAATCTGCACGCTTTACAAAAGTACGCTTCTTACGCACCTCAACATGCACAGTGCGAGCAGCACCGGTCTTCGACGTCTGTTTAATTTCACTGGTTGTTTTACGCTTCAGTGTAATTCGATTTTTAGCCTTAGCTTCTTCAGCAGGACGATCCCCCTTCAGATAACCTAATAACTTCTTTTTGTCTTCTT
>JBLHGU010000020.1:0-47041 GCA_047615875.1 Parasphingorhabdus sp.
GATAGTTACACCAATCCATATGAACTGGGGCTGGATAGATTGATCAATCTGGATATGCAAGCTGACTTCCTCGGTAAAGCCTCTCTACAGCGTATTGCTAAACAAGGGGTTTCTCGTAAGCAAGTTGGGATCGAGATTGATGCGCCGCCTCTGACTGGATCCAATACCAGCTTTTGGCAACTGTTTGATGGGCAAAGACTGGTCGGAAAAGTAACTTCTGCAGTTCACTCGCCAAGATTAAATCGAAATATTGCTTTAGCAATGGTTGACATTAGCCATGCAGATATAGGCACCACACTCAGGGTAAAAATGTCCGAATCCACTGCAACTGCAACAGTAGTATCCAAACCTTTTTACGATCCAAGAAAGAAAATTACTACGACTGTTTCGGTTTGAATTCAAATTATTCTTCATAAAGGAACTGTATAGGTCTTATTCACCTAACTGGCCATCGGTATGTAACGTGACATGATCAATAAGGATGATTTGCGTGACTGACCAACCATAGGTCCGCGTGCTGAAAAATCCTGCTTTGCTTCAGCAACAGTCTGTCTCAAGGTGCCTACGAAATAATGTCCGAACAACTTATTATAAGATAGTTGAGGATTACTATACCCTGATAGCATCTGCGGAGACCAAGGAGGCTCTAGTGGAGACTTTCTGGTACACTTTTCGAACATTAGTCCAGTATCAATTCTTGCACCATAACGCAATCCTCAAGTTTTCTTTACTACCTGATTTTCCTAAGCGAGTAACGACAATCGAACTTAAGTGGCTAGAAGACTTTCTTTCTCTTTGTGATATGCGGAATTTTCGCCTGTCTGCTGAACGACGGTGTGTCTCCCAACCGGCATTCAGCCGCCGCATTAAAACGCTTGAAAACTGGATTGGAGCGAAGCTGATTGATCGCAGCGTCCAGCCAGTGGAATTAACCAGCGCCGGAGAATCATTCAGGCCAGTTGCCCTGGAGATCGTACACCTGGCATATCAGTCACGTAACAACATATATACCTAAATAAGTTCGGATGTGGGGAAAATTCGTTTTTCGACGGTAAGCACGTTGGCGCAATTCTTTGTACCACCCTGGCTGAAAAAGCTTCGACCGTTAGTCGAGACAGAATCTTTAAGCGTTCGAACAGATTATGATGGTGTCAGTGATTATCTTGACGCGCTTGAAGACGGCAGTGTTGATTTTTTTGTCTGTTATGAAGACCCATCCAAAACCATCGTAAATTACACCGAGAAGTTTAGCTCACTATTATTAGGCACAGAGTCTCTGGTGCCTGTTTCCAGCTCTGACAGTAACGGTAAACCGAATTGGTGGTTGCCAACCTGCAAACCTGGTAGCTCTATTCCCTTCCTGCATACTCATGCTAAGCCATCTCTGTGGCCTGTCCGACATCTCCTTGAAAATCGATTTGGAGATCTCAAGTTTGTACCCGTATATGAATCCTCAATTGCTACAGCTGTCAGGGCGATGGTAATCGAGGGCTATGGTGTCGCCTGGATCCCCACGATTGTCGCTGGTGATCTTGAACAAGGACGTTTGGTACGTGCAGCGGAAGAAAGCGACGAAATTCCACTAGACATAAAAATATATCGATACGAACCGAATTCCGAACCCGGTACGGAAAAATTCTGGCAGGTTTTGCAGCAAGAAAATGCCGGTTAAACACGATAGTTTGCATCAAATATAGCCCAGAATAACGCTCTGTATAAGTCAATCGATGACAACGACTGTGAAAAATAGCGATGTGTTTATTGCATCACTGTGACTATTAAAAGTATTAGACACTGAACTGCGCTTCAGCTTAATGTGCCTTTTGAGAAAAGGTAAAATGGCCAAGTCGGGCAAGCGTCCGATGCGGATGTGACTCATTTCTCCAGCTGTAACCCGATACGTAAGCAGACATACTAAAAAGCTATCAAGAGGAGAATAATCAATGAAGTTCACGACGCTATTCACATCGGTCACGGCGGCATCTGCATTGCTGCTTGCCGGCACTACCGTCGCATCGGCGGAATCAACCCTGGAAATTGTCAAAAAACGTGGCCATTTACGTTGCCAGGTTGGGCAGCCATCAGCCGGCTATTACAATATGAATGCTGATGGTAACTGGTACGGGCTTGATGTACAGAATTGTCATGCCGTTGCAGCTGCCATTTTTGGTGACAAAGATAAATTGGAAATTTAATCAGTCAGTTCACAGATGCGCTTTACCGCCCTGGCGAATGGTGAATCTGATCTTTTATCGCGCACAGCAACCTGGACAATGTCTCGTGATACCCAACTTGGCCTGGATTTTTTGCAACCCAATTTTTATGATGGTCAGGGTTTCACTGTTCGCAAAGACAGTTGCATCACCAGTGCGATGCAACTTAAAGGTGCTAAGGTATGTGTGCTCACCGGCACCACAACCGAACTCAATCTGGCGGATTTTAGCCGCGCCAATGATTTAAATATCAGCGCTGTTACGTTTGAGGATTTCAACGTCCGTGACGACACTTATCTGAAGGGTGGATGTGACTCGACTACTGGTGATAAATCATCGATGGCTGGAAACCTGGCTGCATTCCCGGTGCCAGGTGATCACCTTATCCTTCCCGAAACGATTTCCAAGGAGCCTTTGGCACCGGCGGTAAGACAAGGCGATAGCCAATGGGTGGACATTGTCAGATGGACACAATTCGCCATGATCAACGCCGAAGAACTAGGCGTTACCAGTACAAATGTTGATGACATGCGCGCCAGTTCAGAGGATGTGAATATTCGTCGTATGCTTGGTGTCGAGGGAAATCTTCATGAAGGGCTAGGGCTTACCAAAGATTGGGCTTACAACGTCATTAAGCAGGTCGGTAACTACGGTGAAAACTATGAAGCCTATATGGGCAGCGGTGAGTTGGGTATCGGCATTCCCCGGGAAGGATCAGCAAACGCTCTGTGGACTAAAGGCGGCCTGATGTATTCTCCGCCCATGCGCTAGTAGTTTTTATCATCAACATTAACCCCTGGAATTGATAATGGTGCCAGACCAATTGATAAGATTGGGCTGGCATCAGTTTGTTCGCTACAGCGTTTAATTTTCGCGGGAGATACTGTGGTGGCCAATATCAATAGCAAAAAACCTACAAATCTCAAACCAGTGGAGAAGTTTGACTTCTTCCATGATGAACGAGTTCGTTCGGCATTTTATCAATTTCTGACACTGGTATTTGTCGGCGGAATCGGCTGGTATCTTTTTGCCACCACGGCACATAATCTAGAAGTTCGTGGGATGAGCTCGGGCTTTGGCTTTTTGTCTGTAGAGGCAGGGTTCAACCCCGACTTTAAGCTCGTTGCGTACGAGGCCGGAATCGGCACCTACGGGGATATCTTTTTAATCGGTATTCTCAATACGCTCTACATTTCTTTTTTGTCGATCATTGCCACCACCATACTGGGGTTCTCCGTTGGAGTTCTGCGACTATCCAGCAATTGGCTGGTCGCCAAGGTAGCACTTGCCTTTGTGGAAGTATTTCGTAATACACCTCTACTGATACAGGTTGTTTTCTGGTACATCGGTATTTTCTCGCTGTTGCCCAAGGTCAGGCAAAGCATTGACCTGTCAGCTGGCTCAGAATGGGTCCTGCTCAATAATCGTGGACTTTACATGCCATGGCCCGAGCCGGGCGAATTACTCTGGCTTACCGGTCTGGCTTTAATCGTAGCGATAGTTGCCGTGTTTATTCTCAGGCGCTGGGCCCACAAACGCCAGGACGAAACCGGCAAGATTTTCCCGACCGTGATGCCATCTATTGGCTTGATAATCCTGCTGCCAGCAGTTGTCTATTTAATGACAGGGTCGCCGCTCGGTTGGGATATCCCAAAACTTGAGGGATTCAATTTCGTTGGTGGCTCCACTTTACCGCCTGCGTTCCTCGCACTGTTCGTCGCCTTAACTATTTACCACGCCGCTGGATTGGCAGAAGCTGTTCGCGCAGGAATCTTATCTGTCGGCCAGGGGCAAAAAGACGCTGCGATGTCAATTGGTCTCAGGTCGAACCGGTCAATGTCCCTGGTTATTATTCCGCCGATGATCAGTCTGTGGATGAACGTAGTGAAAATCTCGTCCCTCGCCATCGCCATTGGCTACCCGGATTTGGTCGCTGTCTTTATGCAAACATCGCTAAACCAGGTTGGGCACGCGATTGAGATAGTCGGTATGACCATGGCGTTTTACATGTTCGTCAGCCTGTCGATTTCCTGGCTGCTGAATATTTACAACAAACGTGTGCAACTGGTGGAACGCTGATTATGGCTATTGTAAAGCTTGAAAAAACCCCGGCCAGACCTGCACCCATAACTGAAAGGTCGATCAGAGGCTGGATGCACAGGCATTTGTTCAGTTCGGTGCTTAACAGCATTCTCACCATTGTTACTCTCTACATTATCTTCATAACCGTAAGAGACTTGTGGACCTGGGGGATTGCCGATACGGTATTAGTCGCGAAAAGCCGACGCGAATGCTTCGATATTAGCCTCAGTGGTGCGTGCTGGGCAGGCGTTGTTGCCTGGATGGACAATATTTTTTATGGGCGCTATCCGCGCGAAGAACTGTGGCGCATCGATCTTGGTTTAATTTTATTGATCGTCTGGATGACGCCACTTTTTTTACCACGGGTAAAAGCAAAGATCCAGATTGGCCTGACTACCGTGTTTCTCTATCCATTCCTGGCTGGATATCTATTTACAGGTGGCGACAAAGGCATTTTCATGCAGCTTATGGTTACCGCTGCTATGGTTTGCCTGATATGCAATACGATACATGCCATCATAGGAGTAACTAGTGGCGCCGGACTGCGTGAGTTAGTGTTGCAATTAACCGGTCAAAAAGACGCTTCAGAGAGCCGCCAACGCAATACGCTTCTATTCCTGCTTGGTTTAAGCTTTATCGCGGTTTTTATTTGGCAAATGAGCTGGAGCGTGATCGGTGTACCCTGGACACAATGGGGTGGCTTGTTCCTTACCATGGTGATAGCGGGGGTCGGCATTGCCTCTGCCTTGCCAGGCGGCATTATTCTCGCCCTGGGGCGTCGCTCCAGGCTGCCGGTAATCCGGGTTCTCAGCACCGCATTTATCGAACTGTTTCGCTCGGTACCCCTAATTACGGTGCTATTCATGGCAACAGCTATGTTTCCGCTGTTTATGCCCGAAGGTATTGTGCTAAACAAACTGGTACAGGTGATCATTGCCGTCTGCTTATTCAATGCCTGTTATATGGCAGAAACCGTGCGCGGTGGTTTGCAGACCATCCCTAAAGGTCAGTTCGAGGGTGCGCATACTATTGGCCTTGGTTATTGGCGAACCATGGGATTAATCGTCATGCCCCAGGCACTGAAGCACATGATCCCAAATATTGTTGGCAACTTTATA
Organism: Parasphingorhabdus sp.; assembly: GCA_047615875.1. Classification (GTDB taxonomy): domain Bacteria; phylum Pseudomonadota; class Gammaproteobacteria; order Arenicellales; family CAJQKF01; genus JBLHGU01. Next base: position 5,414 of record JBLHGU010000020.1, read on the forward strand.
GGCTTGCTAAAAGATACTACGCTTGTGTCAATCATCGGGCTATTCGACATTCTGGGAATGTTGCGTGCAGTCAGTGTAGATATTACCTGGCGTGGGCTGCACAACGAGCCGTTGATTTTTGGCGCGACACTTTTCTTTTTGATCTGTTTTGCAATGTCAAAATACAGCCGTCGTCTTGAGCAAAAATTGTCGACTGATCACAAGAAATGATCCGGTATTGTCCGGGGAGAAAATATGACAAATAAAGGCAATCAGGAAACCCAGGGTGCCAGGGAGCAACTGGCGTCTGCCGCATCCAGTGAAGTGATCATTGAGCTCGATAAGGTCAATAAGTGGTATGGCGAATTTCATGTTTTGAAGGACATCGGTCTGGTCGTTCATAAAGGCGAACGGATCGTTGTTTGCGGTCCGTCAGGATCGGGAAAATCAACCCTTATCCGCTGTATTAATCGTCTTGAAGAACACCAGGCAGGCAGTATCGTGGTCGATAATATAACGCTAAATAAAAATCTGAAAAACATCGATCATATACGCACCGAAGTGGGCATGGTGTTTCAAAGTTTCAATCTGTTTCCGCACCTTACCATTCTTGAAAACCTCACCCTCGGTCCCATTTGGACTCGCAAAATGCCCAAAGCCGATGCCGTGGAAACCGCTATGAAGTATCTAGAGCGAGTTAAGATTCCTGAGCAAGCTGACAAATTTCCAGGGCAGCTTTCAGGTGGTCAGCAACAGCGCGTCGCGATCGCCCGTTCCCTGTGTATGAATCCCAAGATCATGTTGTTTGACGAACCCACTTCAGCTCTTGATCCGGAAATGATCAAAGAGGTTCTGGATGTAATGGTCGAGTTGGCCGACACCGGAATGACGATGATCGTAGTAACCCACGAGATGGGTTTCGCCAAGACAATCGCCGACCGGGTGATCTTTATGGATGAAGGAGATGTCGTTGAGGAGAATGAACCCAACGAATTCTTCACCAGCCCCCAGCACGAGCGAACCCGGCTATTTCTTAGCCAGATCCTCTAACCTAGCAAGCGTATCTGCAAACAATCTGATTATGATTTTTTACAGAGGTTCCCTGGATAAATTCTAGCGACTGCAACTGATGCCTTTATCGCAATAGTCCCACTAAATTAGGTATTGGACTGAGTAGCTCACACAGTAATAACCTGTAGGCCTCTCGCTTTTTCAGATTGCAAGGTATCCATCATCCTAGAATCCGCAGTTGGACGCCATGTAGTGTGCAGTATAGTTGCGGTCTGGCAAGGCACAATGACGCGTAATAGCGAGCTATTACAAGGAGTTGTAACGCCGCCAGACGGTGAATGGACTGTGCAATACTTGACGTAACGAACCGACCAATAAAGTGAACTCAAATCCATCACATAAACCAAACAATTTCAAGAACCTATAGATCACTCGAAGTGGTCAACTGCGGAATCTAGGATCATATGTCCGACCAACTTTTCGTTGAAGTTACACGCAACGACATAGTGGAAAGCCGGCACCTTGGCAGTGCCGTAGTCTGTGATTATCGAGGTCAGGTTTTACATAGCTGGGGTGATATCAATACCTTAATGTTCCCGCGATCTGCCCTCAAGCCATTTCTCGCTATTGACCTTATTAATAGTGGTGCGAGCGACCAGTACGGTTTGAGTGATGCACAGATAACCATGGCTTGCGCCTCCCATCAGGGCTAACCCAGGACCACCTGGCCTGTGGCGCTGTTTTACCCGATGATGTCGAGAGTGCTCACAGACTGCTGGTTTCTGCACAGCAAGGCAGCCGGGTTCATCACAATTGTTCAGGTAAACATGCCGGCTTTCTAACCACAGCATTGCATTTAAAAATGCCGCTGAAAAGCTTCCACCGTGCTGATCACCCTTTGCAACAGTTGTCCCTGCAAGGCTTGTCTTATCTTGCAGGAATCGATCTTCGAGACAACCCGATAGGCATTGATGGCTGCGGATTTCCTGCTCCCACGATGCCTTTGTTAAACCTTGCCATTATGGTAGCCCGGTTCGCTAATCCATCTAATCTAACCGATGATTATGCGCAAGCGATTTTTCGAATTTAACAGGCTATCATTCGTGAGCCACTATATGCAGCCGGCCATGGCACCATAGTCAGTGAGCTAAATCAGGTAACTAATGGAGCTGTGCTGGCAAAGACAGGTGCTGAGGGCGTTCTCACAGCAGCTCTACCTGAGCGAGGATTGGGGATTGCATTGAAAATTTCTGATGGCAGCGCCCGTGCCCGATCGACCGCCCTGCTGGAAATCCTTGATCATTTAGGCGTTCTGACTAGCGTGCAAAAAACCCAGCTTCAAGCCCATTCAGTCCCAGAAATAGAAAACTCGAGAGGACTAATCGTGGGCAGAATCCGAGTAGCTGATTCCTGGCTACGGAAATAAAGGTGGATTCGAAATCCACTAGCTATCTCGTTACCTTTATTACGAAACGACGTTCTTAACATTTTAAGAATAGTTTCCACGCAGTAATTGGAGATGTGGCGTGTTTAGATATCCTCCCACAGATAATTTAAAAATGGCGATTGATACTTCTAAGGCAGATTATTAATCTGTCCCCAGTTTCTGCCTATACGATCCGCGAAAGAAAATTACTACGGATGTTGAGGTTAAATACGAATAGTGATGGCCCGCGTGGTCAAAGTGTGGACTGGAAAAACCATGGCAAATACGTCTCCTGTGTAGCCCATGCTACCCGCGACTTCGTCAATGTCGGTTTGCTCACATCCGCGCAGTGCAGCAATCTGGTTAGCTTAGCAGGAGGGTCCAACTGTGGTAAATAAAGCATAGGATTAAGCCCAAACTTAAGGAATGGGCCCATTAGGCTCATCGCTTTTTTTCTATGAAATTTTTCACAGCCCAATTCTGTCGGAGATAAATAGTGGCGGAACCAAACAAAATCAATAATACTTGTAGCATTAAATAATCAGGTAAGTTTTGGGTAATAATTATGACTAAAGTTATTCTGCAAGGTCACATCATTGTGCCTGATACCGACATTGAAGCTGTAAAGTTAGAACTCATAAATCACATAACACTAACTAAACAGGAAGAAGGTTGTTTAGTTTTCAACGTTACTCAGGATAGTGAGGACTCTGGCAAGTTCAATGTATACGAAGAATTTAAAGACCGGCAATCATTCGCTAGCCACCAGGAACGTGTTGGAAATTCAAAATGGGGTGCTATTGCGGTAAATGTAGAGCGTCACTATGAAATAACTGACGAAACCTAAATCAATATTGATAGAAGCTTCTATCAACAAAAATGAACGCTCAGGCTACGTTTTTAAATTCGTCTGGTTGATCGAGATTTTTTCTGTGTTGGAGAATGGTTTGCGCAATATCATCAACAACCGACAGTCGTTTGATCGCGTCGAATAACTGACCCGCTTCAACATAGTGCCGCTTTAAATAAACCAGCCACTGCTTGGTACGATTTCCAGCGAATTTCAAATTGGCTGAGTCCTGATGGTTATAGAAACTATCCACCATGCCAGCTATGTCCCGCCAGGGCATTGCCGGTAGTGTTTTCTCATTGGTCTGTGAAGCACGAATTTGTCGAGCTAGATCCGGTTGCGCAAGTCCGCCACGCCCAATCATCACATCATCGCAACCGCTTTGCCTCTGTGCTGTTCGCATGTCATCAACGTTCCAGATCTCGCCGTTTACTATCAAACGAGTTGATTGGTTTCTATCCAGGCCCGCCAATTCAGACCAATAAGCCGGTGGCTTATAACCATTAGTCCGGGTTCTGGCATGAATACATAATTCTGTAGCGCCAGCTCGATAAACTTGATCGACATTCTCGGCCAACTTGTCAATGTCCTCAAAACCAAGTCTGATCTTTGCACACACTGGAATAGCCGGATCAACTTGCTGACGTACCGCGGATACGATATTACCGATTCGATGCGGTTGCTTTAACAACACCGATCCACCATCGTTTCGATTAACAGTCTTGGCTGGGCATCCAAAGTTCAGATCAATTCCGGGTGCTCCCGCATCTACCGCAATGGCGGCACTCTCTGCAATCAACTTTGGGTCACCACCTAAAAGCTGCACAAATACGGGTGTGCCAGAATCAGTTTCTCCGCCAGTTTCTAACTCTGGGCACAAGCGACGAAATACCTTCATTGATACAGGATTATTGACGACCCGAATAAACTCCGTAACACAACGATCGTAGCCGCCCAATTGCGTTAGCATCTTGCGCATTTTGTGATCAATCACTCCTTCCATTGGAGCTAGATAAATCTTCATAAACTGGGTCGGGTAAAAGGCATAATCGGCGAATGGGATACTACCCGATAGATGGGGTGGAAAGTAACCACAATCCAAAAACTGTATAACCCACCATCAGAATTGCTAGCGGCAATTGACTCATCACGGCGCTACGTTGATCACTATGTATGCGGAGAGCAATCTTGTGTGCAACAAGTATGCCGGCAATGTGTCCAAAGACAATGGCAGTAGTCTGTATTGTCCAGATCAATCTGACCGAATCAAGACTTGCCAGGAATGACGTGGTTACATGATTCCCTGCCACGCCAAACATATCTACTCCGGTATTGAAAGGATCAGACCAGGCGATCAGCGCGTATTGCCCGTTCACCATAAACTGTGTGAAGTAGTGTGCAAAATGAAAAACCAGAGATATTGGTATCAGGGAATAAACCAGGCAACCTAAAGATTGGTTCACTAGTTCAGGTCTATTAGCCAGTCGACAACCTATCCATACGCAACTGAAGTACAGTATGGATAGGAGGGCGAAGGTAAATAGCAAACCGATGCTATTACCAGTACTAACCGCACTTCTGCCCGGAAACTCCAGGGGATTAATATTGAGTACCGATAACCATGTGAAGGTTCTGGCGAAACCATCAAAGGAAACGCTGGACAGGGTTAATAAAATAAATAGCACCCCGGCCATATCTATGCCAGGTAAAGTACTGAGTCGATAACCCGGCCAATGCAATTCGACTCGTGATAGTCGCTTTCTTTCTTCGATAAAACGTAATGACGAAAGCGCACCCAGTAAACGACTAAAAATAGAAAATGGTTCTGCATATTTGAGCCAGTCATTCTTACCAAAAACCAAACAACCCAACAAATTTAGTAGCCAGTAAGCTATCAAGGCCAGAGCCAGAAGATAAGGATCTTCTGGCGCAAGGAAAATCAGTTCGAACCAGACGAACAGCGCAAATTGAATAACCGCTATTGAATAACCTGTCGTCTTAGTCAGGGACATTGCTTTTGGTCGGCGAAACAACCTGCAAAGCCAGTTGCTGATGCCATACCACGGATTCAGCCAACGCCATAGATTACCGACTACAGCCTGCAGGACTGTGAATCCTACCCACCACAGAGTCCATACGGTTAACGGTAACGGATTCGATAACGGATCTCTGCTACCGAACAATCCGGCGCTAATCAATACAACAAAAAATACTAGTCCTGCCCAACTGGTTAGCCTATCTGATGGCAATGCAATCGATGTATTGATACCAATAGAGCGATCCCTTAACCAACCGACAGGTAATTTTGCTAATAACAGGAAAGAGACTACTACGGCCACTGCACCACCTACCATATAAAAACCGGTTGGTAGCAGCAGCACTAGTCCACGTTCTGAGCCGTGAGCGAATAGAACATCCGTACTCAATAACAGGATAGAAATCAGGATTAGTTGACTAATGAACACGGGGCTTTTATTTGGCCGGTCCAGCCGAGGTCTTAAGCTCACGCTGGACTGTCGCTGATCCCAACATAGCGATGAATCATATCCATTTGATCATTCAGCTCAACACTGTCTAGTACTCTTGGCAGTTTGCCGTTTTCCATAAAAGCAACCCGATCAGCAATGGAAAGCACCGCATCAACACGCTGTTCTACCAGAATTATAGATACACCTTTATCTTTAAGTCTGACAATAACATCCCGAATTGCCGAGATCATAGATGGCATCAAACCTTCTGTTGGTTCATCGAGTAAAAGTATGTCTGGGTCAATACACAGTGCCCGGGCCATGGCGAGCATTTGTTGTTCGCCACCACTCAATGTTCCCGCCTGTTGTGATAAACGCTCCTGTAACACGGGGAACAATTCAAAAATACTATCAAGCGATTTAAGCCCCTGGGGGCGGGCGCCCATACCAATCTCGAGATTGTTCATCACGCTTAGTTCAGCAAATAGTCTTCTTCCCTGGGGTACATAACCAATACCAAATGATGCGATACGATGCGGGGGTTGTTTACTAATATCCACACCATTTAATTCAATCACCCCACTGCGGTTAGGGATCAAATTCATCAAGGATTTCAGTAGTGTAGTTTTGCCAGCACCATTACGCCCAAGCAAGCACAGAATCTCCGCCTGATTTAGCTGTAGATCAATATCTTTTAATACGACACCGTCACCGTAACCCGCGCGTAATTTAGTCAGACTTAACATCAGCCACCCAGATAAGCTTTCTGAACATCTTGGTTGGCACGAATATCACTCGGTGACCCCTGGGCAAGAATCGACCCTTGCTCCAGTACCGTGATGGTATCTGCCAACTGCATAACAACTGACATGTTGTGTTCTATCAGCAAAATGGTCGAGATATCACGAATACCTCGTAGCAGATTACAGAACGATTCAATTTCGCCATCCGACAAACCCTGTGTAGGCTCGTCCAGAATTAATAACTTCGGAGCCAGGCATAAACCCATGGCTATTTCCAACAAACGTTGATGGCCATAGGCCAGCGCACCCGCGACTTGATCCCGCATGCCAGATAAGCCGACTTGTTCAATCACCTGTTCGACGATTTGATGACTATTCTGCCCTTCTCGATGACTGTAGCGAGATGCTATCGAAAGGTTATCTCCAACACTTAGGTTATGATAAATACTGGTTATCTGAAAGGTATAAACGATTCCCAAACGCACCCGTTGCCAGGCGGGTAGTCGGGTTATATCTTTACCGTTGAATGAGATACTTCCTGAGCTCGGCTGAAGACGACCACAAAGCATGCTAACCAGAGTTGTTTTACCTGCGCCATTAGGGCCAATTAAAGCCTGCACCTGCCCAGGGTAAACTTCCAGAGTGACATTTCGTACAGCATACAACCCGCCAAACTGGCGGTTCAGAGATTGTGTGCCAAGAAGTGTCATGGAATCCATTTAGCCCACCTGTCACGAATGCTACCCAACACACCCTTTGGGAAAAATACAATGAGCAATACCAGTGCTATGCCAGTTGCCAGAAGATAAGCTGACGTAAAATTGCTGGTAATGTCTATCATATAAAACATCATGAAACTGCCAAGCACTGGGCCCAGAATAGTTCCTGCGCCACCAAGCAATGTGAACAAAAGCGCATCAATAGAATACTGAATAGTGGCAAATGTTGAACCTATATAGGCGAATAACAACGCATATATTGCACCGGCGACTGCGGACAGTGTGCCGGAAATAACCACTGCCTTAAGCTTGATGAGATAGGTGTTATAACCCAACAAACGGGTACGCTCTTCGTTTTCACGAATAGCAATCAAGGCTTTGCCAGTTTCACCCCGAACAACACGATAAATAATCAGCATGGTTATTGCCAGGAACAATAGTGCTATGTAGTAGCGAGTCGTGGGATTAACCAAACTAACCTCCATCCCCAACAAATTAAAACTGCGCGCTGCTGCCGGTAAAACCAGTCCTTCGTCTCCACGGGTCCAGGTGGTGAAGTACAAGGTGGCTAGATAAAACACCTGGGAGAACATCATGGTCACGATCATAAAGGCCACGCCTGTAGTTCTTAACGCGATAGCACCAACACACAAAGACATGCCCGCGCCAACTACAACGGCAGAAGCAAAGGCCTCCAACACCCCCCACTCAAGATGATAAGCCGTAAGCCCAGCCGTGTACAAACCCGTGGCGAAGAACATCGCATGACCCAGACTCAGCAATCCGGTGTAGCCAAATAACACGTTATAGGCCATGGCAAAAATTGCCAATATCATTACACGGGTGGTGGTTAGATGATGATATTCAGGCAAAACAAATTGCAGAAAAAACAACGCGACAATAACCGAAACATGCAAAATTAACGGGCGTGAAGTGAGGTATTTTCCCATCAGGGCTTTGTCCCAAACAATCCCTGGGGCCGAAACACTAATACCAGTGCGACCAATAAGGTGGAGAGCATTTTCGCCAGAGTCGGCGAAAAGAACATCGAGACAATGCCGTCACTCATACCAATAATCAGTGCCGCCACAATGGTTCCGCGTAGACTACCGAGACCACCGATGATTACTACAATAAAAGACATCAGCAGCGGGTCCAGACCCATTAAGTAGTGGGCCTGTCGAATCGGCACTATCAAGATAGCTGCGATACCCGCCAGCATTGCACCGGCTGCAAACACCATGGCATACACCCGGTTTACCGGAATACCAAAGGCCTGAGCCATATCACCATCAATTTGAGTGGCGCGCATTATAAGACCTGCGCGGGTACGATTAATGATGTAACCAAGCACCAGCAACACAACAACTGCGGCCAGTATGACGAATAACTTGTAGCCGGAATAACCAAACCAGGGGAAATCGACTCTAAAGTAAAAAGGCGCTTCTACCGGACGTGCATCGGGCCCGAAGAAAATCAAGGCACACTGTTGCAGAATAAACAAAATTCCGATGGTTGCGACGATGGTCGATTCCGGATCATAGGCGAGACGCCGAAGTATCAACCGCTCACACAGCGCAGCTAATCCTGCCACCAGTACCGGCACACATAACATTGCCACCACAAAATTTACGGCGGGATTAATCGAAACCAGACTGGTAACCCACCAACATAAAACAGCGCTAACCATGTAGAACTCGCCATGGGCAACGTTAACCACACGCATCACACCAAACACCAGGCTTAAGCCCAATGCGGTTAAACACAACACACTAGCCTGCACCAGACCTTCTAGTGAAGCGAGCAGAAAATAGGGACCGAAATCCAAGGGTCAGCTAACCGTCATCATTTTAAATCTAGATTGATAATACGGGAGCCCCGGACGGGGCTCCCAAAGATTACTGCTTACAAAGTGCCTACAAGGCCATCGTGGTGTAGTCACCTTCTGGCTCATACATACCGTCTTCGATAGACGTGGTATGCACTACATCCAGGCGACCATCATTCACCTTGGAGATATATTGATGACCAAAACTCTGATGAATCTTGCCATTAAATACCTTGGCACCCTGTGGATGATTGCGTGAATGAGGAAATTCCGTCATGGCTTCTGTGGCCTCTATCAAAGCAGCACTATCCGCTCTGCCTTTATAACCACTGGCTTCCATGGCCTGTTTAATAATAAACAAGGTTTCCCAGCAACCAAACATATGCGCATAGGTACTAACGTCCTTTGCATCACTAAGGCTTGCGCCATTATCATCTACACCCACCGCAGCACGATAGAACTTATCATGGGCAGATTGGTTGGCCTGGGCATAGCGTGGATTGCCTTCCCAGAAATGCGTACCTTCAAGAAACTCCAACTGCGGGGTAGCCAGATTAACCGCTTCCAATGAGTCGATAAAGCCAAATATTTCCGGACGATTGCTACCAAAGTGCTGACCCATTTCTTTAACGAAAGTCAGTACACCAGGGCCTACCATGACGTGATAAAGCACTTCTGTGTCAGACGGTATGCGGGGTAAATAGCGGGTAAATGAAGACTCGGTAGGTGGAATTGGAATTAATTCCAATACTTCACCACCCTGGGCTTTTAAGGCGGCTGAGAAATAATCTCGATGATCATGACCAAAAGCAAAGTCAGGATAAATCATCGTGACCTTCTTGCCCAGGTTCTGGGAGATCCAGGGTGCCATGGAACTTACCTGGGATTTAACATCTGTTATACCGGGCTGAAAGACATATCGATTCAGTTTGCCAGAGGCAACATGATGGCCTTCAGATACAACAAAATAAGGCAGTTTTAATTCGCCGGCACGTGGCGATGAACCGATAACTACATGTGAAAACAATGTGCCATAGGCAACATCAACCTTATGTTGCGTGGCGAATTTCTCAATGACTTCGGCACCCCGTTTGGGATCGGTTCCATCGTCCTCAATAACCAGTTCCACTGGTCTTCCATTTATACCGCCTTCCTCATTGATAACCTTGGCTGCAGCAGTTGCTACACGCTCATACCAGCGGCCATAGGACGCCCCGATACCCGTGCGATGCAGCTGCATACCTACTTTAATTGGTGCATCTGAACCGAATACATAACCAGACATTCCAGGTAACGCCTGAGCAGCAACGCCAGCACCGGTATAAATGCCGAGTTTCTTTAACGATTGGCGACGGCTGATATCAACCGGTTGGATGAATTTTTTATTAGGCATGGAACTTCTCCTTCGTTGTGGTGTAGTTTAAAGAACGATGATTCGCTCTATTTATAAACACATAACTCTTAATCAGGTTTGTAACCAATGGCGCAAATTCCACCCAGATTACCTGAACTAAACAATTTATCTACCGCAGAATAAAACTCCTGTAGACCCTTGGTGGTGGCCTCTCCGTGCAGACTGACGTTACGCTCATAGGCAGCTTCAAATGCCTTCAGCCGAACATGTACGAATTCAGTCCAGGACGCTGTCATATCAATAAGTTCGATACGCTCAAAACCAGCCTCGGCCAGTTCGGTCTGATAATTTTGCATGGTCGGCAGATGATCACAGTAAATCTCACGACTTAATGATTCGCGCTCTGCATCACTAAAATCACCTCGCTCAAAATAGTCTTCAAAAAACATTCCTGCGCCGGGCTTTAATGAATCCATACAGACCTTATACAGGGCTTTACGATCTGAGATATGCAAAAACGTTAACCAGCTAACCAACGCATCGAATTGCCCTTCCCCTGGCACACCGTCGAGAATATCTCCACAAACATGATCGACCTTATCAGCCAGCCCACAGCGACGCGTTAATGCCTCGGCGGTTTCATTTAAATCTGCCTGCAGTTCCATTGCGGTCATATGGCAACCGCAGGTATGGCTGAGAAATCGTGCCGGGCCACCAATGCCGGCACCCACTTCCAGTACACGCATTTGATCGTTTAGCTGAAGTTTACTGATGGCTTCTGCAACAGCTTCGGTGCCATGATAGTGGTATTGATCGAACTGACACAACGTTGTCACGTCAATATCCGCATCGTCTGCAATGCCGAGGTTACTCAATTCGTTAAAAACTCTACCAACCTGATGGTATAGTTTCATGGTCTTGATATCGTCATTCATCGGATATCCCTTTTCCGCAGTTTTGCTATCCGGGTACAACTCATGATTAACAACTCCACTGATTGTCTTTTAGTTATCGATGTACAGAACGACTTTTGTGCCAATGGCGCATTGGCCGTACCGGACGGAGATGCTGTAGTTAGCATTATAAACAGACAAAGTGAGAAATTTAAACACCGCATTCTCACCCAGGACTGGCATCCAGCAGATCACCAGTCTTTCGCCTCGAATCATGACGGCAAAAACCCTTTTGACTTGATAGAGCTTGATTACGGCAGCCAGGTGCTGTGGCCAGACCATTGTGTGCAGGGCAGTAGTGGTGCGGAATTTCATGGCGATCTGATCACCGATGGGGCGGAGCTTATCCTACGTAAGGGCTTTCGAGCGGAAATAGACTCCTATTCGGCCTTTTTTGAGAATGACCAGACAACCCCGACTGGACTTACCGGATATTTTAGGAATAGGGGATTCAGTCGCTTGTTCATGGCCGGCCTCGCCACTGATTTTTGTGTGGCTTACTCCGCTCTTGATGCGCGCAAAGAAGGTTTTGAGGTGTTTTTAATTGAGGAGGGATGCCGAGCTATTGATATGAATGGCTCACTGGATGACGCTCTCGGCAAAATGCGCGATGCCGGTGTTAACTGGGTAAGTAGCAAAAACCTGTCCTGATCAAAAAGTGGTATTTAAGGAAAACCTGAATAAATCAGAGATCCCTCAAATCTGGTCGAGTAACAAGTTTTCCTCTTCGCCTGGCGCGAAAACATTGAGGGGAATTTTTAGAAATCTCTGACCGGACTCCGCTTTTGGGATGGAGCCCGCATCAATATTTACCTGAATACTTTGAAATAGAAGTTTCGGCGCGCTAAGAGTTTTATCCCGGGCGATCCTGAACTCAAGAAACTCTTCCAAAGTAGTCGTGCCATTAAGTTGTTTATTGGATCGCTTCTGTTCCGCTATAGTCGTTTCATAGTCAAGTTCACGTCCGCCCGGCTGATAATCGTGACCGACAAAAATTCGTGTCGTATCAGGTAACGAATAGATGCCATGCTTAATAGATTGATACAGATCCATCGCGCTACCGCCGGGAAAATCACATCTTCCGGTGCCCATATCTGGCATGAATAGTGCATCACCAGTAAATAGCGCATCCCCAATTAGATAACTAACGCAGGCCGGTGTATGCCCTGGTGTAGCAACAACTTTAATACTCAGATTTCCGGCAGTGAACTGCTGATTGTCATCCAGCAAAATGTCAAACTGACTACCGTCCTCAGGGAAGTCCTCGGATAACCCAAAAACCTTTTTAAAGGTTTTCTGTACTTCTGTTATGCGGCTACTAACACCGATCCGGGCATCAGGATACTGGCGTTGCAATAGCCTGGAACCAGACAGGTGGTCGGCATGCGGATGAGTTTCCAGAATGTAGTGTGGCTTTAGGTTATTGTCTTTGATGAATTCGATAACCTGCCTTACTGATTCAGTCCAGATTTTCGATGCAGCGGGCTCGTAATCAAGAACCGGATCAATGATTACCGCATCCGCTCCACTAAAAACAACATAAGTAAGCGTATTGGTTCGGTCGTCGTAGAAAGCCTTTATTTGCATCAGCCTGTTTTGGGTAGCCATTGAATAATTCGAGTATGCGCGGATAAAGATCCGCTTTCAATCATCTGCCAAAGGAACATGCCCAGTGACATGGAGATAACAAACACTATTACTGTAACGTTACCAGTAACTAGGGTAACCAAAGCCGGTCCGGGACAAAAACCCGCCAATCCCCAGCCTATGCCAAACAAAACAGCGCCAGTGACCAACTTTAGATCGATCTTATTGCTGGTTGGCAGCTGGAATTTTTCTGCCAATAACGGACGATTACTTTTTGTTGTCAGCAAATAACCTGTTAGATAGGTACCAACTGCAGCCGCCATAACGATTATTAAGTCGGCTCGCCACTCACCGACTACATTCAGAAATACCAGAATGTTCTCAGGGTTGGTCATACCAGACACGCCCAACCCCAGACTAAACAAAATGCCAGACAGAAAATAAACAAAGTTAAACATATTGTTTTCCACTCTGTTAAATAAATGAGGATAGAAACGAGGCAGACAACATACCGGTAGCCATAAAGGTCAACACCGCTATGGCTGATCGTGGAGAAAGTCGGCCCAGGCCACAAATACCATGACCACTGGTACAACCGCTGCCCATTCGTGTACCGAAACCAACCAAAAGTCCGGCCAGAATTATTTTTCCTGTGCCGGCACTGGTAACTACTTGCATCGTACTCGGCATCCACTGCATTAGCGCGACACCCCCGAGTAATAATCCAGCCAGAAAAGCGCCCCGCCAACTGATGTCATTTGGCTTTAAATTCAAAAACCCAGCAAATATTCCACTGACACCAGCTATTCTTCCATTCAGTACCAGCACCATTAGGGCGGAAAGTCCAAGCAGTACACCACCTAACAAAGCGCCAGGCAAATTATTGATAATCAAGGTATATCCCCAGCCTTAAGGCTAAATATAGTTGTTCAACAAGCTAATTTTTAATTCAGAAAATAATTCTAAATCGACAAGTAATATATTATTTAATTAAATACTAATATATAGACACTTGCAACTATTATTTGAGAATTCCAAATCCTTGAGTTTTGACAAATTTAGGCTTTTAGGCCTGCTGACCAACTCGGGTGCGCAGCATAATTTGCAGTCTGATGAAAAGTAAAATGCCGGTCATCATTAAACCGATAGCTAATCCCCACCAAACGCCGCTGGCACCATAGCCCTGCACGAAACCAAACCAGTAACCCGATCCCAGACCACAAATCCAATACCCTGCCGAGGCAATCCACATGGGTACTAAAGTATCTTTCAGCCCTCTTAAGCACCATAAAGTAACGACCTGCAGGCCATCGAATAGCTGGAATATAGCTGCTATAGAAGACAACGCAACCACAATCTCAATAACTTTGGCATTATCCGGATTGCTAGAATCTATAAATAATGCAGCGATCAATTCGGGAAAGAACCACAAAATAAATGAAGAAGACAGCATCACCATACTACCAAAAATCAAGGCAGTGCGGGCAATCCAGCCCACCATGCCCAGATTGCCAGCGCCAATATGAAAAGCGATTCGAACTGCGGCGCTCTCTCCAATGGCCAACGCCATAACAAAAGCCAGGGGCATCATATGGAACAGAATTTCATTGGCTGCCAGCCACTGCGCACCCATGGTACCCATCAGAATGCCCACAACAACAAAAAGACCACCTTCTAATAGTGTGGTAACACCAACCGGTATACCTAACTTGAAGATACTTCTCCAGATACTGAAATCCAACCGACTGATAGCCTGTAACAGACGATACTCTCTACACTGTGATTTCAGTGCGACATAAAAAACCACGCCAGTCAGCATCACGATGGTGACTATGACACTGGCAAGGCCTGCGCCCGCGACGCCCATTTCGGGAAAGCCCCAAGCACCAAATACCAACGCGTAATTCAATAACAAATTGAGAAATAGCGATGGCACAGTGATATAGACCACAACGGACGCCAGTGACAGAACGGTGAGAAAGTTTCTTAGCACCACAAAAGCCAGGGAAAATGGTGCAGTCCAGATAAACCAGGCCAGATAATCTCCGGCAAATTTTACGACCTGTGGGTCCTGTCCAGTGGCAACCAGTAAGTCGGTAACCCAAATAGACAGTATCAACACCACAACGGCCAACGTCATGGCCAACCAGAAGCCTTGTCCAACGGTGTTGGCAACTTCTTTCGGCTTTTTTGCACCGAGGGCCTGGGAGCTTATGACCCCAACCACCGATAGCAGTCCAAAGCAAATAAGCATGGCCTCAACCACCAAACCCGCGGTCAATCCAACGGCGCCAAGTTCAGTACTACCCAGACGGCCGACGATGACCACGTCGGTTATTCCCATCGCAACTTCTGTTAAATAGTACATAGACAGGGGAATTGCTATCTTGAGTAACTTTTTAAGTTCCTCGGATCCGGGCTGAATTTGTTTCGCGGTAGTCATGTTGTCTGGTACACAGGTTTGCGTCACACTAGCAAACACTGAAAAATAAAGCGGGGCATAATATATGCAAGGTGACGAACCTACCAGAGATTTCATCGGCTATGGAAATAATCCGCCACGCAATATGTGGCCTGATAATGCCCAGGTCGCGATCAATTTTTGCATCAACTATGAGGAAGGTGGTGAACGCTGCATTCTAAATGGCGATGACCGCTCTGAATCACGCTTATCGGATGTTGCGGTAGAGAGTCGCTTGGGCAGACGCGATTTGAACATCGAATCAAGTTATGAATACGGTTCGCGGGTTGGCTATTGGCGACTGATGCGTGCTTTCACCGATCGGGGATTTAAAGCGACTATAAATCTGGTCGGACTTGCTGCTGAGAAAAATTCCGTGTCGTTACAGGCCATGCTGGATGCCGGTTTCGACATTCAGCCCCATGGTTGGCGTTGGATAGATTACGACACACTAACTGAGGATGAGGAACGACAGACTATCCAGCAGGGTATCGATCAGGTGGTCAAATTAACGGGAGAAAAACCCCTCGGCTACTACGCAGGCCTGCCTTCTGCCAACACCCGTTCACTAGTCGTGGAATCTGGTTGTTTCCTCTACGACTCAGACGTTTACAATGATGATATCCCCTACTGGTCACCTGATCATCCGGGTCTGTTATTGGTACCCTATTCCCTCGACACCAATGATTCCCGTTTTGGACGCGGGGAGGGTGGTTATCAAATCGCAGAAGAATTCTATTCTTACCTGAAAAACTCTTTCGACGTACTCTATCAGGAGGGTGAGACTACTCCACGTATGATGACTGTTGGTTTACATGCTCGCTTGCTGGGCAGACCAGGCAGAATCGGCGCGCTGCATCGATTTCTCGATTACATCAGTGGTTACAACCATGTTTGGGTATGTCGCAGAGGAGATTTGGCCCGCCATTTTGCCAGGACTTTTCCTGACCCACGGGTTGGCGCTTAAAGATGTCTGTGACCTGTCATTGTGGTAACCCTGGAAGTTATGACACTTGTTGTAAGCCACTGCATAATGGAAAGGTACTTGCCGATTCTGCCGAGCAGCTGATGCGCTCCCGTTACAGCGCTTTCGTAGTATTAAATGAAATGTACTTACTAAGTACCTGGCATGAGACGACTCGCCCCGGTCCATTGAATCTGGACGCCGGTCAAAAGTGGATTGGGCTGAAGATCAATAACGCCATCAAAAATGAACCCGATAAAGTAGAATTTACCGCACGTTTCAAGATTAATGGCAAAGCACACCGACTCCACGAACTAAGCCGATTTATTCATGAAAACGGTCAATGGTTTTATGTTGATGGCGACATTCTTGAGTAATCGTTCAGTAATTCTACACTTATCATTTGCAATAACATCATGAACCAGAGAACCCCACTATGCTGATGTCCGCTTCCGACTATAGAGAATCCTTACGGGAACAAAACCCGAGGGTTTTTGTAAAGGGTCAACGTATTGAATGCGTGGCTGATGAGCCACTTCTTAGACCTGGAATCAACGCTATTGGCTTAACCTATGACTATGCGTTGCGCAGTGACAAAACCCACCTGTCATTGGCCAGGCAACATACCACTGATCAAGATGTAAACCGATTCCTGCACATTGGTCGTACCAGTACCGATTTGTTAACCAAACTGGAATACGTACGTGTACTTTGTCAGGAAACTGGCTGCGCTATGCGTTATTTAACCGGTGATGGTTTTAATGCTCTGTATCAATCTACCTATCGTCTCGATGATCAATACAACACAGATTACCACCAGCGATTCTTAAACTACCTGCACGAGGCTCAGGCCCGCGACCTGACTGTTGGTATTGCCATGACCGATGGCAAGGGTGATCGGTCTTTAAGGCCTTGCGAACAAAGCAATCTTGATAGCTATGTACATATAGTTGAACGACGCCCCGGAGGCATCATTATTTCTGGGGTTAAAGCTATCGTTACCTCGGCACCCTATGTACATGAGCTGCTAGTCGTACCGGGTCGCGCCATGCGCGAGGCTGATAAGGATTTTGCCGTTGCCTGTGCAGTGCCACTGGACAGCCCGGGTCTTACCATCGTTGCACGACCCGCCGGTCGACCAGGAGAATCCGCCGCCAGCTTCAGTGGGCAATACGGTCAATCAACTGGTGTGTGTATGTTTGATCAAGTTTTTGTTCCCTACGAGCGAGTGTTCATGGACGGTGAATGGGCGGATGTAGAATTTCTTACCAAATCCTATGCGACTCATCATCGGCATACCTGCATAGGCGCCCGCGCCGGGTTTGGTGACTTACTCATCGGTGCCGGCGCATTAATGATGGAGGCTAATGGTGTTGATAGCCGTTCTACCAGTCATCTGCGCGATACGATGGTAGAGCTCATCAAGATTGTCGAGGGTTTCTACGCCTGTGGTGTGGCATCATCAGTTTACGGCATCGAAGACGTGGCCGGTAACATTGAACCAGAGCCTGTCTACGCCAACATCGGAAAACTACTGCTGGCGACACAGATATACGACATGCATCGCCTGGCCAATGAAGTTTCCGGTGGTCTGGTGGTTACTCTGCCAACACCAGAGGATGAACATAACCCAGAAACCGCTGGTGACCTGGCCAGCATGTTGGCTGGCAGAGCGGATATACCTTTTCAGCAACGGGCTTCGGTGGCGCGTTTCATGGAGGATTTAACCGCTTCAGAAACTGCCGGTTGGTACTCGACAATCAGCCTGCATGGCGGCGGTTCTCCCCAGGCGATGAAGGGTGAAATTCACCGACGCTATCCGATACATGACAAAGCTGAGCTTGTACAACGTTTAATAGATCGAGGCGCAGCAGATAATGGTCGTAACACTGATGAACGTGCGGAACAACCGGGACAATGCTGCGATACCGGCTGTGTGCCGGAAGCACCAACAGTCGTCGAGTTTCAAGGCAAGAAAGCTTAAGTGTGGGACTAATCACTCAGTCTGATAGGCCAGCTGATCTGCAAGGTTTGCTGTGTTCAATGCAGAATTTGTTGGAAAATTTTGAACATGATGCCCTGAATGAGTTTCTACCTTTACTCTGTAACCAGCAGTTCCATTGCTGTGAAAGACCACAATCTACTCTGCCAGCAGCGAGTTATATCGATGAGCCTGGAATAGCATTATCACCGCAGGGTTTTCGCCCCTTTCTGAAAACCTTTAATCAGAATAGTCCGGGATTAAATTGGGAGCAAACTTATACTAAAGCGGATAAAGCTATTGGCAAAGATATGCTGGATGGTTACGGCTTTGCAGAAATAGTAGGTCCTGCGGGTCCTTTTGTAAGCCAGCAGATAAGAACCGGCGTTGGTGTTTGGGCTCCACAGGTAAATTACCCAAAACATCACCACAAGGCGGAAGAAATCTATTTAATTTTATCTGGTGGTGCTTCTTTCGGCATCGGTGATGAACCATACCAATACTGTAATGCCGGGCAATTGATCCATGTTAAATCTCTTCAACGCCATGGCTTCTTCACAACCCAGTCGCCTCTCATTGTTCTGTATCTCTGGAGAAATGGTGATCTGCGGGAAAAATCAACTTTTTGAAAGTCGCCACCATAGCAAATTGTAATAAGGAGAAATATTAGTGAGCTACCAGATACGTTGTATGTCGAGAGCGGAAATCGACATAGCTGTTGATTGGGCAGCAGCCGAGAGCTGGAATCCCGGACTCTATGATGCCGAGTGTTTTCACCAGGCCGATAACGAAGGATTTCTAGTTGGGCTCAAAGATGGTCAGCCTGTGGCATGCATATCGGTTGTTAAATATGACGAGTCCTTTGCCTTTTTAGGCTTCTATATTGTTAAACCAGAATTTCGTGGACAGGGCCTGGGACTCGAGATCTGGAATACGGGAATACAACGCCTTGCAGGCTGCAATGTGGGACTGGATGGTGTTATCGATCAACAGGAAAATTATCGAAAATCTGGCTTTACGCTCGCCTATAACAACATGCGTTTCGAAGGCGTTACGGGAGAAGTCGTCTCGGCAGATTCCGATATATTGATTTCAAGAAACCCAGGCTTTGCCGAAGTGACAGAATACGACGCCGCGTTTTTTCCGGCTGATCGCGGATCCTTTTTAACCAGTTGGCTTCAACAGCCACAATCGGTGGTATTAGCCAGCATAGATGGGAAGCAAATCACTGGCTATGGAATGATTCGGCAGTGTCGTAATGGTTTCAAAATTGGACCTCTATTTGCAGACAACGCGAAGATTGCTAATATATTATTTAACGAACTGCTCGCATCAGTTGCCGCAAATAAGCCGGTTTACCTGGATGTGTGTGAGCAAAACCCAGCAGCGCTAGAAATGGCTCAACGCCATGGAATGAAGTGTGTATTTGAAACCGCTAGAATGTATACCGGCAAGCCGCCTTCTCTGCCATTCGATCGACTCTATGGTGTGACCAGTTTCGAGTTAGGTTAAGTCCAGGGTTATATTTCTATAATTTGCGAATTGACTCATCACAACGAAATTTATACACTCCATCGTTATTGCAACTCATCGAGACCGGCTGAGGGACGGGCCCATTGAAGCCGGGGCAACCTTCGAAGCTAGCCCCTTCGAAAAGGTGCCAACTCCCTCGCTGCCAGCATTTTTCCAAAAAGTTTGACGGTTCACTGTTTATTACTTTTCGAAAAAGTCTGGTCGGGAGATGAGTGTTGTCGCTACGTTATTTCCATTCTGTATTTGATTTAACGCGGAGCGCAACTTTCTTCTGGTGGTTTATCCACCGAGTTTCCGATGGTTTGCCAACATATTTTTCTTTAAGGAGAAATCAAAGTGGCAAGTCTCGAAGAGATCATAGCCGAGCGTGGTTTTCTACTCGCTGATGGGGCTACCGGTACCAACCTGTTTGAAATGGGTTTGCAAACCGGCGATGCACCAGAACCCTGGAATATTAATCATCCTGATCGTATAAAAGCGCTTCACCAGGGCTTTGTAGATGCTGGGTCCGATATCATCCTGACAAACACTTTTGGTGGTAACTTCCACCGATTAAAGTTACATAAAAACCAGGATCAGGTAACGGAATTAAACCTGGCTGCTGCCAGACTCGCCAGAGAAGTAGCAGACAAAGCAAATAAAAAAGTACTGGTTGCAGGTTCCATGGGGCCGACCGGTGAGCTGTTTGTACCCCTTGGTGACCTGACTATGGCGTCCGCTACATCGGTTTTTACCGAGCAGGCCCAGGCTCTGGCCAAGGGTGGTGTAGACATGTTGTGGGTAGAGACCATGTCCTCCAAGGAAGAGGTCATTGCGGCATTGGCTGGTGCGAGTACAACCAACCTGCCAATTGTTTGCACTTTGAGTTTCGATACCAATGGCAGCACGATGATGGGTGTTTCGCCGACAGACTTCGCAGATATGTCCCGTAGCCTGACAGTCAAACCGCATGCCTATGGTGCTAATTGTGGTCTTGGCCCAGCCGAAACTGTGGCTGGTATAGTGAATTTGTCTAATGCCGCCGGGCCAAATGACATCCTTGTGGCCAAGGGTAATTGCGGTATTCCCGAATATGTCGATGGTGTGATCAGCTACGGTGGTGAGCCTGAATTAATGGCTCGCTATGCGCGTCTCGCCTATGACTCAGGCGCCAGAATTATCGGCGGTTGTTGTGGCACAACATTCGAACATGTTCGTGCTATGCGCGATTCACTTGATGCTCACGTTGGTATAACCAAACCAGGCGCCGGTATGATAAGTGACGAATTGGGTGAAATTTCCGCTGGAGGAAGGGCATTTCTTGAGGGCAAGTTGCACGCCGATACTATCGCTGTTGGCAAACGTGTAAATCGTCGTAGAAAGAAAGCTCAGACTACCTAAGCCAGCCTAACTCTTGCGCTTTTCTTGAATACCAAACAAGCTGGGCTGCTACCAGTATCGGCATTAAAATTATCCCGAGTAACTCTCCAGTTCCGAACGAGACATCCAGTGAGAGGGTGTGTGCCATCGTCACTATTACACCCACCAGGGATGCAATAAATATCGACAATGCCGCCGATCGTCTTAATATCATCAGAACGCTGCCTAATGTCCCACCGAATACGGCAATGGCGAAGCCGATTGTTGCCCACAATGGCCTGTCTACTATGATTGCTCGCTCTGATTCCCGATAAGATGCGATCATCTCAGGGTTCATTTGCAGGAAAAAATTTATGGCGCCGATGCCATTCCAGAAAAACGCGATACTACCTATTAGCCAGAAGCTCCAGTGAATAGGTGCTGGTGTTTTCACCGTCATAACAGCCTCGCTACTTATTTAATGGACCAGTCCCCGGCAATACGCACCATCTGACCCCCTGCGGTTTTTGCAATAGCCTTCTGGCCTGCTAACTCTTCAATTGACGCAAGACTCACATGGTTCTTGTTTGCCAGTTTTTGATAATAGGCTCTGCGTTTGTTATTGACGCTTTCTATAAGATTTTGTATTTCAGCCCCTCCCCCACCAACCGCAGCTATATAGCCGGTATCGGTCTCGCCTATTTGTTGTTGCTGCTTTGCTGAATCTAGATCCGCTGCATGAGCAGGCAGCACTGCAAGCATCAGGAACAGGCTAAAAAGGGCAAATAGTATAGTTTTCATAGTGACTCCAGATTTAAACCAATAACTAAAACAGACCACTGTCTTCGCTAAAAATATCGTCGAGTTCCTTTTCAATTTTCAAACGAACTTCGTGTTCGATTTTTACATTCAGATTAATGGTAATAGGCTTGTCTGAAGTGGCAACTCTTACTGTAGGTGTACAGGCCACTAGTCCAAACAGACCTGCTATAACTAGCGTTAGGATAGTTTGTTTCATACTGTGTACCGTTTATTGCAATTGGGACTGGCTTTGGCGCTCATAAAACTGTTTGACTCTTTGATCTATATTTTCATGTAATCCGTTGACTAACCGAACACTTTCTAAAAGGGATAAAATATTCTGCTCGAGATTGATATTAAAGTGAATAGGTTGCTGCCGACCGATTTCCTCGCTAATACCTTCAAGATGCAGCTTTAGGATGAGCGTACCATCTCGATGGTACACAGGTTCTGCGGTCAAAACACTAAATTCAAATTTCTTCAATGCCTTGAACAAAATTCCTGCACCACTCATACCGGTTGCACCGTCGCCACCCACATCGTAACGAATCACACCAGCGCCATCATTATGAATTTGACCGCTATCTACATTTATTTCTCCCTTAGAAATTCGGATCGGAATGGAACCAGAAATAGTTCCACTCATATCAAGACCCGGAAACTGTTGGTTACCTGCCAGCTGATTTAGATTAAGGGCCTTAAGATCTAGTGTTAAGAGAATTGTTTCATTGTCAGGGTGCAATACAAAATCTGCTATGGACGCTTTTCCACCAAATACTGAAGCGGAAATATCCTTAAGTTTTGCCTGTATCTTGTCGTTAATCTCCTCTAGTTGAATCTGACCGCTTATATTTTCTACTGCCAGACCAGCATCCAGGCTAGACAATTCAAAGGGTATAAAGCTATCACTTGTAAGTATGGGCAACAGATTAATACTGGCCCGACTCTCAAGACCGGAGAAATAGCTGCCTGCGTAGAAACCTCCAACATTAACCAGTTTCAGAACTAAGTCACTTTTGATATCTTTCTTCTGCCAGCTAATATTGGCGTCGACCTGAATAGCACCTGACACCAGATTCATTTTGTCCGGCCAGGCGTTAAAAAGCCCGGCGATACCCTGGTCGGTTTTACCAAGATCCAGGGATTCACTCTTAACTTGCAGATTTCCTTTATTAGAATCCGCTATGAAATCAACACTAAATTGGACACTATCTTCCAGCTTACTTCGTGCGTTTCCGGACAAATCACCGGCTTTGATTTGCGCTTTTATCTGAGTGTCAGAAAACCCAAACTGATTAGTCCCTTGGGTAGAACGCAGTTGGGGGATATCCAGTGTGAGCGAATAATTGCGATCTTTCTGTTCGGTAAACGTAGATTTAGCAGAAAACGGCGCGACACGTGAATTGCCAAAATTCATCTCTCCCATATCAAGACTGATTTCCTCCCCGTAAAAATGCGGCAAAATCTGCATGGGTTTACCAAATTCACCGCTGACATTAGTAAGGCTGTTATCGGAAATATTTATCTGATTTATTGAAAACCTGCCCTTGGTGTCAAGTGTTACGATTAGATTTTCCTCAGTGAGCTCAAGCCGAACAGGTACCATTGCCTGCAGATTACTCATCTCAACTGAACCTCGCTTGAACAGATCCAAGTGAATTTGCACGGGAAATACTGACCTGAAACCATTCTGTTCAATATTTTCAAAATGACCGGCAAAGTTAAAGTTACCGAGCTGTGTATCGTTATAGAAACAGGCGGGACTGCTGATTTGTAGAACCAAACGATCTAATGGATTGCTGGACAGACGTACTGCACCAGCGAAATGACATGACTTATCTATAATAGTCCCAGAGCTATGCTTAAAATACTGTTCCAGGCGATTCAACTCACCTTTAAATTCCAGTAAGCGAGAGTTTTCTCCAAGGGGAGAAAGGTGTGCTTCGAGCAGGGCAAGCTCACCATCAGGCGCCAGACTAATCGATAACTGGCCGGTTTCGGTTGCTATTACATCAGCTCGCAACTGAGAATTATTATCGTCAACTTGTATAATTACAGCTCCCGCACTGGTTCTATCCAGTTGTACCTGTAAATCATAAAGCCAATGATCCGGTTGACCAATTCTAAGGCGATTCACTACGACGCTTTTTAACGGTAATTTAGATAACCATTCGCGATGATCCAACTCCAACACCAACTCAGGATTTGGTAAGGCAGGCCCGGTTGGTTTGTTAGCTAAACCAATATCCAGGTTTTCAAGCTTAATACTTTCGATAGTGGCCGCACTAAAGGAGGCTGCAGAAAAGCCTACAACCAGATTTTCGAGATGTAGCTCTAGACCCCTCTTTTCCCAGGTCATCTCCAAACTTTGTAGTGACACGCTACCTGTCCCTAGTTCGATATTTCCCAAACTAACATTGCTAAAACCGAACTTCTCAATAGACGACTTTATAATCGGTTTCAATGTGGAAGGTGAAAACCACAACACCAGTCCAGCCATCAACACTGTTAGAATGGCGATCCCCAGAATCACTTTCATGATTTTCATTGCGGTGTTGATGATGTCCGATTAACTTTGGCGTCCGCCATTATCGCATCGATATCCACTAACAGTTAAATATCACCATGCTGCAGTTCAGCGATCTCGCAATCAGACGGGGCACCCGTCAGCTATTTTCCAACGCAACCCTTACTATTCCGTCGGGTCGAAAGGTTGGCATTATTGGCGCCAACGGTTGCGGCAAATCGAGCCTGTTTCAACTTATCCTTAAAGAAATAGAAGCAGATGAAGGCGGTGTGACCTTGACCGGCGATCCGGTTATTGCCCACGTTGCTCAGCAGGCTGAAATGGATGAGCGAGATGCTGTACAACATGTTCTGGATGGTGACGCGGAGCTTAGAGGAATATTGCACGCATTGAGTCAACCTGACGCTAACGTTGCTGCTCTGCAAACTCGCATGGAAGATATTGACGGGTATTCCGCGGAGGCCAGAGCCGCTAAATTGTTATCCGGGCTAGGTTTTACTCAGGAACGTCTAACCCAAAGTGCCAATACGCTATCTGGTGGTTGGCAGATGCGTATCAGTCTGGCCAGAGCCCTGATGTGCCGGTCTGATCTTTTGCTGTTGGATGAGCCGACCAATCACCTGGACCTTGATGCAGTCATCTGGCTTGAAGAATGGCTCAGGCGTTACTCTGGTACGTTACTACTAATTTCTCATGACCGCGAATTTCTTGATCGAACGATTAATCAGATACTCGCCTATGAGTCGAACACTCTGGTGTTATCGACCGGCAATTATTCTGACTATGAACGTCGTAGAGCCGAAAGACTGAGTCAACAGGGCGCCGCTTACGATAAGCAGCAGCGGGAAATATCCCACATGCTGAGCTACATCAATCGTTTCAGAGCTCAGGCCACCAAAGCCCGACAGGCTCAGAGTCGTTTAAAAGCGTTAGAACGACTAACAGAAATTGCCCCTGCGCATATTGATCGTCAGTTTCATTTCCAGTTCAGAGAGCCTAAACATTTGCCAGAACCGTTGCTGCGCCTGGATAATGTCAGCGCAGGATACGATGACCTGCTGATACTAAACGGGGTTCGTATGTCTCTGGTTCCCGGCGACAGAATTGGGCTGCTGGGATTAAATGGTGCCGGTAAGACAACGCTTAGCCGGGTGCTAGCCGGTGATTTGTCTATTGCCGGTGGCGAACGTAAACCTGCCAAACATTTAAAGGCGGGCTATTTCGCCCAGCACCAGATGCAATTACTTCAGCCCGCGCAAAGCCCGGCTGATCATTTTTCTGCTCGCTACGATCTGCATGATGAACAGAAATTACGAGATTTCCTGGGAGGTTTTGGTTTTGCTGGTGATCGTGTATTTGAACCCGTCGCGCCTTTCTCCGGTGGCGAGAAGGCCAGACTGGTACTGTCCATGGTGGTCTACGAAAGTCCTAATCTGCTGATCATGGACGAACCGACCAACCATCTCGACCTTGATATGCGGCTGGCTCTGACTATGGCGTTACAGGAATTTGCCGGTGCCATGGTACTGGTTTCTCATGACCGACACTTGCTTCGAACCACCACCACTGAGCTTTTGTTAGTTGATGATGGCGTGGTGAAGCCCTTTGACGGTAGCCTGGATGATTATCCGCGCTGGTTGGCTGATAGACGCAACAATAAATCTAACAATAACAACCAGCCGGCCAATCAGAACAAACGTGCCCAGCGACAGTTGGATGCGAATCTCCGGCGTCAGTTAAAACCATTGTTTGATAAAGTAAAAAAGCTTGAGCAAAGCATCGAGAAGCTACAGAAAAAGGACGCTGAAATTGATTTGAAACTGGCCGACCCAGATTTGTATGATAAATCACGCAGTGATGAGATAACCAAACTCAGCAAACAAAAAGCCGATATTCGCCGCGAATGTGATGAAGCAGAAGAGTTGTGGCTCGAAGCCATGGAAAGTCTGGAAGAGGCGAAACTGGCGGAATGAGAAAAGCTCTGCTAAACACAGCCCAGAGGGCTGTTGATCTCTGGTTTGCTGCGAAACCGGAGCAGAAACCAACTGTAGAGAAAGCCAGGCAAGCCAAAGTGGTTGCCCATCGCGGAAATTGTGGGCTGCATAGTATAGAAAATACTTTAGCGGCTTTTCATGACTGCGATAGCCGCGGAGTGTGGGGCATAGAACTGGATATTCAATGGACCCGAGATGGCATGCCGGTGGTTAGTCATGACGTAGATTGCGAACGAGTATTTGGAATTAAGCAACTTTCGATCGCAGAGAATAACTTTGAGTTTTTGCAGAAGTCAGTTCCGTTAATGCCGGCATTCGAAGAAGTTCTCAACAATTTTGGTTCACGCAGACATCTGATGATTGAGCTAAAGAGGGAAACTCTCCAGCCTCAGCATTTCCAGCACCTACGCCGATTATTGTCGAACTTATCCCCTGGTGAGGACTATCACCTGCTGGCCCTTGAATTCGATCTTGTAGACCAGATACCAGTAGATCTTGTGCCGGCTCTGATGATGGTAGCGGAAACCAATTACCGGGATGTACTAAAAGGGATTTACCAACGTAACTGGCCAGCTTGCTCGGGACACTATCTGTTGTTCAACAAAAAGATTCGCTACCAACTTGAGCAGGCAAACAAAAACTATGGAGTTGGCTTTATAAAGTCAAAAAATGCTTTGTATCGAGAAATCCGCCTGGGTAGTCACTGGATATTTACTAATCATGCTGGCTCCTTACAAAGCTGGCTTGATGAACTGCTTTAATCCTCCGAATCTCTGCCGACAGTAGGGGTGCCAGGGGAGTCACGCCAGTCTTCGTCTCTCCAGATAACCGGATGATCCGGGATTGGCACCGTTTCACCTGTTGAGTTAACTGCATCTCGACGCCGAAGAGCTGGGTGACGAGACAAGTCCGACACTTCGTTAATCGCGCCAAAAGCAATAGCGTGCTGCTTTAGACGATCCCGAAATTCCTCAGCACTTAGACTGTTCAGTATGCTATGTATTTCTTCATCAAGCTGATCTCGATTCTCTACACGACTATTATTATTCAGAAACTTTTCATCGCTGAATAACTGCGGAGCCAGAAGAACTTGCTCACATAATCGTTGCCATTCACGCTGATTCTGTATCGAAATGAGCGTTTGTATCCCATCACCAGTTTGGTACGCACCGTAGGGTGAAATGCTTGGGTGTCGCAGACCCTGGCGAGTAGGCGCTCCTTTACCATAATCGCTATGCACCAGTGGTACCGTCATCCACTCCGCGGCCACATCAAATAACGATACAGCCAGACTAGCGCCCTGAGCATTTTTTTCGCGACGATACAGGGCTTCAAGAATGGCTGCGTGAGCTGTCATGCCAGCGCCAATGTCACAGATAGAGACACCAATGCGTCCCATCTCATCGGCACCACCAGAAACTGCAGCCAATCCTGCCTCGGCCTGAATCAGCAAATCATATGCACGCATGCCCTGCATCGCAGATACTTCCCCATAGCCAGAAATATCACAGGTAATAAGCGTCGGGTAGAGTTGTCGCAAACTCTTATAACCAAAGCCTGCTCGCTCTATTGCACCGGGACCTAGATTCTGAATTAGAACATCTGCGTTTAGGATCAATTGATGTAGCTGTTTTGCACCATCTGCTGTTTTAAAATCAATGACCCAGGATTCCTTGCCCTGATTGAGCCAGATAAAATAAGAGCTGTCGCCTTTAGCTGCAGCATCATAGTTGCGCGCAAAATCTCCCTCGGCTCGTTCGATTTTGATCACCCTGGCACCGGCATCTCTAAGACGTGCGCTGGCTAAAGGCGCGGCGACAGCCTGTTCAATACTGACGACAGTAATTCCTTCAAGTGGTCGAGACATGAGTCGTTATTATTGATTACATTGGCATTGCATTATGCCAGAGCCTGAGGCGTTACAATATCCACTGAGAACCCTACGGATAACACCTTTCTTGATTGACTATAACGAATTTTATACAGCCTGCCTGGACACACCATTAGAACAATGGTCAGGGGATTTACAACTATTGGTGCAACAACGTTTGGCTGAAGATGCCCATGGCGATTCGTCAAAATGGCATCACAGTTTGGATAATTTGCCGGATCTACTAGCCGAGGAATCCTATCTGAACAACACTGAAGTGGGTGTTGGAGGCACAATTGATGATCAACAAAGGCAGCAACTTGAAAACGCGCTGCGTCAGTTGCATCCGTGGAGAAAAGGACCGTTCAGTCTATTCGATGTAAAAATCGATACCGAATGGCGCTCAGATTTAAAGTGGGATCGCCTCTTGCCGGGATTGCACCCGCTTCAAGATAAGACTGTTCTCGATGTGGGTTGTGGTAGTGGTTATCATTGTTGGCGGATGGCAGGAGCCGGTGCCCGAATGGTCGTAGGAATAGAACCGACCTTACTATACGTTTACCAGTATCTTGCCACAACCAGGTATCTTAAAGCGCCGGTGTGGGTCTTTCCCTGTCGAATGGAAGAGTTACCACCATCACTCAAAGCGTTCGATTGCGTTTTCTCTATGGGTATCCTTTACCACCGTAGATCACCGTTCGAACACTTAATGGAGCTACGCAATGCGTTACGCCCCGGTGGACAGTTAATACTGGAAACTCTGGTTGTCGAAGGCGACAAAGACACGGTTTTGGTACCACGGGGGCGCTACGCCAGCATGACCAATGTCTGGTTTATACCAAGCCCGGACGCACTGATGTTGTGGCTTGAAAAATTGAAGTTTCGAGACGTCGAATTGATCGATGTTTCGGTTACCACCCCAGAGGAACAACGCAGTACGGACTGGATGACATTTCATTCTCTGGTGGATTTTTTACACTCTGATTCACCCGGTCTGACTAAAGAAGGTTATCCGGCTCCTAAACGGGCAATTTTGTCTGCAAAAGCTCCTTGATTTCTAACCTGCGCGAAGTCAATATGCAGGTGTAAAAAACCTGAGATTATCTCTAAAGGAAAAAGTATGTCCAATTATGTTATCAGTGGTGCCGGTCGTGGTATCGGTCTTGAATTGTGTCGTCAGCTAAGTAAACGAGGCGAATCTGTTATTGCACTTTGTCGCCAAAGCAATTCGGATCTGGTTGAACTGGGTGTTCGCACCATAGAGGGAATAGATGTAACTTCTGATGAAAGCATGGGGAAGCTTGCCAGCGAACTGGAGGGTGTTAGTGTAGATGTGCTGATAAATAACGCCGGCGTTTTGAATCGCGAAACTCTGGATGACCTGAACTTTGATTCCATCAGACAACAATTCGAAATTAACAGTCTGGGCCCACTACGATTATCCAGCACAGTTCTACCCCGATTAGGAGAAGGTGGCAAAATCGCCATCGTAACCAGTCGCATGGGCTCCATTACCGATAATGGTTCTGGTAGTCGCTATGGTTATCGCGCATCTAAAGCTGCGGTTAATATTATTGGTGTCAGCCTGGCCCGCGATTTGGAAAGTCAGGGTATCTCTGTGGCTCTGTTACACCCTGGCATGGTATCCACAGATATGACGGGGCATAGTGGTATTGATGTCAGCGAAGCCGCATCAGGATTAATTGCCCGCATTGACGGTCTGAACATTGCCAATAGCGGCACCTTTTGGCATGCCAATGGTGAAGTTTTGCCCTGGTAGGGAATTTTCCCAATGCTCGAGAGTTGACCTTTATAACTGATTGATTGTGCAGCATCCTAAATTAGCTTCAGCCCCTCACAATTAGAAGCCAAAATTCGGTATGATTCTTTCTCAACCTGGATAAGGAATAAAGGATATGGTAAATAAAAATTCAGCTAAAGGGTTTCGTTTGCGCATAAGTTGGTTATTTACGCTGGTATTTTTCTCTAACATGGCCTTTGCCGAAGCAATAAACACCAATAGCAGCGGCGTGGTTTTAAATGGCTATGATGTAGTAGCCTATTTCAGTGGTGAAGCCAAACCAGGCAATCGATCAAATGTACACACTACTGAACATGGCACAATGTGGTTCGCCTCTAATGAAAACCGTGAGAAGTTTATTGCCAACCCAGAGAGATATCTGCCCGCTTTTTCTGGTTATTGTGCCTTCGGCGTTCGCATGGGACGAAAATTACCCATTGATCCAGAGAGTTTCGTTGTTCACAACGAAACTCTCTATGTATTGTTAAATCGTGCTACACGCCGAATGTTTCTGGACGACCTGGATCGAAATTTGGAAATAGCCCACCGACTCTGGCCTCAGGTTCAGCATCGGCCCCTTGAAGATTAATGATCAAATTTTCACTGAGTCAGCGATTTCAATTTCTGCTGATTTCCCTAAGCCTGCTGGCATTCCTTGCCACCATGCTCATTTTCGGCTGGAACCGTTATCAATCTGACCTCGTAGAATTAACCCAAAAACTGGAATCCCAATCCAATATTATGTCGCTAATGCTGGCAGAGCCTATGGCCAGTAATGATATCAATCTGGTTAAATCACTCACCTTATCGTTGATAACTGATAGGGATTTTTGTTTTGTCCAGGTCACTGATGCCGATGGCAATATCGTAGATTTATTCGGATCCCTGGACAATCTAGAGACCAAAAGTATCAGGGCCGCTACCATTAGCTTTGCTAACGAAAGCGGCCATCGTGTAGTCGGAAGTTTGTCCCTGGCTATTACTTTGAATCAATTGCATAAAAGACATCTGGCCGATATTCAAACCCAGGTGGCTTTTTTTCTTACCCTGGTTATTTTGTTAGTGGCAATTTCCCACTACGCATTTCGTAAAACGGTTTCCAATCCACTCTATCGACTCAATCGATCTATTAGAGAGTACGAGGAGTTCGGTAAGCATCAATCAGTTGAGAGACTTCATGACGACGAACTGGGTCGTGTGATTAGTGCCTATAACACCATGCAGAATCGACAGGTCGAAATTCAGGAAACACTCAAAGCTTACCAACATGAACTGGAAGAACTGGTTGATCAACGCACCCGAGAACTCACTCACGAGGCCTGTCACGATTCTTTAACCGGGTTATTAAATCGTCGTGAATTCAAAAAGCAAATTACCAACCGATTTGAACAACGGGAAAAATCCAGACAATCTCTACTGCTGTGTTTCATAGATCTGGATCACTTCAAGATTGTTAATGACACTCACGGTCATAATGTAGGTGATCGTTTATTGTCAGAGTTTGCTGAAATTATGTCGGAGCTTTTTTTAGACCAGGCCATTGTAGGCAGGCTAGGAGGTGACGAATTCGGATTACTGATTCATGAAAATAGCAGGCAGGGTGCTCTGTCATTGTGCGACGCTTTTATAAATCGTGTCTCTTCCCACCATTTCAAACATGGGGACAGGATCTTTCACACGTCCATGAGCATTGGCGCGGTAGTGCTCGATAATAGTGTGGACTCCATCGATGAAGCGCTACGTAACGCTGACGAGTGCTGTTATATCGCCAAGGAGCGCGGCCGTAATCGTCTTCACCTTTATTCCAAAAATGATTTTTATCTATCGCGTCGAAACCAGAACCTGCGCTGGGTATCATTGATTAACGATGCTTTGGACTATGACCAGATGGAAGCCTGGTGGCAGCCTATTTGTGCAAGTCAAAACCTGACCGAAATTGAGTGGGTAGAGATTCTCGCACGCTACCGGGACAAAAATGGGGTAATTCATACCGCAGCTAAGTTTCTCTCACCGCTTGAACAATTTGGTGTAACAACCAAGTTGGATTTGTGGATATTAGAGGCCACACTAAAGTGGATTAGCAAACTTGAGATAACTCGTCCCAAAGCGCCTTTATGTTCGGTTAATATTTCTGGTCGAAGTATCGGAGAGCCAGAGTTCCTTGATCGTTGCTTACAATTGGTGAATCAGTTTCCGGCTTGTAAAGGCAAACTGTGTTTCGAGATAACGGAAACTTTCGCTATTTTGAACTTTGAGGTTGCAAGGGATTTTATTCGCAAGCTCTCTGAAAAAGGTCACAAATTTGCATTGGATGATTTTGGTAGTGGGCTAAGTTCTTTTGCGTATCTCAGAGAGTTGGAAGTGAATTACCTGAAAATTGATGGCCGCTTTATTCGTAATATTATTGATAACGAGGTTGATCAAAAAATGGTTTCTTCTATGGCGGAAATTGCCCATAGTCTGAATTTAAAAACTGTCGCGGAATATGTGGAAAGCATAGAACAGGCTGAGAAATTACAACAGATAGGTATCGACTACTTGCAGGGAAATTATCTCGGTATAGTAAAACCACTGAGTGAATATATCCCGTCCCAGATTATTCAAAACAGCATATCGGCCTGAATTTATGTACCTGCCAAAATATTTCGAAGAGTCAAACCCACAAGCCATTGCAAACCTGATACTTGATTACCCATTAGGCACCTGGATCTGCGTAGTTGATGGCAATCTAGTTGCCAATCATGTGCCTTTCTTATTCGACCCTGATTCTGCAGAAAACGGAATTTTGTCCTGTCATCTGGCAAAACCAAATCCGTTGTGGAAAGTACTTTCAGAAGAAACGGAAAACCTGATTACCTTTCAGGGTCCCAATGGATACGTCACACCATCGTGGTATCCAACAAAAAAACAAACTGGTCAGGTTGTACCGACCTGGAATTACATTGTGGTGCATATTTATGGCACCGCGAAAATCATTCAGGACCGTCAGTGGTTAAAGGACCATGTAACCAAACAAACAAATTTAAGAGAAAAAACCCAGACCGTACCATGGTCTGTCAGTGATGCGCCAGAGGAATACATTGAGAAAATGTTGTGCGGCATTGTTGGTATTGAAATTACCGTTTCTCGCATTCTTGGCAAAACCAAACTAAGCCAGAATAAAAATCGTTCTGATCAGCTTGGTGTTGCGGAGGGCCTGCTAGCTCTCGATGGAGAATCAATGCTGGAAATGGGCAACCGGATAGGCCAGGGGCTTAAAAATGACTAATATTCTGGCTCTTGGAATAAGTAAGATCCAATGTCGTTAAGCGCAAACGACTGGATAGGAAGCGCGCCAATTCCCTGTAAAAATGTACTGCCAGGGGCATATGACTGTCCAGCATCGTGCGAAGGTCGGTATACTTTAACTCCACTAAATCTGATTCTGTAGAGGAGGTGGCAGTACCCGATCGAGGTTGATTATCGAGAAATGCGATTTCACCGAAATGACTGCCCGTAGCCAATGTGGCGACATCTACCCGCGATTTATCAGATAATTCCTGCTCAATGTTAACAATTCCGTGCTGAATAATATAAATTGATTCAGCCGGTGTACCTTGGCCAAAAATTTTCTGCCCGGCTGCATAATGATTAATAGAAGTAATTTCGCTGATAAGAGCCAGTGACTCCTGATCCAGTTGTCTGAATAAGTACAGGTTTTGTAATAATTCATGCATAAGGTTACCTGGCCCAAATAATTGTAGTTAATAGTAAATTTCTTTAAATCTGTTATTCAGATTTCTCTTGC
Source organism: Parasphingorhabdus sp. (assembly GCA_047615875.1). GTDB lineage: Bacteria > Pseudomonadota > Gammaproteobacteria > Arenicellales > CAJQKF01 > JBLHGU01. The sequence goes on from JBLHGU010000020.1 coordinate 39,389, forward strand.
TTCCAACCAAAACGCAAAAGTTAGCTCAATAGAACATTACTACATTAGCAATGCGGGTTAAATACCTTGATTGCCTGACAGTAGTTAACAACTAGTTGTGGAATTATAGCTCTAACTCTAAAAATTGTATTAGTCGATGTCATAAACATACAATCGTGCCTCCTTATCGCTAACCACATATAAGCAACTTGCATCTAAATCCAGAGTAATTCCTTCAACTTTAATAATCAGGCGGGATTCGTCGTTTTTTTGAGGGAAACTCTACTGTAGTCTGTATCAGTCATTTTCTATTACTAGAGTACACGCCCAAATTATTTGCCAATACAAAATGAACCGAAAATTTTCCCTAGCAATTCATCACTGGTCGTTTGTCCTGTAATTTCACCCAGAGACCGATGGCATAACTTTAAATCTTCTGCCACCAGTTCTCCATAGCCGTATTTAAGCTGTTGGAGTGCGGACTTGAGATGTTTCAGGGCAATTTGCATGGCAATCAAATGTCGGCTGCGGGCCAGGTGAACATTCTCTTCTCCTGCTTCCTGCAGTGCGAATTTCGAAAGATAGTCTTCTAATAAATTAATGCCGAGACCCGTTTTAGCCGACACCCAAAGATGAGAGGCTTTCTGTGGCAAGGTATATGCTTTGTCATTAGATACATCAATCTTATTATGAATATATAACACCGTTGCATGCTCAAGATCGGTGAATTCTTCTTCCGGGTTAACTTGTAGATTACTATCATCAAGTACGACGAGAACCAGATCTGCGGCGTCTATTTCCTGGTGCGCTCGACGAATCCCTTCTTGCTCCAAGGAATCTGCATTACTACGTATACCTGCTGTATCTACCAGTCTAAGTTGGACACCGCCAATATCGATATGTTCGTCTATGGTGTCCCTGGTTGTACCCGGGATGTCACTAACGATTGCCCGGGACTTTCCACTTAGAGCATTAAGCAGGCTCGACTTGCCAACATTGGGTGCACCGGTCAATACCACATTAAGATTGTTTCTAAGCAGATGGCCACGTTCTGATCTTTGTAATAGCAGTTGCAGGTTAGTTACCGCATTGTGGCAACGATTGTGTAAATCTTTGTCGGCCAGAAAATCAATTTCTTCATCGGGAAAGTCGATGGCAGCTTCAACAAACAAGCGTAGATTCTCTACCTGATTTACCGAGTTTTGAATGGCGTTGGAAAATTCACCCTGCAGTGCTTTAACAGCCAGACGGGCAGCACTTTGTGAACCACTTTCAATAAGATCCGCTATTGCTTCTGCCTGGATCAGGTCCAGCTTCTCATTTAGAAAGGCGCGTTCGGAAAATTCCCCTGGCCTGGCGAGTCTGGCTCCTGCCTCAAGCACAGCATCCAGTAGCAACTGCATGACCACTCGACCGCCGTGGCCCTGCAGCTCCAAAATATTTTCCCCGGTAAAAGAATTGGGCGCAGGAAAGTAGAGAATAATACCCTGATCAATAATGGTCTGATCCGGGGCTTTAAAGTTTCTAAAGGTTGCCAGGCGAGGTTTAGGCAAGTTTCCTGCTATTTTCTGGCAGATATTTGCAATATCTTTGCCCGATACCCGAATAATTCCAACCCCTCCAATTCCAGGAGGGGTGGCAATAGCAGCAATAGTATCAGTGGTCATGGTAATAGCTTACCGTGAACTGACCCCAGAAAAAATAGCTTTGGCCGGTTATTGTGACAATCAAATCAGGTGCTGGATGCCTGCAACTTATTTATAATGAACCATTGCTGAGCAATAGACAGTACGTTGTTAACTACCCAGTACAGTACCAGTCCAGAAGGGAAAAACAGGAAGAAAATAGTAAACACAAAAGGCAGTGCCATCATTATCTTCTGTTGCAAATCATCCATGGGAGCAGGATTAAGCTTCTGCTGCACGAACATGGAGATACCCATCAGGACCGGAAGGATATAATACGGATCTTTTACAGACAGATCAGCCAACCAGAACCAGTTGGCCTGTCGCAGCTCTACACTCTCCAGCAAGGTCCAATAGAGAGCGATAAAAACTGGAATTTGTACCAAAATAGGTAAACAGCCACCTAATGGATTGATCTTTTCCTTTTTATAAATCTCCATCATGGCCTGCTGAAATTTCTGACGGTCATCGCCGTAACGTTCTTTCAGCGTCTTGAGTCGCGGCTGTAGATTTTTCATCTTGGCCATGGACTTATAGCTGGCTGCAGACAGCGGGAAAAACACCAGTTTGATAATCATAGTGAGAAAAATAATCGCCCAACCCCAATTGGCGACTATATTATTGATCTCATTCAGCAACCAGAATAATGGTGAGGCAATAATTGTCAGCCAACCATAATCTACCGTAAGTTTAAGGCCTTCCGCTCCGGTCAAATCTAGTCTGTTCTGCTCTTTTGGCCCAATAAACAGACGGTTTTTAACTTCACCGATCTGACCAACACCGATATTAACAGGCGTTAAGGTCTTATAGCCTATGCGATAAAGTGGCGCTGTTGTAGCATTGGCAACGCTGGAATAAAGCTCGTAAGGACCAGGATCCTCTGGTAACCAGGCACCAACAAAATAATGCTGCAGCATGGCAACCCAACCAGTTTCCGTACGGCGTTTTAAATTTCCATCCTGCATGTCAGAAAAATCATATTTCTCATAATGCTCTTCCGGGGTAAAAATTGCCCCGCCCTTGTAGCTCGGTAAACGACCAAGAAAGCCTAAACTACTGTCATCGGACACCTGAGTTCGAGCAAACTGGGAGTACTGATAGCCAGTCCAGTCCAAATTACTCAGATTGTTAACCTTGAAAGCTATATCTATCTCATAGCTATCACGATGAAATGTATATTGTTTGCTGTACTCGATACCATCTTCGGCTAACCAGTTGAACACAACTTCCAGAGTACTGTCTCCTTCACTTAAGCTGTATTCGCTTTTAGTCACCTGGTAGGCGGTTTTATGATTTGGGAAATCGTGATCACGGCCGAGCAAACCCGATTCGCCAACAAAAACATCTGGTTGGGTTTGTGACATCAAATCCAGATAATTGTCGCGGTCATCGACTGTTACCGGGTATTTTTTAAGTCGAACTCTTTTTATATCTGCACCGATTATACTGATAGATACTCTTAATAAGTCGGTATCTACGGTTATCGTGTCAGATTCAGGAATCCCTTCTTCCGCTGATTCAACACCCGGTGCACTGGGTAGAGCAGATGCTTGGGTAGCCTGGGTTACTGGTGCATCCGGAACACTGCCATCATCAATGGCTGGCGTAGAAGGGGAGCTGCCAGTCTGCGACTGTTGTTGTCCGACAGGGACAGTCGGCGCACTATATTCTAGCCATGATTGCCACAGTAGCATCAGCACAAGGCCAAGGGCTACATAAAGAATCAGTTTCTGGGTTTCCATCATGTTGGTAATTTCTCAGACGCGTCGGGCACCGGATCACAACCACCGGGGTGCCAGGGATGACATTTCGCAATGCGCTTGATGGCTAGCCAGCCACCTTTTGCCGCACCATAGCGTTCAATTGCCTCTATGGCATATTCGGAGCAAGAAGGATAAAAACGACAACGCGGGCCCAAAAGCGGGCTAATTATAAGCTGGTAGCCACGCAATAATATCAGGCAGAAGGTCTGCATCGTTTTTCAGCCCGTGAGAACAACTGAGTCAGCATTTTAACGACGTCCTGATTGGTAAGTTCAGCACAACCCGGATATGCAGTGAAAACCAGATCCATACCAGGTAGACGCTGCTGATTGTGCCGGAAAAACTCCCGCACCAGACGTTTGATTCGGTTTCGTTGAACCGCCCTTTTGGATACCCGCTTGGAAACGGTTATTCCCAATCTGGAAGATACTTGCTGGTTTTCAGCCAGGTGTAAACTGCCCGTGTGGGTGCCTATCTTGTTACGTTGTTGAAATACGCGCCGAAATTCGGCGCTGGCTAGCAGCCTTCTGGCTTTGCTAAAGGACAGGATAACTGTCAGATAACTTTAGGCGCTTAGACGGGCACGGCCCTTAGCACGACGAGCATTAATAACAGCGCGACCACCACGGGTGCTCATTCTGGCGCGAAAACCATGGGTGCGTTTGCGCTTCAGTTCACTGGGTTGAAAGGTACGTTTCATTTTGTAGTCCTGGACGGAGAATTCGGGCGATAAAAGGGGGCGGAATGTACTGTTTTTACTGGGTTTGTGTCAAGATCGATTAGACATAAACTGAAAGTTTTAGTAATTCATTCAATTTTATACCGATTGCCAGCCACTATATGCTAGTTGTAATGACCTTCTTCGACCTCAAAACTCTGTCGTAAACCTTATAGTTGTTGGAGTTAAACGCGCATAAGAGTACACTTAAACAGACTACTCCCCAATTAGAGCGGCTTCTGCGTAGTAGACCGTTGTTTGCATCCCGCAAGGCGTAACAACGTCCCGATCCGTGGATGAACCGGAGCACCGAGTGATCCTGTTAAATGCATTGCAAGCCAACTATATTGCTTGCAATGGGCCCCCTTTTGACACCAATGGGGGGATTTTACGAATGTTAATCCAAAGATGTCTGATAATTTGTCCGCTGCCACCGATCCTAAAATCTGGCGTCACTGCCTTAATCGACTAGAAAATGAATTGCCCGATCAGCAATTCAATACCTGGATTCGACCATTACACGCAATGGAAAATCAGCAAACACTGACATTACTGGCACCCAACCGTTTTGTAATGGATTTTGTTCGTAATACCTATTTGGATAGAGTCGCTGAGATCGCCGAATCTTTTAGTACTACGCCGTTAACTGTTAGCATCGAAATTGGCGGACACGGCACCGAAGATGATACCCCAACAAATTCCACTCCGGCTGCCTCCTCCGGATCGAAGCCCTTCGGACAAGGATATTCCAAAGGTAAGTTGAACGAAAACTTTACCTTTGAAACACATGTGGAAGGTAAATCCAATCAGCTGGCACGAGCCGCTTCCTACCAGGTTGGAGAGAATCCGGGCCAGGCATACAATCCGTTGTTTTTGTACGGCGGTGTTGGTCTGGGTAAAACCCATCTGATGCAAGCCGCTGGCCATATGATATACAACAAAAACCCTCGTGCTAGAGTGGTTTATATTCATTCCGAACGCTTTGTAGCCGATATGGTCCGCGCGCTACAACATAATGAAATCAATGAGTTCAAGCGTTATTATCGCTCACTTGATGCATTATTGATCGATGATATTCAATTCTTTTCAGGCAAAAATCATTCCCAGGAAGAATTCTTTCATACATTTAACACACTATTGGAAGGCCAACGTCAGGTAGTCATTACCAGCGATCGATTTCCAAAGGAAATTGATGGTGTGTCTGAACGTCTGATATCTCGCTTCGGCTCAGGCCTGACCGTACCCATTGATCCACCGGAGTTAGAAACCCGGGTGGCAATTTTGATGAAGAAGGCTCGTCAGCGAGGCATCAATTTGAGTGATGAAGTCGCGTTTTTTATGGCCAAGCAGATTCATTCCAATGTCAGAGAGCTTGAGGGAGCCCTACACCGTGTTATCGCCAGCAGTGGCATCACCGGACGTGAAATTGATCTCGACCTAATTAAAGAGGCCCTGAGAGACTTAATCGTATTTCAGGAACGTCAAATCACGGTAAACAATATTCAAAAGCGAGTAGCAGAGTATTTCAGTATTAGAATCGCTGATTTAAATTCAAAGAAACGCAATCGCAATATTGCGAGACCCAGGCAAATAGGCATGGCACTGGCCAAAGAACTCACCAATTTGAGTCTGCCTGATATTGGTGATGCTTTTGGGGGCCGTGATCATAGTACTGTAATTCATGCCTGTCGAAAAATTGAGGAATTGTGTCAAACTGATAGTAAGGTCAAAGAGGACACCACTAACTTGCGTAAACAACTTAGTGGATAACCTGTGGATAACTGGCTAACAAGTATGGGAAAAATTCTTATTCACATAAGTACTGCACTTATGCACAATAACCCCCATACTTATCAATAACTTATCCACAACCATTAAATACTTTAAGCCTTTGATAATAAACAGATTTTAACCATTTATCCAGATATCCACAAGACTAATAAAAAGTAATAAACAACTTATATATTCTTAAACCTATACATTCTTAAACTTATATATCCTTAATTTTATGTATTTTGAAATCGAAAAAAGTAAATTGATGCGTCCACTCTCGTTGGTAACCAGTGTGGTGGAGAAACGTCAGACATTACCAATACTTGCCAATATATTTATTCGTCACGAGTCAGGACTGTTGATTTTGACTGGAACAGATCTTGAAGTTGAAGTCAGTTTTCGAGTTGATGGTATAACCGGTGAAGAAGGGTCCTGTACTGTAACCGCGAGAAAGATTTTTGATATTTGTCGATCACTACCTGATGATTCAGTAATTAAATTTCGCAGTGATGGAGCTGGCGCTCAGATTCAATCAGGGAGAAGTCGCTTTAAATTACAGACTTTACCAGCCGATGATTTTCCCAGCCTTGATACTAAAGAATGGGAAGAGCGTTTCAGAATTCAGGAGAACGACTTGCGATCGCTATTGGATTTAACATCTTTTTCTATGGCACAGCAGGATGTCAGGTATTTTCTTAATGGCGTATTGCTGGAATTGCAGGACAATGTTGTCAGAACAGTAGCAACTGACGGGCATCGTTTAGCAAAGAGTGAGGTAACACTTGAGCAAAGTAATGGTCTGCAACACAGGCAATCTATCGTCCCCCGTAAAGCGGTGTTGGAGATGTTAAGATTTCTTGAAGATAAGGACCATGTTTTAAGCTTGGAGCTGAACAATAATCATATTCGTTTAAATGGGGAGTCTGGTACGTTGACGACCAAGCTTATCGATGGAAGATTTCCCGATTATGAAACAGTTATGGCCCAGGTGTTAACTACGCAATTGATGGTCAATCGTCACGAAATGATTGATGTTTTAAGTAGAACCTCAATTCTAACAAACGAGAAATTTCGTGGAATCAGATTTCATCTTACCGATGGGCTGATTAGTGTGACTGCTCATAATCCAGAACAAGAAGAAGCTCGGGATGAATTATCGGTAGATTATAGCGGCGATGAGATCGACATCGGTTTCAATGTGAACTATATGCTGGACGCTTTGAAGGCCATATCATCAGAGATAGTAGAATTACGGCTTCAAGATACGAATAGTGGCTGTGTAATAAAGGACCCGGAAGATCAAGACACCTTGTATCTAGTTATGCCAATGCGTCTGTAACATCGTTTTTTTCAAGTGATTTGAAAGGCCGCTAAAAAGCGGTCTTTTTTGTGGTGCGCCAGGCATGGCGCGTAGCGCCGTGACAGGCGCTGTACAGATCACTGTGGTGGTGATTTGAATGACTTGAGGGTGAAAGTCCCTTACTGACCCGGCAAGGGGAACAGTTAGCCGAACGGCAGGTGTCCATCGTGAGGTGGAATCTGAAGGAAGCTGTAGGCAAAGCACTGGCTTGATGTACAAGAATCGCATAAGAGGCGGTCGCCGTGGGTGAGAAGGCCAATATCTTCAAAGCCCGATACTTGCACGGAAACGGCGGACGTAGATGTGGCAGGCATAAGTGTGAAGGTCACGCGTTTTACCCTGGGAGGTCTGACATTCTGCCCCGAAGATTGTGGC
>JBLHGU010000021.1:0-46831 GCA_047615875.1 Parasphingorhabdus sp.
GAATGATGCAGCCTCAAATCGATATCTGGGTTTTGCCGCCAGAATAAACCCAGCTTGGGGGCTAACCAACGCGCGCCGAATATTGGCCCTGAACCTAATGTGACGGTGTGTCGACTGGCTTGATTCTGCAATTTTTGAATAGCAGCGTTGATCGATTGAAATGCCGGTGTGAGGGTTCTGACCAGATCTTCACCTTCTGCCGTCAGAGTAACTTTTCGCACATGGCGATTGAACAATTGATGTCCGAGAGTTTTTTCCAGAGACCGTACCTGGTGACTAATAGCAGTTGCCGTCAGATTCAGCTCATTGGCCGCGACTTTAAAGCTCATATGACGCGCTGCTGCCTCAAACGCACGTAATGCTATGGGTGATACCGACATCAACACTTCTATAAATGAATTCATTTCATTTATTAAACGAATTTATATCGTTTGTCTACTAATTACTGGTCTGATTTAATACTCATAGATGAAATATAATGCGAGAAGAGTTGATGACAAATGGCGTAGAACAAACCACGCGACGTGGTCGCAATGCACGTATGGAGCGTCGTCAACAAGCTAAGGAAGATACCAGCAATTCCAAATGGATGGGCGTAAGTGGTGGCCAGTTTAAACCTCTATCAACTGAGGATATTGAGGCAATTCACTCAGCAGTTCTTGATTTGCTTGAAAACCCTGGTTTGTCCCAGGCTCCACAATGCATGATTGATATTGTAACGGCCAATGGCGGTAAGTTCACGGACGAAGAGCGTCTGCTGTTCCCCCGTTCGATGATAAACGATACGCTTGCCGGCGTTCGACGCGACGTTACTTTATGGTCAAGAAGGAACGGCTATCACCTGGATATATCGAGAGCCCGAGTTCATGTTGGCACCGGCGGCGCTGCGCCACGCATTCAGGATATTGAAACTCAAGCCTATCGTGAAACCACCATTCGGGATTTGTACGACATGGCCCGCATTGTGGACTTGCAGGAACATATTCATTTTTTCAGCCGTCCTGTAGTGGGTACCGACGCACCCAACCCGTACGATCTCGATATAAACACCCTGTATGCGTGTCTTGCCGGCACATCCAAACATATTTGCATTAGCGCCACGCTGCCGGAGCATGTAAAAACTATCGCGGAAATTTGTTATGCAGTTGCTGGGGGCGAGCAACAGTTTCGTGAACGACCATTTCTAACTATTATGGCAACCCATGTGGTTCCTCCCATGCGCTTTGCTACAGAGTCATGCGAGATTGTTGAACAGGCCGTGCTTTATGGACTTCCAGTACAACTCATTTCTGCGGGGCAGATGGGCGCGACCAGCCCGGTAACACTGGCCGGCTCTATCGTACAGGCAGTAGCCGAGTCTCTGGCCGGCATTACTTTTGCCTGGCTAATTGATCCGAATGCAGCCATCATTTTTGCACCCAAGCCACTGGTATCTGATCTACGTACTGGGGCCATGTGTGGTGGTGGTGGAGAACAGGCTGTTGTTATGGCAGCGGCCGCTCAAATGGGGCGTCACTACGGTTTACCTGTTGCCTGCATTGCCGGTTACTCCGATGCAAAAGTACATGACGCCCAGGCCGGATATGAAAAAAATCTTTCTGTAACATTGGCGGCCCATGCCGGTTGCAATATGATTTCACACGCCTGTGGCACACTGGCCAGTATGTTGGGCAGTTCATTGGAAAGTTTTATTATCGATAACGATATGCTGGGTGGCGTATTGCGCAGCATCCATGGTGTGGAAGTCAATAAAGAAACTATAGCCATCGATACCATACGTGACGTAGTGAATGGCGAAGGACATTATCTGGGTCACCCACAAACTCTGGAACGAATGGAAATTGACTATGTCTATCCACAGATTGCTGACAGACAAACCCCTGACAGCTGGACTAAAGATGGCGCAATGGACGTACTCGAAAGAGCTCGTATAAAAGCCAGGCAAATTCTTAAAGACCACCGGCCCAATTATCTTGATCCAGAAATAGATGCCATGTTACGTAGCCGATTTAATATTATGTTGCCGTCACTGGAATCACTTGAGTAGATAAATCATGAGCACGATGTTCCCACATTTATTTTCTGCAACAAACATTGGTACAGTGACAATTCCCAACCGAATCGTCTCCACAGGGCATCACACCTATCTTGCCAATGAGCACCCATCTGAAGAATTGATTGCCTATCATGAAGCCCGCGCAAAGGGCGGTGCGGGATTAATAGTCACCGAGATTATCGCCATTCATGAAACAGCCATGTTTTCCGGGCAACTATTGATGGCCTTGAGTAAGGACTGCATTCCACACTATCGGGAGCTGGCCGATCGGATTCACCCTCATGGCACAAAGTTGTTTGCCCAGCTATTTCATCAAGGCCGAGAACTTTTGTCATCCACCAGTGGATTAATTCCACCGGCTTACGCGCCTTCTGCTGTTCCTAATGAGCGCTTTCATATTATGCCCCAGCCGATGCCTGAGGCTCTTATTGAAGATGTGATAAAGGGTTATGGCCAGGCTGCTGGTTATCTACAGGAGGCCGGATATGATGGTGTTGAGATTGTTGCAAACCAGGGTTACTTACCTGCCCAGTTTTTAAATCCACTGGTCAATTTGCGAGAGGATAGCTATGGAGGTGACTACGACAAACGACTGAATTTTGTTCGGCAGGTTATTCTGTCAATCCGCGCTCTTGCCCCTGCCCTGGCGATCGGTCTTCGCATATCCGGCGATGAGATGGACGAACAGGGTTTAAGTGCTGACCTGGTCTCGAAGATCTGCTCTTCACTAGCTAATGAACTGGATTACTTCAGCATAGTTGCTGGCACATCAGCCTCCCTTGGTGGCTCCGTGCACATAGTGCCTCCCATGGGACTGGAAAGCGGTTATACGGCACCCTATGCTGAGAAAATTCGTGATGTTACTGGCAAACCGACCATTGTTACCGGACATATCAATCAACCACAAACAGCGGAAAATATCCTGGCTAGCGGCCAGGCAGATTTATGCGGTATGACACGAGCCCTGATTGCCGACTGCGACATGCCGAATAAGGCTAGTGCAGGCAAACCAGATGACATTCGAGCCTGTATCGCCTGTAATCAATCCTGCATTGGGCGAGCCCACCGGGGCCTCGGAATTTCCTGTATTCAAAACCCGGTATCTGGTAGAGAAACGACCCATGCTAGATTAGTTATGACTAATGCAGCCAAGCAGGTGATTGTAATTGGCGCGGGTCCTGCTGGAATGAAGGCCGCAGTAATGGCCGCACAACGGGGTCACAAGGTCACCTTGTATGAAGCACAACAGCATCTTGGTGGGCAGGCTTTATTGGCTCAAAAGCTACCGGGTCGAGAAGAGTTTGGTGGGCTGATAACTAATCTCGAAAACGAGTTAATCAATGCCGGTGTGCACATAATCAAAAGCACTGCAATTAACGCAGAAGCAATTTTCGCACATAAGCCCGACGCGGTAATTGTTGCTACAGGTGCCACCCCTTATATGCCGGAATTCGAGGGACGAGATGCTGGCCATGTTGTAAATGCCTGGCAGGTATTAAATGATGAGGTAAAGGTTGGCGACTCAGTAGTGATTGCCGACTGGCGAGCAGACTGGACCGGTATCGGCCTGGCGGAGCGCCTGGCATTGGCTGGTTGTAGTGTGACACTTTGCACCAACGCCGCTATGGCTGGAGAGACGTTACAGCTATACACTCGAAATCATTATGTCGGACGTCTACATAAACTCGGTGTTAGCATTCGAACCCACGCACGTTTTTATGGGGTGGATAACGATACGGCGTATTTTCAGGACACATTAACTCAGGATCCGATTGTGCTGAACAATATTGATACCGTCGTTTTATCACTCGGTCATAGCTCGGTAAATAACCCCGGGCAGTTATTACACAACGCACCGTTTAGCGTTAAATTAATTGGTGACTGCGTCTCCCCTCGCACCGCAGAAGAAGCCGTTTACGAGGGTTTTATGGCAGGCTCAGAGGTTTAAAATATAGTGATTACAGTCTCAGGCGGCGAAGCCGTTTATCGGGTCCTAAAGGATGCAGGCATAACTACGGTGTTTGGATTGCTTGGCGGTTCAATGTTGGAGCTGTTCGATGCTATGCATGCCGATAAAGGGATAACCTACGTCGGTGCGCGCGATGAACGCGCAGCCGGTCATATGGCCGATGCTTATGCAAGAATAACCGGCGGACCTGGGATAGTTTTGGGTGCCCAGGCCGGACCCGGCGTGGTTAATCTGGTTACGGCTGTTACTGAGGCACATCTTGCTTATTCTCCCTTAGTCGCCATCGCCGGCGCTATTAGCAGAGCCGATCTTGGCAAGGATACTTTTCAAGAAGTAGATCAGGTGGCATTGTTCCAACCGATCTGTAAGCGCTCAATACTGGTGACCGATGCGACGCGTTTACCAGCTATGTTATTAGATGCAATGCGTCTTGCTATGAGTGGCCGTCGCGGTCCAGTCGTTCTCCATGTACCCCGAGATTTATTCGCTGCACAAATTTCTTCGCCAGACTTTGGTCCATTATCTGTAGCCCGTGGCGGTGGCCCTGATCAAGCAGATCTAAAACACATTATTGATTTGCTTCAGTCTGCTACGCGTCCGGTTATCGTCGCTGGTGGTGGGTTGAAATGGGCTGGAGGTAGTGCTGTACTCCAGAAGTTGTCCGAACAACTCCAAATACCTATTGTCGCCTCTACTGGACATGCTGATGTGATGCCACATGGGCATTCATTGTTCGCCGGCCAGGGCGGACCACGCGGCAATCGTGTCGCCAGCGGACTGACTAGAGATGCCGATGTCATTGTTGCGATTGGAGCACGTCTGGCCTTTAACTCCACATTCCATAGTCATGAGTACATTTCAAAGTCTGCAAAGATCGTACAAATTGATGTGGATGGTAGTGCCATCGGTCGATATTTTCCGGTAACCGTTGGTATTCAGGCGGATGCCAGAGCCAGCACTGAAGCAATCCTTGCGGCATCGACTGGTCTTGATACATCTTCATGGCAAACATGGGGCAAGACGTTTAAGGATAACTATACAGATCTGTTAGCGGAACGTGCTAAAGAAGCCGCTAGCGACGCAACCCCGTTGCATCCGCGTCGAGCCCTGGCAGAAATTCGCGCGGCTCTACCCAAAGATGCCATTGTCACATTGGATACGGGCAACGCTTGTCTTCAAGCCGCTGACCGACTGGCACACTATCAATCTCCCGCACTAATCACTCCACTGGACTTTGGGTTGGTTGGTTTTGGCTATGCAGCGGCGCTCGGTGCTCAGGCTGCAGCACCGGAACGACCGGTGATTTCAATTATGGGTGACGGGGGGTTCGGTTTCACTATGGCGGAATTCACCACCGCCATACGCCACAACTTGCCGGTTATAGCTATTGTTCTGGATAACGGATCCTGGGGAGCGGAAAAAGCTTACCAACAGGAGTTTTTTGGTGGACGATTATTAGGCGCTGATATCAACAGCCCACCTTACGACGAGTTCGCCAGGATTTGCGGTGGCAAAGGATTTCGAGCTGAGAACCCAGGCGAGTTACAAACGGCCTTAAGCAAAGCGTTGGCAAACAAGGCACCCGCTATTATCCATGTAAAAATTGATCCGACCGCACTCAACACATTGCGCAAAGATCTGTTCAAACCTACGGAATCTCTGAATAATGAGTAACTACGATGTCATAGTAGTCGGTGCTGGTAATGCAGCGTTTTGCGCAGCACTTGCGGCTCGCGAGAAAGGTGCCAGCGTATTGGTTCTTGAACGTGCCCCAGAACATTTAAACGGGGGCAATAGTCGCTTCACCGCCGGAGCCATGCGCTTTGCTTACGATGGCGCAGATGATATTCGTGCTCTATGCCCGGACCTGTCTGCAGAACAGATCGGTATTACAGATTTCGGCTCTTACACAACGGACGAATTTTACGATGATATGTTTCGTATCACCCGCTATAGAACTGATCCCGCGTTGTGTGAACGTTTGGTTACGAATTCAAGAAACACCATGGCCTGGATGTCTGATCGGGGAATTCGATTTATGCCAATTTATGGTCGACAGGCTTTTAAGGTAGATGGCAAATTTAAATTTTGGGGCGGACTAACACTTGAAACATGGGGCGGTGGCCCAGGCCTGGTTGATCGACACACTCAACTAGCCACGCAAGCCGGCATCGAAATACGCTATAGCGCACGGGTTAGACAACTGTTATCCGATGGGCACACAGTGACTGGTGTTCAGGTTCAACAAAACCATGAACTGCATGATGTTACGTCAAAGTCTGTAATACTGGCAGCCGGGGGTTTCGAATCCAACACAGAATGGCGAACCCGCTATTTAGGTCCTGGTTGGGAAATGGCAAAAGTTCGTGGCAGCGCATTCAATACCGGTGATGGTATTCGCATGGCCATGGAGGTGGGCGCATCGCCCTGTGGCAACTGGTCGGGATGCCATGCCGTGGGGTGGGATTATAATGCACCGGAATTCGGCGATCTTGAAGTTGGTGATGGCTTTCAAAAGCACTCCTATCCATTTGGCATTATGGTCAATGCCACCGGTAGACGATTTCTGGACGAAGGCGCAGATTTTCGCAACTATACCTATGCCAAATACGGTCGAGTCATTCTGCAACAACCTGACCAATTTGCATGGCAGGTGTTCGATCAGAAAGTGACTCATTTGTTGCGAGATGAATATAGAATCAAACAGGCTTCAAAAGTCTCTGCACCCACCCTGGAACAATTGGTGGAGAAAATGGAGGGCGTAGATAAAGTGGGTTTTCTGGCTGAAATTAAACGCTATAACCATGCCGTGAATACCGACATTCCTTTCAGTCCCAATGTTAAGGATGGACGTAATACCAATCGACTCGATATACCCAAATCCAACTGGGCCAATACCTTATCGGATGGCCCTTTTGAGGCCTATCACATCACCTGCGGCATCACTTTTACATTCGGCGGGCTACGCATAGACCCCCACACAAGCCAGGTTATTAGTGACGACCAGGAACCCATTCCTGGTTTATATGCTGCCGGTGAGCTGGTGGGTGGATTGTTTTATTTCAACTATCCTGGCGGTACCGGCTTGATGGCTGGTTCGGTTTTTGGCAGACAAGCTGGAGATAATGCAACGGTATAGAAAACTGCTGCATTGACCGTAGTTAAAGCTGCTAATGGAAAAAACCAATTTTAGACTTGAGCAAGATTGCAGAAATTTTCCAGAGTCAGGCAGAAATTCTGAATCACCCAGGCTCAGAACCATCGTAGGTTTCACCCAACGCGTAAGGTGCATGTAAACGAAGCCGTGCGGCATTGATTGAGATAACCGAAAGCACCACAATGGTTACGATGTACGGCATGCTGGCCAGTAATTGTGAGGGAATAGCGATGGACAAAGATTGAACAACCAATTCTCCAAGCGACACAAAACCAAAGAGAACTGCGCCCACCATGATTCTGCCAGTTTTCCAGGTGCCAAATACAACTAAGGCCACTGCAATCCAGCCGCGCCCGGCGATCATGCCATCAGCCCATAGAGGCGTATATATTGTCGATGCATAGGCACCAGCAAAGCCAGCCATAAGCCCACCAAACGCTACCGCCGAATAACGAATTAGCTGTACCGGATAACCCAATGCTTGCGCGGCATTAGGATTTTCGCCCACCGAGCGAATGGCAAGCCCAAGTCTGGTATGTTTCAAACACCAGGCAATTGTGAGTCCAATGACAATCGTAAGATAGACAACGATATTGTGTTGAAACAGGATCGGACCAATTAACGGGATATCACTTAAAAGTGGAATATTTATACCGCCAGGAGCGCTGATAATTAGACTTTCATATTCGCGCCCCAGCAGTGCTGACAAGCCTAAACCTAGAATACCAACGGCCAGACCAGTTGCCACTTGATTGGCTAGGAAGGTTATCGAAACGGTAGCGAAAATCAGGGAAACCAGAATTCCGGCAAAACCTGCAAACGCAAACCCCAGTATGTGACTGCCAGTTTCATAGGTGGCTATAAAACCCACTGCAGCAGCAACGGCCATCATGCCTTCGACACCAAGATTAAGCATGCCTGATTTCTCAGCGATTAGCTCACCCAGAGCTGCCAAAAGAAAAACAGTTGCCGCACTAAATGTTCCGGCCAGAAAAAACTCAATCGTACTCATGGTTCTATGGCCTGTCGGGAATCAGTTTTTCGGAAGAGTCGAATCCGATAGTTAACAAAGGTATAAGAAGCAAGATAGAACACCAATAACAAGCCTTGAAAAACATGTACTGCAGAGATGGGAACATCAGCTGAGACCAGGGCAATATCACCGCCAATCTGAATCACTGATAAAAAGAACGCAGCAAAGACAATTCCGATGGGATGCAAAGCACCGAGATAGGCAACGATTATTCCTGCATAGCCATAACCAGAGGTTACTGATCGTTGTAATTGTCCGATGGGCCCAGCAATCTCACTCATACCGGCAATACCGGCAGCAAACCCCGCTATCAACAAACTCTTCCACACAGCACCTTTTGCACTGAAGCCAGCATAGATTGCAGCTCTTGGCGCTTTGCCACCGACTTCCAGTTTAAAACCGCCGAATCGTTTCTCCATAAAAATCCACACAGCGATGGTGAACAATATAGGAATAAAGATCGATGTATTCAGGCGCACACCATCGAATAATGTTGTAAACAGAGCTTCATCTTGAAACATTACGGTTTGTGGAAAATTAAAACCCATGGGGTCTTTCCAGGGACCGAGCAACAGGTAATACAGAACCTGCAGCGCAATTGAGGTGAGCATTAGCGTAACCAGAATTTCATTGGCATTAAAACGAGTTCGTAAAAAAGCCGCAATTGCTGCCCAGCCCATGCCCCCTAGCGCGCCAAATATCAACATTAGCGGCAATAAAAATATCGACGTACTGTCATTGAAATACACAGGTACAGAGCTTGCTGCTATTGCCCCCATGATCATCTGCCCCTCTGCACCGATATTCCACACCTTGGCGCGAAAACCTATTGCCAGAGCCTGAGCAATCAGTAAAAGAGGTCCAAATTTTAGAAATATTTCGGTTATCGAGTAAAAGTTTTCAAACGGTGCGATGAAAAAAGAATGCAGAGTAAGTAAGATAGGTTTACCCAATGCCAACATCAGCAAGCTACTGGCGATAATTGACAACACAATAGTAATGACGGGCACTGCAAACAACATGCCGCGGGAAGGTTGATCACGCCGCTCAAATTTAATGTGCATGAGCACCCTCATTGGATATTTTCTCAGCACCAATCATATATTCCCCGATATCATCGGGAGTCACTTCACCGGCCTTTAATGATGGTGATAGCTGACCACCGCGTATCACATACAAGCGGTCACAGATTTCAAACAACTCTTCTAGCTCTTCGGAAATCACCAGGATGGCCACACCTTCATCACGCATGTCCAAAAAACGTTGACGTATCGCCATAGCGGCCCCAATGTCAACACCCCAGGTAGGTTGAGATGCAAACAGAAGCTTTGGCTTGAGCATTAGTTCACGTCCAACAATAAACTTCTGTAGATTCCCACCCGACAGAGAGTTAGCAGTTGCGCCAATCCCATTGCAACGTATATCAAAATCTTCGATACAGCGATTAGTGAAGTCAGCCACTCGCTCTTTCTGAATGTACTCTCCTTTTAAAAGACCTTTTTCATAGGCTGTTAAAAGGCTATTTTTAGCCAATGACATAGATGGCACTGCACCACGCCCTAATCGCTCTTCAGGGATGAAAGAAAACCCAAGTTGTCGACGTTCGGTTACACCTAGTGATGCGACAGACTTACCAAACATTGAGAGACTTTTATCACTACGTTTTAAACTGTTATCTTCGCCCGAGATAATGCGGGCCAACTCTTGTTGACCGTTGCCTGATACACCAGCGATACCAACAATTTCACCACCGTATACAGACAAATCGATTGATGACAAATGCGTCCCGTATGGATCAGGGTTAGTAAGGCTTAGGTTACTAATTTTCAGAATGGGTTGACTGGTATCCGGTTGATGATCACGCGCTTCGATCTGAGGAATATTCTTGCCGATCATTAGTGTGGCAAGCTCGCGAGCGGTTTTTTCATTTGGATTGACCTTACCGGTCACTTTACCAGCACGAAGAATGGTCGCTTCATTACAGAGTTCACGAATCTCTTCTAATTTGTGTGATATGTACAATATAGCGACGCCTTCCGCCTGCAATTTTCGCAGTGCATCAAACAGGAAGCGGACGTGTTGTGGTGGCAGCACTGAGGTAGGCTCGTCGAGTATGAGCAGTTTTAAATCCTGCATCAGACAACGAATAATTTCCACTCGTTGCCTTTCACCCACTGATAACGAATGCACAGAGGCGTGTGGGTCAACTTCGAGATGATAAGTCTTACCAAGTTCTAAAACACGCTCAGCAAGTTCTGCACGCTTACCGGGAATGGTCATGGAAATATTTTCAACAACACTCAGTGTTTCAAACAGTGAGAAATGTTGAAAAACCATACCAATGCCAAGTTTACGAGCAGATGCAGTGGTGTGTCTCTGAATCCTCTCACCGTTCCAGTAAAACTCGCCTTCATCCGCTTCCGTAACGCCAAAGACCAGTTTCATCAGAGTAGACTTTCCGGCACCGTTCTCACCCAGGATGGCATGAATAGAGCCAGGAATTACATCCAGATCAATTTGGTCGTTTGCAATCAGTCCAGGGTAACGCTTGGTAACCTTACGTAGTGAGAGTAATGGTGGGGTGTTAGTGGACATGAGTTCTCTGCAAGCAATACTTACGGCCGACAGGTTACAAGGCAACCTGCCGGCATAAGAGCTTTAGGAATGTCGACTTACTTTGGCAGAGGTGAATTCACACCTTGCACATGCCAATCCATGCCAAGGATTGCACCATCTTCCAAGCGTGCGCCTGCACCAATTACTTGCTTACCTTCCTGATTGTGAATTGGGCCGTCGTAAACGTGCATTGCACCCGAAGCAATAGCCGCTTCAGTCGCTTTGATCTTGGCCATCATTTCGGTAGAAATATCAGAACTCCAGTCCTCAACCACAACGGTATCTTCTGCCATGCCCAACCACTGGTTCTGACCCTGGAACTTGCCGGCCAGATGATCATCAACTGATGACACAAAGAATGGCCCCCAATCGGTCTTTACAACGCCAAGGTATTTTGTTGGTGCATAATGAGCCATGGAACTGTTCAGGTTGTAGACATAAACACCAGCTTCTTCTGCTACCGAAACAACCGATGGAGTATCCTGGGCATTAGAAAACAATACATCAGAGCCCTGTGCAATCAACGCTTTGGCAGAATCTTGTGCCTTGGCAGGATCGAACCAGGAGTTAATCCAGATCACGTCTACAGTTATCTCAGGATCAATACTACGGGCACCAAGGGCAAAGCCATTAATAGTTGAAATCAGTTCAGGGATCGCGAAAGCGGAAACCACACCCAGTTTTTTGGTTTTCGTCAATTCGGCAGCTGCCATACCCATAAGATAGGCACCTTCAAAATATTTTGCTGTGAATGGAGAGAAATTCTTACCAGTCTTGAAGCCCGAAGCATGTACGAATGACAGCTTAGGGTTTCGTTTAGCAAGCTTAAGACCACCATTCATATAACCAAAAGATCCAAGCACCAGGAACTGATTGCCGTCACCGACCATTTTATTCATGATGCGCTCGGCATCCGGGCCTTCCTGAATATTTTGAATAATACTGATATTTACCTGGTCACCGTACTTTTCCTTTACGTTGTTCAGCCCATCAGCCAGTGCTTTCGACCAGCCCACATCCGCCAATGGAGAGGGTGTCAAAAGACCAATATTTAATGGCTCTGCACTCATTGCAGATTGGCTAATTCCGCCTACCAAAGCTATAGCTGCGGTTAATTGGGTCAGTTTTTTCATCATCGTTTGCATACTTGTTCCTCCAGTAAATGGAATGAGTTACTAATCGTTATAAATAACACGGCGAACTACTGCCTCGGCACTGTGAACAAGTTGTCTTTCGTCCAGCCCCGGGAACTCGCCATTTTGCCAGACTATCCTGCCGTTTATCATGGTCAATTCAACATGATCCGAAACCCCCACCTTAGCCAGCAAGCTTTCCGGATCGTGGGTAGTACCAACAAATTCTAACTTGCGCGTGTCAATAGCAAATAGGTCTGCGGCCAAACCTTCGGTCAACTGACCCAGGTCGGCACGTTGTAAAAGATCTGCACTGCCACGAGTTGCATAATACAGGTAACGAGCAGGCGTGGGCAAAGGATGCTGACGATTTTTAGCAACCAGTGCCTGCAACATGTAGGCCGAGTGAATACAATGCATTAAGTTGGAATTGTCGTTCGATGCGGCACCATCGACGCCGAGGCCAATACGTACTCCAGCCGCTTCCATTTCTGGTAGCGGCGTTACTTCTGCGCCGACCAGATACACTGGCTCGGGACAATGAGAAACGCCTGTTTTACTACGTGCCAACTGTGCAATCTCCGCAGAGTTCAATTCCCAGCAATGTGCCAACCACACATCACTGCCGACAAACCCGATGTCTTCACACCAGTCTATAGTACGCATGCCGGTACGTTGACGAATAGCCTCACTTTCACCCTCGCCTACATGGGAGTGCAGTAAGACACCTTTATCGCGAGCCAGACTAATGGATTCTATAAAAGTGTCCCGGTAACAATTCACGGGCTGGCAAGGTGCAACCGCAACCTGCCGCATGCTAAACGGATTCGCATCGTGATAGAGGTCGATTAAACGGGCACAATCGGCAACAAACTCATCTGTAGACTCGCACATCTCATCAGGAATGGTGCTGCCTTGTGACATGGGCAAAGTATTGGTTCCACGACCAGCGTGGAAGCGCATGCCGAGCAACTCAGCCGCCTCGAATTGCCGGTCTACAATTTGGCTACCGGCATGGCGTGGGAAGTTGTACTGATGATCAAATGCAGTGGTACAACCATGCTTGATCAACTCAGCCATTGCGACTACTGATGAATGATAAAAACAGTCTTCATCAAGACGTGCGAATATCGGATAGATTCGATCAAGCCATTCAATCAATGATAATCTAGTCCAATCCAAATCAACGCGATTGCGCACAAAACACTGAAAGAAATGGTGATGGGTGTTGATTAGACCAGGGTAGATGAAATGCCCAAAAGCATCAATCACCTGTGTATTAACAGGCAACTCACTATCATCAATATGCTTAGAAATTCGAGATATTTTATTCCCAACAATTAGCAGATCACAGTCGTAGTGAATAGTCCCAACATCATCACAGCTTACGATTGTGGCGCAGGACTTAAATAATATTGCAGATTGGCTATCAGTACTCATTCACGCCTCCGCAGCATGGCGTAATTCATGGACAATCTGAATCCCTGGCATGGCGATAAAACCCTTCAGACTACGCACTGCGTGGAGCCAATTGCGAATAACCGGATAATCATCATGCTCAAGGCCTGCATCGGGGCTTAATGCCGTATAGGGGAAACAGGCAATATCAGCGATTGTGGGGCTTGAACCCGCAATCCACTGCTCGCCATTAATATTTTGAATAGTCAAATGAGCCTCAAGTCTACGCAGATTCTTTTTCGCAGCAATCATTGCTGAATCAAAATCAATGGGGTGGTACAGCAAACTATGCAGTCTAGCTTCCCCGACCGAAGCAGTTAGATTACCCGAGAATCCTAACCACTGCATGATCGTTGCGAGCTGGGTGGCATCGTCATGGGGCAACCAAGTATTACTATCATCAAACTTTGTCGCCATCCAGGCAAGCATAGCCTGAGTTTCAGTCAATATTTGATCATCTGTCACAAGAACAGGTAGCGTACCGGCGGGGTTCAGTTTGAGCATAGCTTCTGAGCGATGCTGCTTTCCCGGATGAAAATCAACCGCAATAGTTTGATAGCTAACGCCGAGCAAGCTAGCGAATAGCCTGACCTTATAACAGTTGCCAGACAACACATAATCGTAAAGGGTAAAACTCATGACTCTTCCGTTATCGCACCATAGGTGGCACCCTGCTTTTTCAACCAACGTCGATACACCAAAGATGTTCGGTCGGCCCTGGAGGGCATTTCTGCACTACGATCCAACGGCAATTTTACTGGTCGCTGATTTTCAAGTATTGAACGATCTTGCAAAAAAATCATTTGTTGGAAACTGATTAGATCGGCCATTGAATTTTCATAATCATACAGTGCCATCCACGGCCAAACATTACAGCTTTCCTCATCCAGTGGTTGAACAAAGAGCGCTATAACATCGAGGGCCTCTGGTTTAGGTGGGCAGGATTTG
This sequence comes from Parasphingorhabdus sp., assembly GCA_047615875.1. Classification (GTDB taxonomy): domain Bacteria; phylum Pseudomonadota; class Gammaproteobacteria; order Arenicellales; family CAJQKF01; genus JBLHGU01. The sequence goes on from JBLHGU010000021.1 coordinate 14,371, forward strand.
TAAAGTATGGATACCATTGGCGCCGGAACGCGATAGATGTAATCTGTAATAATACCCTCCCCTGCAGACATCGCCGCCTGGGGTTGATAAAACTTCACATTGGTGGCAAGCACTTCGTTAGCTTCTTCATTAATCTCTACATCGTACTCGACCACTTCGGTATGTGGTTCAGCACCTAGAACATCAGTATGAATAAAGGGAAAATGGGCAATATCTAGAAAATTCTCTACGGCACGCAACGGTGAACACTTCACCCGCACAATGCCACAAGGAACAAAGGTTCGATCGGTTTCAGCGGCTTCAGCGATACTGAAAAGTTGCCTAGGGCTATCCGATAACGAGGTCCAAATATGATTATAGGCGGTTTGTACGAGCTTGCTTTCACCTGCTGCAGTTACTGAGACATTGTTGTTCTTCTCACCCTTAAGAACTAAATCTTCGCCTAATAAATGGGTTTGCCTAACTTCACCGACTTGTAGACCACCTTCTATACAAATAGGGTACCAGTCTTCTTTTGCACGCTGTAATTTCGGCATAGCTATTGGCCCCTGAGCTCAAAGGCTTCGGCACAACGTCTCACAGATTCACTCCAGTTAATCAAACCAACAAGTTGATTGCTGGACCAATCTCTACTCCCTAGTAGATGCACAATCTGCATTTTTGTCTCAGAAGGCTGAATCAATACATGGACGTTGTGATCAATGGTGGTAGAACTTAGGTGTAAATAAACTAGGTGTTTTGAATCAAATTGGGAAGTAGGGCCTTTACCGAGTTCAATTTCAGCAGAGCAATCCAGAAAGGCATTGGTCACGTTATCTATAGAGCAACTAAAACTCATGCTCCTAATTGGGATCAAATCTGCAGGCAGATCTAGCATTTCAGGTGCTGGACCAGAAGATACCCACAAGACGCCTGCTTGTTCAGCCACCGCATAAGCGGTTGTCTTTACATTCGCTGGCGGCGCCATATCCGGGTGTGCGGGAACATAATTGCACGCACCGCTCTTATCATATTGCCATCCATGATAAGAACAGGCTAAAGATTCGCCTCGCACAAACCCGTGGGAGAGACGCATTCCCCGATGCGGACAGCGGTTATGCCAGGCAGATAACTGCCCCGAGGCACTGCGCCAGACTGCGATATCGGTTTCCCCCAGACGTGCGGGCATTACTCTTTGTAGCGGTAAATTTATTAACAGCCCAATGGCTTCAGTTGTCATTGCTTTTGTGGTGCCTGAAGGGTCTCTTTAGTAAAGTTTGAACTTGGGTCGACCATGTTTTGTATTGCTGGAAGACCGGAATTTGATCCCAAAACGATAGTACAGAAGCAATTAATTATCAACCGCGTTGACTGTTGGCACATAGGTTAGCGTGCCGCGCAGAAATCCTGGAAAAGATACTCTGTAATTTACGGACGCATTAGGAGGAGTCAGCGGATACACAGACTATAGAGTTACTCTCAAAGATCGACGAATTCGTCGATTTAACAGCTACAACACCCCTTTCGAGGTAAAAAGCCATCAATTCCCCTTAATTTGGTAAGTTATTTCAAATTCCAGGCCGCTGCCAACTTGAAACAGGCGTCATAAATCCTTATAGTCCGCCTCCCCTCTAGCACCCCATCTGGACCCTTCTGTGATTTCCACCGCAAACGTTACTATGCAGTTTGGCGCCAAGCCATTATTCGAAAATATTTCCGTCAAATTCAGAGATGGCAATCGATACGGATTGATCGGTGCAAATGGATGTGGCAAATCCACATTTATGAAAATCCTAAGTGGTTCTTTAGAAGCCAGTGCAGGAAATGTTTCGACAACTCCAAACCATCGGGTTGGAGAACTCAGCCAGGATCAGTTTGCCTTTGAGAAATTCACCGTAGTCGATACCGTCATAATGGGGCACCGCGAACTGTGGGAAATCAAGGCCGAAAGAGACCGCATATATAGCTTGCCTGAAATGTCCGAGGACGATGGCATGAAAGTGGCAGAGCTTGAATATCGCTTTGCTGAGCTTGACGGCTATAGCGCCGAAAGTCGTGCAGGAGAGATCCTGCTCGGTGCGGGCATTTCAGAGAATCTTCATTACGGCCCCATGGGCGAGGTTGCACCAGGTTGGAAGTTACGTGTTTTACTTGCCCAGGCACTATTCTCAAATCCAGACATTCTGTTACTGGATGAGCCAACCAACAATCTGGATATTGATACTATTCGTTGGCTGGAAGGCGTTCTAACTGCCCGCAAAAGCACCATGATCATCATTTCACATGATCGGCATTTTCTAAATTCCGTATGTACCCACATGGCCGATATCGACTATGGCGAACTACGGCTCTATCCAGGCAACTACGACGACTTCATGGTCGCATCAACCCAGGCTCGGGAGCGTCTGCATTCAGAAAACTCCAAGAAGAAAACCGAGATCGCTGAATTACAACACTTTGTCAGCCGCTTCTCAGCTAATGCATCCAAGGCCAAGCAGGCAACATCAAGAGCCCGGAAACTGGAAAAAATTAAACTTGATGAAGTAAAACCATCGAGTCGAATGAGTCCCTACATCCGTTTCTCCCAGGCCAAAAAACTACATCGCCAGGCTGTTACGTTAGAAGACATCGGGCATGAGTTTGATGGCGAGCCGCTTTTCAACAATGCCGGACTGATTCTTGACGCCGGCACCCGGTTGGCAATAATTGGTGAGAATGGCGCGGGTAAAACCACACTTATTCGATGCCTTATGTCAGAGATAGAAGCAACCAAAGGTAGCATTAAATGGGCTGAAAGCGCTTCACTCAGCTATTGCCCTCAGGACAACACTGCAGATTTTGATAACGACATCAGTCTGTATAACTGGATGAGCCAATGGCGTAGACCCCAGCATAGCGACCAGATTGTTCGTTCTACTCTTGGCCGATTACTGTTTTCCGCGGACGATTTTGAGAAAAACACTCGTGTTTGTTCCGGTGGTGAAAAAAATCGCTTACTGTTCGGCAAAATGATGATGCAAGAAGCCAATGTCATGTTAATGGATGAACCCACCAACCATCTGGATATGGAAGCTATAGAAGCTCTGAACCTGGCACTAGATCACTATGAAGGCACGCTGATTTTTGTTAGTCATGACCGCGAATTTGTATCTTCTCTAGCTAATCGAATTATCGAAATTCGAGATGGAAAGCTAATCGATTTTCCTGGCAGCTACGACGAGTATCTTCTCAGCCAACAAGACACCAGAAAAGTTGCTAACGCCTGAGCATTCAACTTTAGATTTAGCGAATTCTATCTGGCAAAGATATTTAATATAAAATTCGAACTACTATACTCACCAAAATGAGGGCCCATTCCCATGCCACAATATATTTTCGTTTATCTGGGAGGTGAGTACCCCTCCAGTCCTGCGGAAGGACAAAAGCACTTCGAACACTATCAAAAATGGCTCGACTCGCTGGGTGACTCAGTAATTAGCCCCGCTGTACCCTTTAAAGATACCCACACAGTGCAACCCGATGGATCGGCGCTACCAGGTAGCACTACCGCAATGTCAGGACTCAGCATACTGCGCATGGACTCAATGGCCGATGCATTGGCCGCTGCAAAATCTTGCCCATTTCTGGAAATCAACGGCACTTTGGAAGTTTCCGAAATGATCGAGATGTCCGGTCATAATGAGGATAGCAACAGTGACTCGATAAATTAGAGTCGTTGCTTCAAGATTAGCCACTGAAAATTTCACCTTGATTATGGGATGAGCCCTGCCGCAACAATATGACTACACTTCCAAGCGCCGAGAAACGTCCCCATTTGATCAAATCACCCCATGGTGATCGAACTGACCCCTACTATTGGCTGCGAGATGACAGCCGCACAGATTCTGATCTTCTTACCTATTTAGAAGCCGAGAATGATTATCGCGATCACTTGATGGCGCCAGTAAAGAAATTACGGGAATCTTTATTCGACGAACTGGTGGGCCGCATGAAGAAGGATGATTCCAGCGTACCTTTTCGCGATCGTGGTTATTACTATTACAGTCGATATGAAAACAACAAAGAGTACGCAATATACGCACGTAAGAAAGGGAGTCTTGAAGAGCCAGAGCATATTCTCATAGATCAGAATCAACGTGCCGAAGGCCACGAATTTTATAGCAGTCATGGTGACGAGGTTAGTCCAAACGGAAAGTTACTTGCCTTCGCAGAAGACACCGTTGGGCGTCGACAGTATGTTATTCATTTTCTGGATATGGACAGCGGTGCTTATCTCAATGATGTTATCTACAATTGTAGTGGCAGTATGGTGTGGGCTGCAGACAACAAAACTCTGTTCTATGTCGACAAAGATCCCATTACTCTGCTCGGCAAGCGTGTAAAAAAACATATCCTGGGAACAGATACCTCACAAGATGTAGTGGTGTATGAGGAGAGCGATCCCAGCTTCTATATAGGCGTTGCAGATACTGTCGACCATCGTTACCTGATTATTCATTCGAGTAGCACTATCACCGATGAAATGTGGTATTTGCCAGCAGACAAACCCGACGACTCATTTACAGTATTCAAACCCCGCGAAGACGACTTCGAATATTCAGCCGATCACATCGAAGGCAAGTGGGTTATACATACTAACTGGAAACAAAGTAATTTTCGCATCCTTGAAGCCAGCGACGCAGTTGCTGGCCAGCACGAGCAATGGCAAGAGATTCTTAGCGGCGACAATGAAACCTTTATCGATGACTTCGATATTTTCGATAACTATCTAGTAGTTACAGAGCGTTCGGCAGGATTGACTTATCTGCGCATTCGAGACTTTCAGGATGGCAAAGAACACTATGTTGAAACTGACGAAAGCGTCTATGACATCTGGCCAAGTATCAATATGGAGAGTGATACAGACTGGCTACGCTATGGGTACACTTCTCTAATTACACCTGTCACAACATACGAAATAAATATGCGCAGCGGTGAGCGACGTGTACTAAAACATGAAGAAGTGCTCGGCGGATTTGATCGTGATAACTACGTAACAGAACGAACTTGGGTAACCGCACGCGATGGCACCCTTGTTCCGGTATCTATGGTTTGGCAAAAAGACTTTAAGAAAGACGCTACGGCACCACTATATCAATATGCCTATGGTAGTTATGGGTATTCAACAGACCCTGTTTTTCATCGCAGTATAATCTCGCTACTAGATCGAGGTTTTGTTTACGCTATTGCTCACGTCCGCGGCGGGCAGGAGATGGGCAGGCAATGGTATGAAAACGGTAGACTGCTAAATAAAGAAAATACTTTTAATGATTTCATGGATGTCACAGAGCATTTGATCGCGAACAGCTACTGCGATCCGAAGAAAGTCAGTGCATCCGGCGGCAGTGCCGGTGGCATGCTCATGGGCGTTATCGCTAACACACGGCCGGATCTTTATACTGTGATAGTTGCGGATGTCCCTTTCGTGGATGTGGTAACCACCATGCTCGACGAAAGCATTCCACTAACCACGAATGAATTCGACGAGTGGGGCAACCCCAAAGAGAAAAAATTCTACGACTATATGCTTTCATGGTCGCCCTACGATAACGTGGCGCAGCAAAACTACCCTGCCCTGTTAGTGACCACAGGACTATGGGACAGTCAGGTGCAATATTATGAACCAGCTAAATGGGTTGCTAAATTACGGGACAATAAAACCGATAGCAACGCACTAATTTTCTCTGTCGACATGGATGCAGGGCATGGCGGTGCCTCAGGGCGATTTCGTCAGCAAGATGAGACGGCTTTGGAGTTCGCCTTTATACTGTGGCAATTCGGTATAAACTAGTAAGCCATCGTAAAGTTGTATTTTATACAAGATACCGGTGATCGTTGAATCACTTTAATAGACGGATACTCGACCATGATTGAAGAACCAGCAAAGCTCACAATAAGAAAACCAAATCGTCGCCCCACCAAAGTACAAATTGAGTCATTCAAAGGCATTGCAACAGGATTTGTAGTAGATGCGATGGATGGTTCTGGTGCAATGGCTTCGATCATCAAACCAGCAGGCGATGGACGAGACCTGACTTGCATAGCATCGGGGCCGGCTCTAACTGTAGATACTGGCCCTGCAGACATTCTCGCCTTGTTAGCTAGCTTAAAGTTTATTCAACCTGGGGATATTGTTGTTTCTTCATTCTCAGGTTATCAAGGCTGCGCATCATGTGGAGATCGGGTTGCTGGAATGATGAAAAATAGTCAGGCCCAGGGGTTTGTCAGTGACGGTCCTATTCGTGACTATGAAGGCATTGTCGGCATTGGATTGCCAATATGGTGCACAGGAATAAATCCTAACTCCCCCGTGGGACAGGGCCCAGGACGCATAGGTTTGCCAATTAGTATCGGCGGAGTACACGTTGAGAGCGGAGACATGATCGTTGCCGATCGTGACGGTGTTGTTGTAGTTCCCTTTGCAGATATCAGCCGGGTTATCGATCGGCTGGGCCGAATTCAGGAGCTTGAAAAGCAGCTAGATAAGGAAGTAGAAGATGGATTAACCCAACCGGCTGCTATTGCCGAGCTATTGGCAAGTGATCAAGTGCAATACGTCGAGTAATCTTAGACCGAATCAGGCAATCTGGAAAAATAGGCTATTTTCTCATTGAGTATTCCGGCCTGACTCGCCTTAACCAAAGCGCTGCCCTGTAGTTCGGTACCCACAGCGTGCCACCAGCACCAGATGGTTGCAGTGTCATTTTCTTTGCGTATGACAATATCGCTATATTCGAGAAACGGGTAGGCGTTAACACTAGCACCCATTTCAACAGCTGCCTGTTTAAAGTCATTTACAAATGCAACAAAATCAGCTCGCACAATGCGGCCGGTATTGGGATCATCGTAGTAGAAGGCGTCAACGGTCACTCCTAGGCTAAGCCCTCCGTCCCCCAATTCCCAACCTTTTAAATAGGTTGTGATTATTTCATCAATTGTCATAGGTTTATTTAAGCAAGGCTTGCAGGAACACCGGTGGCACAGATACGATACATTAATCGTTTGTCATCGCTATTACGTGGTGCCCCCACCTTGCTCGCATGATGAATCAAGCAGGAATTGTCCCACATGACCAAATCTCCTGGCTGATACTTGTGGGCATAACAGAACCGTTCCTCGGTGGCATGTGTCTTGAGCTTACCCATTAAGGAGTTCGCTGCTTCCAATTGCATATTCTCAATGGCGAACATCGATCCTGCCGGGCCATATAAGCTGTATTTTCCAGTTATGCTGTGGCGTCTTACCAATGGACGTTTAATCGGATCAGGCAATGCTACCTGTGTAGCCTCAGTTACCGGTGTAAGGTTATGCTCCCAGGCATCTTTTTCGCCCAGAATCTGCTTTGCGCCAGCATAGCAATGTAAACCAGAAAGTTCGGCAATATTCCGCTGTGTTTCAGTATCAAGTTGTTCATATGCTGCCTGCATATCGGCAAATACGGTTTCACCGCCTTCAGCCATGGCATGAATGCAGTAAAGCATGGTTGTAGCATCTGGATCGGGCTCAGCAGCACAATCTGTATGCCAAAAGGCTGCACCATTTCGATAATCTTCATTTTCGAATAACGCTCCGTCATTGCCTACCCGATTGATGTCGTCATAAGGTGCAACATTCATTTCAGTAAAGCCATCAATACGTGTGCTGCCGGTCCATTGGCGACCAAATCTGGCGTACTGATCGGTAGTCAATTGCTGATTTCGAAAAAGCAGAACCTTGTGTTCAACCAACGCTCTGGATAACCAGAGCATGGTTTCTGCAGTCGGCTTCTGAGATAGCTCCAGGCCGGATATTTCCGCGAAGAAAGTGCTGCCTAATCGGCTAGATTGTAGAGTAGAAGTCATAAGTTAAAAGCCAGACTGATCAACTGGATAGAAATACATATTTGAATTATGCCCGGGGTTTGACCCAATCTCAACAACTCTGGGTATGCACACTGCAACTGGACTTGACCAAAGCACTTCGTCAATCATTGCCGAAATCTAGATCCACACTAACCGGAAGATGATCAGAGGCTATTCTGGCAAGTAGTGAGTCGTGAATAGTAGCGCTGTCTTCAATATAGTAATGACGTAGATTTTTGCAGAGAAAAATATAGTCAATGCGCTCTTTCTTTTTTGCATGATAGGTAGTGGCGTTCTTTCGGACCGGTATAATTTCGCGTCGTACTGGATCATATAAACTCTGCCAACCACACAACGGTCGCAAAGACGAATGCGTGTACCGCTGGTTCAAATCACCCGCTAGCAATACCAGATGATCCGGAGAATCTACGAATTCTCCCAGAATTTTCCGGGTCAAGAACGCTTCTGCCAATCGCAACTTGTCCGCACGATGATTAAACCAGGAATAATTTTTTCGAGATTTAAAATGCGTGTTGAATATCAGCAGACGCTTGCCATTAATGTCGAACGTGCCGAGATATAAATCTCGTAGAAATCCTGCCGGTGATAATTGCTTGCCTTGATAACTTTCTTTATCTTTATATTCATAAAGAATAGATTTATCTAAATGTTCCAAAACAGACTGTTTATGCGAAAGCCCTTTAAACGCCAGGCGACTCATCATTCCGATATTGATGCCGCGGTTACTGTTGCCTTCTTCCAATTGCCAATACTGATAGGGGCTATCCAGGCGTTGGTTAATATCCTCAAGCACCGACAGACTGGCCACCTCCTGTAAACATACAATATCGGCGTTTATGTTAGTAATTACACTAGCGATTGCTCGTTTTTCGTTTTCTGATTTTTCGTATCCAACATCCGAAGAAAGAAAGTAATTCTTACAATTGTAAGTACAAACGCTGATATTCAATTTAGATTCCGAATGCTCTAGAATGTATTAGGTTGTTTCATGGATAGGGGCCGGGCGACCAAGTTTATAGCCTTGTACATAATCAACACCAATTTCTCGTAGCTTTTCCAGTAATTCCTCGGATTCAACAAACTCAGCGATAGTCGTTTTATTCATTGCCTTTCCCACATCATTAATAGAACGAACCACAGCCAGGTCCACCTCATTATCCTGTATACCTTTTACAAACGAACCTTCAATCTTCAAATAATCCACTGGCAGTGTTTTAAGGTAAGTAAAAGATGATAAACCACTGCCGAAGTCATCCAATGCAAATCTGCAGCCCTGCTCTCTGAGTGTTCCCATAAATGTTATTGCCCTGGACAAATTGGTAATCGTTTCTGTTTCAGTCACTTCGAAACATATTTTACTGGCTGGAAAATTAGTCTGAGCAAAGCATTGTTGAACAAACAACAAAAACTCTTCATCTGCCAGCGAGGACCCCGAGAGATTTATAAAGCAAAGATGTAACCGCTCCTGTAGTTGCGAGTTGTCACTCAGCCAATTCAATGCGGTTTCTACCACCCATCTATCCAGATTTGTGGATAATCCGAATTGTTCTGCTATTGGCAGAAACACCTCAGGTAATACTATCGCTCCTTTATCATCGAGCATCCGTAAGAGCAACTCGAAGCTTTCTCCCTCTCCAGGAGCACCATTGAGTGGCACAATAGGTTGAGACCAGAGTTGGAAACGTTGTTCATCCAGCGCGGCATTTATTTGCGCTAATTGTTGCATTTCTATTTGCTTTCGAGTGAAACCCATATCATTAATTTCATTAACATTCACCCGGTTTCGCCCAGCATCCTTTGCTGAGTAACAGGCAGTGTCAGCAGCGATTAAAAGATTCGAAACACTTTCACTGGTCCGAGTAATTGGCACCAATCCGATACTTACTCCTATTCGGAAAACCCTCTCCTCCCACATAAATTTAAAATCCTCAACCGCTTGGCGTATTCTATTCGCCAACAGATAGGCCTGCTCTGGTGCGCAACTCTCCATTAGTATGCCAAACTCATCACCACCAAGACGAGCCAGGGAAAAACGAGTATCGACAACTTCCATTAGCAAAACACTTAATTGTTTTAGTAGCTCGTCGCCAGCAATATGACCACAGGTGTCATTGATGATTTTGAATCTATCGAGATCCATATAACATAATGCATGCTCATCATCGGATTCTCGAACAATATCTACAACGCTCTCAAGACGTCGCTCAAACTCGCTTCTATTAATCAGTTTTGTTAGTGGGTCGTGGGTAGCCTGAAAGGCCAGAGCCTCTACTGCGAGTTTACGCTCAGTAATATCCTGGACGGTTCCAAAAGAGCGTAACAGTACGCCCTGCTCGCTATAGACATACTCACTTTTTAGATGAAAATAACATTCAAAAGCTGTTGCAAGATTCGAACGAAACTCTATATCAAAGCTGGTGAATAGCTTCTGGGCTTCCTGCAAAGTCTGCCGATAACGCTGCCTATCATCAGGGTGGACCAATTTTATTTCGGCATCAAAACTTGAAAAGTGCCTAAGCGTTTCAGGCACTGTCATGCCATATATGCGTGCGCATTGCTCGGAGCACGAAATCATTCGATACTCTATATGGTCCCAGCTCCAGTGACCCATATTGCCCATTTCTTCTGCTTGCCGATAAAGCGCATGGCTTTGTTCCAAATCTTCCTCTGTGCGCTTTCTATCACTAATATCCTGGATTAAAACCAGGCACTGAATTAGGTTACCTGATGAATCGATAACATCTTTGTAGGTTTCATGAACGTGCTGAATGGCGCCATCTTTTCTTATAATTCGATATTCAATTTCTGCCTTTTCCTGATCTTGCTGGTAAAAGTCGGTACAAAGCTCTCGGTCCTCCGGATGAATAAGCTCAGAGTCCCTGGCCAAATCTACAAATTTTTCTAAAAACTCTTTTTTTGTGTAACCGTGAATTTGTGCATAACTCTCGGAAATAGTTTCGTAGCTCTTGCCAGTATAATCCCAGACTGCATAACCAAGTTTTGCCATCGCTACACTTTGTGACAGTAATGTTTCACTGTCTGAAAGTGCTTTTTCTGTCAATCGAAAATCAGTGATATCCTGCATCGAAACCAGTGACTGAACTCTACACCCCGACGAATCCAGAATATCCTGATAGCACTCGTAGACCAGGCGAGTTGTGCCATCGGGCTGAAAAATACGATACTCAATTTCCGATTTCGGTTTATCCTTTTGCGCATAGTAATCCAGATAACGTTCATGATCCTCTGGGTGAATCATCCTTGTATCTTTGTCTAAATCCAGAAACAGGGAAAGAAACTCTGTCCTCGAATACCCATGAATCCCAGCATACTCATCGGAAACAGTAATATATTGTTCGTCGCTATAGTCCCATATGGCATACCCAATACTAGCCATTGCAGCACCCTGGGTAAGTAGCGTCTGGTTGTCGTCAAGAACCTGCTGCGCCTGTTTCTTCCTGGTTATGTCGGTGTTAAAAACAACAGTTCCACCACTGGAAACTTTAACCTCGCGAATTTGCAACCAATTTCCATTCTCAAACTCGACTTCACACAGCTCCAGGGAGTTTCGATGCCAGTTCATGCGGTCTCTAAACCACTGATCATTGCCCATCATACCTTTGGGCAGAGGATCATTAGTGACCGTCATGCGTAGAGCATCAGCAAACAATACCCCGGAAACCAGATATTCCTGCGCAGTGGCATTTATTTCACGATATTGTTGATTGCACATGATCAGCCGATCTTCGGCATCATAGAGTGCAAAGCCTTCGGCCAATTCATCAAGGGCGGCAAAAAGCAATTCAGGGGCAATATTCAACGTAAGGTCAATCTTTTTCGGGTGCCGTAATTATTCAGAATCGGAGGCTAATAAGGAAATTGGACGTTCATCAGATTGTAAGTTAACGATACACGCAGAGCAACGAAACCACCTAGTCGCTCCTTACTAGATTGCATTAGCACTGCTTAAACAAAATACACAATTAATAGGTGCCACCGCTATCATTATCGATTTATAATAATTTCTACCCGTAATTTGCTAAAAACACTCATATGTCTGTCACCAAAACCAATAACCTTACCGACCTCAAAAAGCAAATGGACGAAAGTGGCTATTGCATTATTCGGAATGTAATTCCTCCCAAAACCATAGAGGAAATACATCAAAGGATAGATGCCCAGGCACGCGCAGAAAAACTACTGGAAGTCACGACTCAAGACCAGGTTCAAAGCGATGATGACAAGAATCAATGGGTTTATATGTTGATTAACAAGGGACTTATATTTCAAAGACTATTCGAAAACGAAACTGCCCACGAAATTGTTAAGCATGTGCTGGGAGCCAACTTTCTACTTTCAGACTTCTCAGCGACTATTACGCACCCGGGTAATGGGCAGATGGGATTGCATAAAGACCAGTGGTGGTTACCCGAGCCCAGCATGCCCGGGGAGCCTCACCAACGCTGTGGCGACATTAACCGAGCCGATGTTAGTAAAGGTCAGCCAAACCCATCAACAAAGCCGATTAATCCACCTGTAATCTGCAATGTATTGTGGATGGTCAGTGATTTTACAGTGGAGAACGGCGGTACCCGGATCGTCCCTGGTAGTCATCTAAGCGGCACAAACCCTGAGCCCGATGGTGACTACAATACAATTAATGCAACGGGCTTCGCAGGTAGTGCGGTAATTTTTGAAGGTCGCACATGGCATTCGGCAGATCTAAATACCAGCGATGCACCAAGATACGGGATAACAACCTACTATGGCGCTCCGCAATTTCGTCAAATGCTTAATTTCACCTACGGTATGAAAAATGAAGTGGCTGACAGTCTCAGCCGAAAGAGTCGGTCCTTGCTAGGCTTTAAACCTTGGGGTGGATATGGCGCGACGGGTGATCAGCACGCAGAAAGTATCGTTCGAGGAGATCAGCAAATAGGTGAACTTGGAGAGAAATAGATCGAGTTGTTTTTGGAGAAAAGCCTACCCAGCTGCCTAGCCGGGTTTGGACGAAGACTTTAATTTGGATGAATTTCATCAGCATTGCGATGTACAGTCAGGAGATTGAAAACCATCATCGCGAATAAACCACTAAAAATATAATAACTTTCAAACAACTCAGCTCCGTTACGCAACATAGCGACCACCCCACCCAACAAAAATAAATGAAGCAGGAGCGTTTTCCATGGAACTCTGGTTATCAGCACCGGTAACAAAGGTACGAGGGTAAACAACATTCGGAAGTAGAAATCCTGATATATCGGCATAGAAGCACTTCCACTTAGTTGGCTCAACAAAATGGCGAAATTTTGCATTTGTCCTATCGACAACAGTAGCAACACAACCAGGGTATAAAGCCAGATTTTCTCTGACGTCTGGCGAAATCGATATATGCAGATAAACGCACTCAAATTAAATGTCAGCATAGGGAACCAATAGGCCGGATTACCCCGCTCAAGATCCCACAAATAAGGCATCCAGATCACGGTAACACATAGATGCAGGGCCAGGCCTAGATAGAGAAATTGATGCAACGCCATCAACTGGCTAGGCTGGACAATGATCGAAATCTCGCCAAAATTTTGCCCAAGACTCGTCCGAAGGGCCAGAACACCAGATAAAAGTAACAGGCTTTCTGAGAACAACTCCATGCCTTCTTCAATAACATGGCGAAATGCAAAAATTATTGTTGTGGTATCCGAGTACACATTGCCAAACTCTTCCATTCCGGCAACCCCGGCAAACAAACCCAGACTAATCAGAATGAGAACACCGCTTACTCGGAAACCTGGAGTCATAAAACAACGAGCAATTGCAAAAGCAAAACCGCCACCACCTAGTATGGCAAATGGCAGCAATGCCCACCAACCACCTAACATGCTAACTCGCTCATGTAATGATCCGGTTTCGTCTATAGATAATCCCAAAATCACTAAAGCCAGTACCATCCACATCACCCTGTCCAGTGGTGCAGCACTTTGACTGCTGGCTAAACGATAGAAAAGCAAGCCCGCGCACATTAAACAAAAACCTGACCACCAAACCGCCAGGTTATTTTCCCGTACCAGACTTAAATGTTGTAACACGTGATTTTGATTAAAACCAATGTTCTCGATGATGTGATAAATAACCAATAAAAACAGTACATGCAAACCAGTGGTCCATTGCCACCACCGAATTCCCAAGTTAGAAACTCGATTCATAAAACTACTCCGTTTGCCATGTAGTCCGTCCAGCTTGAATCGGTGAAAGTAAAATACATAACGCCCAAATTATCTGCCAATAAAACAACGCTCTAACCAGATTCTTTGAGCTGGCTAACGATTCACGTCGTACATCACGTGTAGTGTTAATAGGCACCTGAAGCCAAATGTATTTGGCAATTCTCTCTATTGCTAAAGAGTCGCCTTTCACATTTATAAGAGATGAAAGACTAGCGTCCGGCGTCTTAATTTGCCCAAGGCGTACAGAATCGAATAATTCGACCCGACGAGCATCAAACCCCAAATAATTTACTAACTCCAGGCTTAGAATCGCAAAGCCCGTAGGACTTGTTGGCTTCAGTAGAAAATTAACGGCTTCAGAAATATTACTTGAAACAGGTGAATGCAATTGAAACTTAATGGCACGTTCTGCTTGGCGTGCACGGGCATGGTGAAAATGCTGAGAACGTTCTGAGAGCCTACTGCTAGCAAAATGTACTGGATACAGCCCAACCTTAGTTGGCACAGTTATCCGATGCATCGTTAAATGAACACCATTAACGTCGGGCACTGCAAGCAACAACGAGGCAACAGTAGCCAAATTCACCAATAACCAAACCTTGATTACTTGCGGCCGTTGACAATCGTATTGCACACCAACGAAATAACTTACAAACATTACTACTGTGGCATATATGAGCAGGCTGTTGTAAAAACTAAAATAGTGTAAACAAACTCCGAGACTGCCCAAATTGAAAAGCACAGCCGCCGTAGTAACCAGAGTCGCGCCACGGCTAGATTGACCTAACAGTGAAATAAAGGCAATCGGCGCAATCGCCAAGAACACCAGCACAAGTAATAACACAGGCGAAACTTTACCTGCAGTTGGGTGCAAAAAAGCAAATGCGACAGTAGTGGCTAGAATGAATAACAACCACAGAGCAATTAGTAAAAATATTCTACGCATTAGTGAGGTTTGTATATCGAAATATCAGGCTTAAGGATTGATATGCATAGTTTAAACAATTTTCACTCCAAAGCATTGTTGTTTTTTAGGCGGGCAGCCCAGAAACGCACCTACCTGGATATTTCCTGAAAACAAAAATTATTCACGTGCAAAATAGCGTCTATCCTTTGCGCAGGCCGGAACGTCAAAGTGACTCAAAGCCCCATCCAGGTAGAACAGATAGGCATAGAAGCGGTATCGATCTATACTGCAGAAAATCATAAAGCAAAAACCGAATCTAATAAATGCCCTACCAAAACCGCGTAGATCCATGGGGAAATCTTGTGGCCGTACAAGCGCGAGGGGCGTGGCATGGCAATCGCGGCATCTTACACAACGACAAACAGGAAATCGTGGCGCCCTGGCGACATAAAGCCTGGATAATTTGCCAACTTGAATTTAAGGGCAGGCAGAGAAAAGTATTCAGCCCGAACACCTATTCAGAGCTATTTTTCCTTGATGAAGCTACCGCCTTCTCCGCCGGGCACAGGCCTTGTGCCGAATGTAGAAGACAGCGCTACAATGAATTTAAAGTTGCCTGGTGTGATTCAAATCCGGAATATGGCTCGCGCTCCATGCCAGTATCCAGAATCGACCAACAACTACATAAAGAGCGTGCACAAAGGGGCGGAATTAAAGTTTCTTATCAATCTGAATTCCAACAACTACCTGACGGTGTTTTTCTAGAACTGAATAGCACTGCCGTTTTAATCTGGAAAGAACGTATCTGGCAGTGGACTTTTCAAGGTTACCAACTAATAGATTTTCACCCCAAAGCAGCAGATAGCGTAACAGTATTAACCCCTGCTTCCATCGTCAAACTATTCCGAACTGGTTTTACACCCCAGGTTCACAGCTCGATTGCTTAATTGCGATAAACTGCACGAGTTAGGTCACAATTTCAATATATTGGAATATTCACTTGAAGAATTCCCCGCATCTCAATATCGGAACTTCTACAGATAATACCTATAACAAAACCTTGCTCCGGATGACCTGCTATACAGGCCTCTGTTGGAGGCGGTGCAATCTGATCTGATCATTAATCTAGCCCCCACAACACCCTGAATGCGTGTCCCCACAGGGCGTTTCATTCAATTTAGTGAGGTTCAATCCAATCACTACCTAACGAATAGAGCCTTCGAAATAGATCTTATGACTTTTGCAGTATATCAACAATCTCAACTCCATAAGTTCGTCGCAATCTTTTTACATTCTTGAGCAGGATCAGAATCCCTCATTTAACGGCCTAGAATGTAAGACGATCCCGTAATCTATAAACGTATGCCCCAGTCAAAAGATAGGGAACTCTTAATAGATCTCCCCCGACAATCGGCATATGAGTCAATTTTGAAAAAGCATCAAATTCTGCTGAGTTTGAAGTAATAGCCTGCGCTATAGAACGGCCTACCAGATGGGTGGTTGTTATGCCAAAAGCATTATATCCCTGCGCATAGTAAATTGAATCATTTAGTCGATTAACCTGCGGCGTATGATTAACTGTCAAAAGAAAGTTGCCTGACCAACCCGAAATTATCGCTATGTTTTTAAGCGAGGGAAACAAGACCAGTTTGAGGGGATTCAGGCTGCCGCCCCTGTAATCCACCAGAATTGCTTTGTATCGATTAGAGTTAACAAATTTCCTAATCCTGGCTCCAGTGACTATTTCTGCCTCTGCCTCATTTGTTTGCTGCCAGTCTGAAAGTCTCTCTTTAAGATTAGCTTCCCATTTTTCATCCAAAGCTGCCAGAATAGTTGTTTTGCCTAAATCACAATCGACGTTGTAATCGTCAATAATTCGCCGTATGACCTGACCTCCTTCAAATTGTAATTTTCTAAAGGTTGAGTAGGTCTTTGAATCAAACTTCTTCCTGTAAAAACCGAGCTCGCGATGAAGTCCATTCACTATCTGCCCAGCATTTCGACCGGTCGCACCCCAGCCAATTCGGTTCGCCTCAAGCACGGTGACTTTTACATTCTGCTCTGCGAGATGAAGTGCGGTACTAATGCCACTAAAACCAGCACCAACAATACAAACGTCAGTGCTGCGGTCTCCCAATAATGCCGGCCTCGAATTATCCTGTTCGACGGTGGAAGCGTAGTAAGTGTCGGGATACTCGGTCATATTAATGTAGCGCCTTTTTTATGGTCACTTGTCGGCCTCCAAGTTTTCTCAAATCTTATGATGAAAAGTAGTATATAGCACGAATTGCGAGATACCCTTGATTTTCGTTGTGCGCCAAAACTAGCCGCGCAGGTTATAATTCTGAGAGTCTGCTTTAAACTCTCCGGTTATACTTTAGCCATGTATATTTGCCGATTAATAATCAAATACGGTTAGATGCGGCTAAAGCCGCACCGCTGATTGAAGAATTTCATGCAAATTGAGTATTTTTTTTGAGGATAAAGAATGACGATATTTAGTAAGAGTTTAATTTTATGCGGTTTGGTTTTTACTCCATTTATAAATACTGTAGCGGGTGAACTCAAATTAGAAAATCTAATGACCGAGGAACTGCAAGGCGCTTCTGGCATAGAAGTAATTGTGAGTAGAGTCTCTATCCCTCCAGATACTTCCTTGCCAAAACATTGGCATCCAGGGGAAGAATTTGCCTACATTCTAAAGGGAAGTGTGACGCTTTGGCAGAAAGGTAAAAAAAGCATTTTTATGAAAGAAGGCGACACAGCTAAAGTACCGTTTAAGCAGATACATACAGCGATTACAGGTGATGAGGGCGTCAGTCTTCTGGTGTTCCGGGTTCACGAAAAAGGCAAACCTGAGAGAGTTAAGGCAGAATAGATGTGCATGACAAACGCATGCAGCCGGGCGTTGCGCGCTTTGTCGACCACCTATGCGAAACGCTATATTGCCGAGAGATCTGAATAGTATGGATATTAAATACGACATCGCTTCGCCAGATGACATACCGCGTATCGTCGATATGAAAATCGAAATGTTTCGCCAATTTGATTATGTCCAATATCTTCATAACAATTCGCGCGAAATTATTCTTGAAGATTACAGTCGAATGTATGCGGAAAACCAAGCAACTCACTTTATAGCTAAAGTAGATAACTGTATTGTAGGAATTGTAGGTGCTTTTATTAAGTCCGATATTCCTTTTCGATACTTTTCTAAAGGTCAATATGGGTTTATTGGTGATGTATATACAATTACAACCTATAGAAATCGTGGCATATCGATGAAACTGAATGAAAAAGCGCTAACCTGGTTAAAAGATTATGGCGTAAGTTCTGTTCGACTACTTGCTTCAGATGCGGGCCGTCCTATTTATGAACGACTAGGATTCTCTCCAGATGTCAGTATGGTATTAGATTTTGAAACATAACAAACAAAGTTCGCTCGTAAGCTCACACCACCTCTGTTTTGCATCTGGCGACTATTCGGGCGTTTTTTGTAATTAGGTATGGAAATACGCGCAATAGGTGAAAATGAACTTAGTCAGCTTTTGGCGTTATATAAATACCTCCACGAAGATGATGAGCCTTTGCCAGAAATGGATATCGTCAAGAAAATATGGCGCAAGATTCAACACAATGAAGACTATTATTGTTACGGTATTTTTGTCGATCAGAAATTAGTCTGCTCATGCAATTTGGTGCTTATGGAAAATCTAACCAGGGGTTGCCGTCCATTCGCTGTGATAGAAAATGTTGTAACCCATCGAGAGTTTCGTCGACAAGGCTATGGTCGTCGGGTTTTAAGGCATGCACTAGAATATGCATGGTCAAGTAATTGTTACAAGGTTATGTTGCTTACCGGTCGTTTAGATCTAGAAACCTTTAAGTTCTATGAGTCGGTTGGTTTTAAGCGGCACACAAAACAAGCTTTTATTGCAAAGCCATGAAATTCTTAATCAAGCATCAAAAGCGATGCTCCCACCTCGCAAGCTTTTTGTTATGCGTTAAGCGAACTTCCAATCAATGAAGGAATCTGCAACGACCCAAAACCCATTACAGGTGATACCTGTGAGAAATAAGAAGCTATTAAGTTGGGGTTTGGGATTAGCATCTATTTTTTTCGCAATTGGTATTTTCATGCCGATGATTACTGTTTCCAAGTTTATTCTCGTAAAAAGTTCTTTTTCAATCATGTCTGGCGCATTTGGACTTCTTAAAGGCGGTCAATTCGTACTTTTTTTGTTAGTTGTTGCGTTTAGCATCGTTCTCCCAATAATGAAAATAACTATTTTGTTTAGACTGCTTGCCCAGAGCGGGGCAAGTGATCCAAAGACCGGGCATTACCTACATCTCATGCATGAATATGGCCGCTGGGCAATGCTCGATGTGATGGTGGTTGCGGTTTTAATTGTCACGGTAAAACTTGGCGCCATTGCAAGTATCCAGGTGCATTTCGGTCTTTTTGTATTTGGTGCGGCAGTGTTGTTGATTATGTTAATTACAAACCAGATAGTTCGCCTAACTAGTAAGCCCAGCGTGACTTCCAGTCTATAACGATCACAAATTGCCAATAGATGATGAGTACCTCCGCCCTATCGTTGGCTATTATTCCCATCTCCCAATTGGTGGCCTTGCGAAATGCTGAAATAAACACCAAACTCAATAGTCTCTTTACAGCCACGTTATATTCGAACTAGAGCGACAATAATTAAGCATGAAAACTAAAGAACACAGTTAGCAAGTTGGCAACTGTATTGGGTTGTTCTTGTTGAACCCAATGACCAGCTCCCGTAACGAGTTTACAACTCGTCATATTGATACAAGCAATACTTTGCATTTTCTCCAGTGCTCCTGGTCTCTGATAAACACCCCAGTCCTTATTCCCTCCAATAAAACACGCAGGAACATCAATAGTTCGGCCCGAATAAAGACGTAGCTCGTTCAACTGCTTTTCACTAGAGCTAGACCGGTACCAGTTCAAACCGCCTTGAAACCCAGTGCGCGAGAATTCAGTCGAATAAAAGTGCAATTCGTCTTCCGTTAGCCAGGAACATGCCAGGATTTCGTCACTAGAAGGCATATAAGGCAACACCGCTTCAGCCATTCCACAATCTAGATCCATAATGTAGTAACTGGGCATTTTGGCCAATTCATCAGAAGTCCAACTATTTAATGGAAATGGATTATTAGCCTTCCAGTCGGCACTTTTGTAGTGAAAGTAGGCACGTAGAAATGCCGAAAGCCCTTGTGCACTGTGGAGCATGTCGTTATTCGCAGAACGCGTACAATAATAATTTTGATAGTGCTTGCGAGGTCGTGCAAGACTTGCAAGCATTTTGTTTATATCGGGTTCGAACGAGTCCGCTACAGAATCGCTCGCCACATTACTTTTAAATATTCCTGAGGGGTATGTAGGCGGACCTTCGAATGGAGCGCTCATAAGGGCTACGGAGCGAAAGATGTCAGGCCTAATCAACGCGCAGTACGCTGCAACCGGTGAACCAAAATCGTGACCGACGACTGCATGTACAGAGCGATGACCTAGTCTGAAAACCAGTGCTATTGCATCTCGCACCAGATTAGGAATGCCAAAGGAATCGAGAGCGCCATCATAGTCTGGATCCCAGCCTGTGGTGCGGCCATATCCTCTTTGATCGGGTGCAATTACGTGAAATCCAGACGCAGCAAGCGCTTCCATCACCTTTCGCCAGCTATAAGCGAGTTCAGGGAAACCGTGAAGCAAGAGCACACGCGGCTGGTTTGGTGGTTCATAGCCCGCTTCCAGAATATGCATTCTGAGTCCGTTCACACCATCAACAAATCTAGAGCGAATGCCAGGGGGTAATTTATCGGCTTTTACTTCGGAGACTGCATTCATTTATTGGATCCACCAGTTATTACCCAATAAGGATAGATAGGTCAACCTGAAATCACAA
This sequence comes from Parasphingorhabdus sp., assembly GCA_047615875.1. Taxonomy (GTDB): domain Bacteria; phylum Pseudomonadota; class Gammaproteobacteria; order Arenicellales; family CAJQKF01; genus JBLHGU01. The sequence continues at coordinate 35,318 of JBLHGU010000021.1, forward strand.
ACTAAATAGCAACGGTATCTAACGTATAATAATTTTTCTGGAACTAGAAAATAACGTACTTATGTAGATAATAGTCGAATGAAAACGAAATCGAAAAACCTGAAATCAGAGTATGACTACATAGTTGTTGGTGCAGGTTCGGCAGGTGCGGTAATGGCATCCAGGCTTAGCGAGAATGATGCAGTTAACGTTCTACTATTAGCAGCAGGTCCAGTCGACAAAAGCTGGCAACTTTCCATGCCTGCCGCCCTAACCTTTCCGTTGCAAAGCAATCCGTTTAATTGGCAGTATGAAACTGAACCTCAGGCTGAATTGAATAATCGTCGACTTTATTGGCCTCGTGGCCGAGTGCTGGGAGGATCATCATCTATCAATGGCATGGTCTGGATAAGGGGCCATCCCTGGGACTTCGATAATTGGCATAGAGGTGGGGCGAAAGGCTGGTCTTATTGTCAGGTGTTACCTTATCTGAAACGGCTGGAACAGTCGTCTGAAGAGCCAAATCAATACCGGGGTAACCAGGGAAAGGTTGGCATTGCCCGAGGTAACTATGCCAATCCTTTATTCGATGCTTATATTCAGGCAGGAAACGAGGCTGGTCACCCAATTAGTGACGATTTCAACGGATATCAGTTCGAAGGCTTCGGTCGTTTTGATATGAATATCTCTAAAGGAGTTCGCCAGAGCTCATCGACCACTTACCTGCATGCTGCCAACCTGCGGAAAAATCTTAGCATTGTTACAAATGCTATGGTCAGTCGGATTCAAATCGAATCCGGTGTTGCCACTGGAGTTGGATTTGTAATTGAGAATAAGCCGTACTCTATTCGCGCCAGCAGCGAGGTTATCTTATGCGGTGGGGCGATAAACTCTCCACAGACGCTAATGCTCTCGGGCATTGGTTCAGCTGCAGAACTTGAAGCTCACTCTATTGCGGTCAAGGAAGACTTACCAGGCGTTGGTAAAAATCTACATGACCACCTCAACACCTCGGTTAAATATGCCTGCAAACAACCAGTAACCTTATATGGCGCGGACAAATTCCCAAAGAATTTATTAATTGGGCTGCAGTACTTTTTATTTAAAAAAGGTGCTGGTACAACTATGCATACAGAGGCTGGCTGCTTTATTAAAACAAAACCTGAACTGGATGTTCCCGATATTCAACATCATTTCATTCCCATACTTGTTTATGATAATGGTCGAACGCCTGCGGATCGTCACGGTTTTCAATGTCATGTCTGCCCGGTTCGCCCAGAAAGCAGAGGCTTTGTTAAACTTAAATCCTCTGATCCCTTTGAAGCACCGCAGTTGCAACCAAATTGTATGTCTACCGAAAATGACTTACAAGCGATGATAGACTCAATAAAAGTTACCAGGGAATGCCTTAATCAACCTGCTATGAAACCATTTTTAGGCGAAGAGTTATTCCCGGGACCGGGAGTGCAGAGCAATGCCGAAATAGTTAATTATCTCAGGCAATCTGCAGTAACCTGTTATCACCCAGTGGGCACTTGTAAAATGGGCATAGATGATATGGCTGTGGTTGATTGTGATCTGAAAGTGCGTGGCATAGATAGACTGCGCGCGGTGGATGCTTCGGTTATGCCAGAAGTGGTGAGTGGCAACACAAATGCAGCAATTATGATGATGGCGGAGAAAATTTCAGATCAGATTCTTGGCATACCAATTGAGTCCCCGTTGGACGTACCGATTCATGACTACCAGCCTATACATTCATCTGAGCTTGCTTAGTTATAACTATTACACATTGGACTAATTCTTCTTATGAGCATTCAAATCAATCAATCTCGAATCAAGCAGGTACTGGAAGATCTGGTTGGTTTTGACACACAAAACCCTCCTGGTAGAGAAGTTGAAGCAGCCCATTATATTCACACAGAACTTCATTCTATGGGATGTCGAGTGGAGTCCCTGGACTTTCTGCCAGGTAGAACCAATGTGGTAGGGGTATTTGAGAACGGCCCAGGACCAGTGTTTGCATACAACACTCATATTGACGTCGTACCCGCGGGTGACGTCTGGAATACCAATCCATTTAAACTGAAAGAAAAAGCACGGCAATTTGTTTGGCCGTGGCTCGTGTGATGCAAAAGGCCCTCTTACGGCCATGCTGGAAGCCATGCGAATGCTCATTGCAAATCGCCAGGGCTGGTCTGGCACTTTAATGGGTATCTTTGTAGCAGATGAAGAGGCGGCCAGCCTGGGTGCTAAGGAGTACATAAAGACTGCCCCAGAAATTGCTTATTGCATGATTGGCGAACCGACAACTTGCACCACGGTAACTGCACATAAAGGCAGTCTGCGCCCGGTAGTTCGTATTCACGGAAAAACCGCACATTCTGGCATGCCTCACCTCGGTGTTAATGCGATTTTAAAATCAACGCGTTTGCTTGAACTAATCATTGAAGAGCACGAGCACCTTAGCAAAAACTCTCATGACTTAGTCGGCAATCCCAGTTTGACGGTCACCCACGCTCTAGGTGGGCATGCTGATAATGTTGTCCCACAAAACTGTGATTTCTTACTCGACCGCCGCATGGTGCCAGGGGAAGACGAAAAAGCTGTGAAGCGTGATCTTGAAGATCTGGTGAAACGCGCCGCAAAGGAAAGTGGTGTGGAGGCCGAAATCACAGAGTTTCGCCCCACTACTGGTGGTGCAACAGAAACTGACCCAAACCACCCAGTGGTGCATGCGAGTCAACATGCCTGCACCCAACACAACGGTAAGGCCTCTCCCCTGTCCGGATTTCAGGGCGGCTGTGACCTGGTTCACTTTCGTGCCGTTGGGGCTAACGGAATTGTGCTGGGGCCAGGCTCTCTGAATGTGGCCCATCAACCCAACGAGTTTGTCCCTGTTGATGAGCTAATGCGCTCCGCATTGATTTACCACGATGTCGCTCGATCCATGCTATCTAATGGTGCTATACCCGACACCGCGGCCATTGCCAGAGAGTACAAGTCATGAGCATCGAAGGCGCAGTGGTCGCCTCTGGCATTGAAGCTGCATTTTCCAAAGTCGAACTTGATGGCAGAATTGATGCTGCCCGAGAGGTTTTAATTAGCCGCGACATCGAAGTGTTGATACTCACAGGCCCTGAAAATATTTTTTACCTAACAGGTCAACAAACGCCGGGCTACTACACCTATCAGGCATTTCTGCTGCCTGTAGATGCCGAGCAGGTTTTTATTGTCAGGCAATTGGAATTTAATAATCTGGTAGCCAATAGTTATGTCGAGAACATCACCACCTATCTTGATGACGCAGACCCAGTAGATGTCACCGTTGGGCTGATAAAACAATTGAGCTGGGAAAACAAACGTTTTGCTATTGACCAACGCGGCTGGTTTTTACCCATAGCTATATATCGCGCCTTACAGGAAAAACTCGGTGAACTGGGTGACGGCGCCGGGGCTATCGAAAGCCTTCGGGCAATAAAATCACCCACCGAACTTGAAAAGCTGCATCACTCGGCTCAGTACATCGAAGCCGGTATGAACTCAGGCCTTGAGCTAGTTGCCGCTGGTGTAACTGAAAACGATATCGTAGCCGAAATGATGTCTAATGCCATTCGAGCCGGCAGCGAATATGTAGGCATGGAGCCGTTAATGGCCAGTGGCCCACGCTGTGGCATACCCCACGGCACCTGGCGTAGAAGAACGATAAAACAGGGGGATCCGGTATTTCTTGAAATGGCCGCTTCCCATGATCGATACCATGCAGCATTAATGCGTTCAGCCTGGATCGGCACACCTCCCGATGTAGCCAGACGAATGATGGATTGTTGTCTTGAGGCGCTGCAGGCCGCAATTGATGCATTAAATCCAGGTGAAACCTGTGCCAGTGTGCATCAGGCATGTCAGCGAGTTATTGATAGATACGGTTACACCGACAACTTCAAAAAACGCACAGGCTACAGCATTGGTATTTCTTTCGCACCGGACTGGGGCGAGGGAAATGTATTAAGCTTATTTGAAGGAGTAGATACCATTGTTCAGCCAGGCATGGCATTCCATATGCCGCCTGCGTTGCGTGTGCATGGTGAGTTTACCGTGGGTGTAAGCGAGGCCGCAATTGTAACTGATACTGGTTGTAAAACATTATCGTCAATTAAACGTGATCTATTAGTTGTTGACTAATCTACTGAATATATCAACAGTACTATTTCGTACGAAACGCATTCAGAACAGCCGTTGTCACATCACTAGTCATCGAAGTACCACCCAGATCAGGGGTAATGATTCCTTTATGCAAAGTTTGCTCAACAGAATTTTCTATATCATGGGCAATATCTGCTCGACCAAAAGCATACTCAAACATCATGGCAACAGAAAGAATAGTTGCCAGTGGATTGGCGATACCTTTACCTGAGATATCCGGTGCGCTGCCATGACTGGGCTCATAGATACCGCATTTAATTAACTCGCCAGTCCGCGCTGCACAGGGAATTGTTGCTGATGGCAGCATTCCCAAGGATCCCGCCACCATACCGACCATGTCTGAGATTAAATCACCGAACAAGTTATCTGCCAATAGGACATCAAAATTTTTCGGCGTACTGCCCACGGCATACAGAGCATAATCCATTAATAAATGAGTAAGCTGAACATCCGGATACTCATCACGCCCTATTCGAGTAACGGTTTCTCGCCAGAGTTTGCCACTTTCCATCACATTAGACTTATCCAGGGAAGTCACATGATTACGGCGTGACCGCGCTGCCTCAAATGCGCAACGGGCGATTCGTTCCACTTCTCCAGTGACATAATGACTTATTTCAAATGCTCGCACCTGTCCGTCAGCAAGTACTTCCGATCCTCTGGGTTCTCCGTAATAAATTCCACCGGAGTTTTCACGGACGACCATAATATCTGCACCCTCTACCACCTCGGGTCGATAGGGTGTTCTGTGTATTAAGGGTGCCCAGGCTCGAGCGGGGCGTAAGGCGTTATATACATCGAGTTCGATGCGAAGCCGGGTCAAGCCATCGGTTTCGGTAATCGGACCATCAATGACCATGCTGTCCCACTCTGGCCCGCCGACAGAGCCGACTAAAATAGCGTCAGCAGCTTTCGCTTTGGCTAGCACTTGATCGGTACAGAATGTGCCGTGAACATCCCAGGATGCTCCACCTAGTAAATCCCTATCAACCTGAATATCAATTCCAGCTTTGTCTGCTGCAACTTGAAGAACTTCTAGTCCTGATTCAACAACCTCAGGACCGATATGATCACCTCCCAGTGCCAGCACAGTAAATGCATTTTTCATGAGTTAAGAGTCTGCTTAGTAATGTTGTTAGTGATTCTAAATCTGTCTGGGTCATCTATTGAACCGATTCTATCCTGTCATGCCCTGGGTATAGACAATCTGTGGCCCCAGATAACCTAAATCTGCCTTTAGCATTCGCAGCGACGAATGAAATTCCTCAATATCAACCGAGCTGGTTAATACCGAGCGTGCGGGTTGTTCAGGATTAAAGCTGGTACGGCCATGCAATATTCGTTGATTATTAAATATAAGCCCCTCGCCTGCCCTCAAGTCAAACGTCAGGCGTAGTTCTGGATCATAGAGGATATTAAAGATTTTTCGCAATGCATTGTAACAGGGGGCTATCTTATCCGCAGGTAGCTCTAGTGGAGCCAGCTGACGTTCATTAAAGTGAACGCCACAAACCTCTCCCTCATCATCCAGGCGAATTAAAGGCATGCGTGAGATATACCAACGTGAGACATTCGATAGGTTTCATCCATATGCGGGTCCAGCGCATCGGTGGTGTCCCCGACATTATCAACTGCTTTTTTCCGGGCCAGATTATAAGTACCAAAATGAGTCTGCCGCTGCGGGCCTACCAGTTCTATCAGCTGATTGGATTGACTGGAATAAGTAGGTGCATGGGTGATTTTGCAAAAGCCATAATCACATACGGAATTTAAAAGCGCGAGACGAGCCTCGGGATTAGCTCGTGCCTCTTCAAAATTAGCGCCAGGTAAAGTTTGCGCGATTGAGCCATCCCACAACATTGGTCGATGCTTTCGAGTAGCGCGTTCGGCGTCGGAATAACAATGATTACGTAGCCAACGGGCACTGTAAGTGGAGTGGTGTTTGTCATCAATCCAGACAATGTTCACTTCAATGCCTGAGTACGCTAATTCTGTTGGAGCTACATTCTCCGCTATGTGGTGAATGCGAATACTACGCACACCATCAAGTGAGGTACCACAGCCTTTGCATTCACAATGATGGCGTAGCCATATCCAATGGAACTGGCTAACGTGCCCATCAGCCCACTCGATATTTAGTTGCCTGTCAAGAACAGTTGCAACCTTGATTCTATAACGCGGGTCATCAGTGGACATCTATATCTTCCAACAGATAACAAAGTTTCCAAAAATATTACGGCAAAACGAATTAACTTAACTTGTCTCGATTCACACCCTTGCTAATTCGCTCCGCAGTGCCTGCATAGTTACCGTCGAAAAACTCCTGATCCTGTTGTGCCTGTGCCTCGTCGAGTCGGACATTGCGAAATACCGGGCCCGCATCTCCGCTGTCCTCAATGGCCTTAAGTCGTGCATTCAAACCCTGTTTCTTAACAGCTTGATGAGGTTGCACGTCATATAGAAAATCTATTTCACGCGACTCAACCGTCACTGCCCCATCTCTAATAGCATCCTGCATCAAGGTATCTCCACGAGTCGTGCGACTAATAAAGGCACTGTAACCGCCCCACTCCTCCTCCGCCGGTCCACCTCCTGGCCAGGCATCAGCTACGGAAATGTCCGTTGCTTCGCCAGTAGGGTCAGCACAGATCTTGCAACGGAACTGGTGTGTCCAACCATGAGAGCCGTACCAGAACTTGAGATAGTCTTCATCGTAAATTTTGCCCTGCTTGTCCACCGCACGGGTCGGCCCCGGGCAGCCATATCCACGATAGCGAAACAGAGACAGGTTTTCTTCACCATCTTGCCCACCGGGGAAGCCGACTCGATCCAACATCCAGCGCGAACATTGCAGGTCGCCGAATGTACCGCAGGAAAATGCCATCGTATACTTTACAAGCTCGTTTACTCTGGGGTCGAGCTTGCGCATGTTGTGGACACCGGAAATATCGCAGGGTTTGCCAATAACCGCGAATGGCCGCCCCTTGTCGAGTTGTTCCACGAATCGATCCAAAGGCGATGCAGGACCATATCGAGATCCCGCACCGTGCAGAACATCCTCTCGGGTTTCAGATACATGGCTGCGTGTGCGTAACGGTTGGGCTTCATCTGCAGTAACGTGGTAGATGAACTCCACTTTGCCAGTTTCAATCATATAAATACCCAGCGCAGTCAACGCCCCGCCGGAGGATGCCATATGATGAACTTCCGGGTCACTGGCATGCCCTTTCCAAACCCGAATATAGGGCCCGAATGAGGGATCTTCTCTGGCGTCGGGTCCATGCCGTCCGGGATCAAGAGGTTCGTCTAACATCACACCAGGGCAGGCAGCCAGTATTGCCTGTTCGGTGGCTTCATCCAGTGGTTCATGTATATGCGGACGTAATCGTCCGGGAGGATCAACCCAACCCATCTCGACGCGTTTCTTGCCTGCTATGGATTCACACAAGCCACAGCCAACACATAATCCATTCTCAATAATTTCTCGCAGGTTTTTTGGATGGCGCATTTTGATCTCCTCGAATCTTTTGCAATACTGGTTTCTGGCATTGCTGTTTTTTTGAGCTATAGTGATTTTACATCACTTTAGCAATCCAGCCTGCGAGGTTATCTCGGGTTATAAAACATCGCCGAAGTTTGTAGTCTGCCAAAGTCTGTAGCAAGATCACCCATTGATTTTCTAAATACCAATCTTTAGGTCCGATATGAACAGTCCAAATGAACTTTTGAGCTTATCCGCAACTCAAATGACTCAAGCGATTTCTAACGGAGAAATTTCTGCGCTAGAGGTTTTTGAGACACATATCAGCCAAATTGAAGCAGAAAACCCGGCTATCAACGCTCTTGTAACCACCTGCTTTGAACGTGGTCTGGAAGAAGCAAAGTCGATTGATAAAAAGATCAAATCCGGGGGCACAGTCGGCCGACTATGTGGCCTGCCCTATGCGGTGAAAGATACGCTAGCCACCGCTGGACTAAAGACCACCTATGGTTCCAGAATCTATGCCAATAATGTGCCGGCATCAGACGCGATACATGTGGCCCGTGCCCGTGCCGCAGGTGCTATTGTAATTGGCAAATCAAATACTCCGGAGTTCGCCTCCGGTTGTCAGACCAATAATGCTATCTTTGGTCTGACACGCAATCCCAACGACACCAATAAAACCGTTACTGGCAGTTCTGGCGGAGCCGCCGCGGCTCTGGCAGCACATCTCGTGCCCATGGCTGATGGTAGTGATCTGGGTGGTTCATTGCGCTCTCCGGCCTCAGTTTGTGGTGTGGTGGGATTCAGACCAACAGCAGGGCAAGTACCAAAACTACAGGACAAAATACCCTTTGATCCTTTACACGTATTTGGCCCAATGGCGAAGTGTGTAGAAGACATCGCTTTATTCATGTCTGTGTTTAGTGGGTTAGACAAGCGCTGTCCCTTATCAGCAATAGCTGCCAGAATTGATTACTCTGCTGCCCTGGAAATCGGTCACGCGAACTGCCGAATTGCATGGAGCACTAACCCCTGCGGTTCCAATACACATCCCGAAGTTGTCACAGAAATGGAAAAGCAGCTTGGCATCTTTAGAAGCATCGGTTGCAGGGTTGATGACGCCTGCCCACAAATTTCTGATAACCATCACGCTCACCAGATTATTGTTGCGCTAAATGCTATAACAGAGCTAGGAGAGTTCATTGATGATGAACGACTAGGAAGCAGTGCCAGATTGCGTGGTTTTCTTGAATCCGGCAGAAAGTTAACGGCACAATCAATTGCTGAGGCGCGAAGAATTCAAGCTCATAGCTGGGAGATTATTCAAACATTCTTTAATGACTACGAATTTATGGTTTGGCCAACAATGAGCGGACTGCCCTACAGTGCAAGCATAAACGAGGATGAAGTTTCTGAAGACTGGAAGCCTGTTGAATTAACGCCTTCACTTAACTTACCCGCGATTGCCATTCCAGCAGGCTTCTCCCAACAAGGGTTACCTATTGGAATTCAGATTATCGGACCACCAAACTCAGATCTCAGGCTACTTCAACTAGCATTCGCTTTTCAGCAAGCCAAACTTAACTAGTGCTACGCACTACCCAATTGACTGGAAGGAAGATTCTTTCTATCCGTTGATAGCCACATTTACACCCTATGACAAAGTAAACTAAGCCTATGAGTTTAGAAATTGCCAACAAGTGGTTTGAAACAAGAAAGATTGATGCAGATATTACGCTGCTTTGGGAGCCCCATGTAGTTGCTCTGTATAGATGCAACATCTGGCATATCAGGGGCACTAAGCAGGACTTGCTAGTGGATTCCGGGCTAGGTGTGATTGGTTTGCGCAACGCCGCGAAAAATCTTTTCGAGCACACAACTATCGCGTTAGCAACCCACTCGCATGTTGATCACACGGGCTGTTTCCATGAGTTTGATGTTAGAGCTGCCCACCCGGCTGAGGCGGATAGATTTATTCTGGATGCCGCAAGTTCACTTCGAGTAGATCAGATGCCGGACAAATTCCTCAACTATCTTGAATCTGTCGGATATGGAATTACCAGCGAGTATCTAATTACGGCCTTACCGGATAAAAATTTCGACATTGAAGGTTGGCGACAAACCGGCGCCAATCCAACCTGGCTCGTCAATGAGGGGGATATTATCGATCTTGGCAATAGATGTTTCGAGGTGTTACATCTGCCAGGTCACTCTCCAGGCAGTATTGGCTTATGGGAAGCAAAAACTGGTATTTTGTTTTCAGGCGATGCTATTTACGATGGTCCACTACTCGATGAGTTGCCCGAAAGTGATATTGATACCTATCTACAGACAATGGAGCGCCTGCTAAAATTACCCGTAACCCAGGTTCATGCCGGGCATGACCCAAGCTTTGACGCGGCAAGATTACAAGCACTTGCGCGTCAATATATCGAATCGAAATAGTCTCTCAAAAATGAGGTGAATTGTGTCAAGCTCAGTCCTGCTTATATTGGTTACAGTGTTTTATGCTGGCTACAATATTTTTATAAAACTATCAGGCGAACACGTCCCACCTATTGCCACTACGACAATATTGGCAACTATCTGTTTACAGGTCGCGGCTCTGGCCACTTCCGTTATTTTTATTAGCGCTCTGGCAGCAAAAGGCGGACATGTATTCACGTTAGCTCCAAAAGCCTATTTATGGGCAACCGTTGGCGGAGTATGCATAGGTGTTGCAGAAATTGGCTATCTTTATCTTTTCGGCGGACTAGGTGGGTTGAAACCTATGGCCGCTAACATCGCCATACCAACCATTGTCTGCGGCACGATTGTTATTGCCATGCTGTTTTCCTATATTGTTCTAAAAGAAAGTTTCAACTGGAATCATATGCTGGGCAGTCTCCTTATATTCACCGGGGTTGTTTTCCTGTTTTTCCCAAAAACGACAATAGTGGAATAGTCGCCCACTAAGCATCATTAGAAACAATTGCCCTTCTCAACTTTAAATTACTACTCCGGCAAGCTCGATGCGACTAATTCTATGTATAAACAACTAAAACTCGAATGACCAGAATGAATAGTAAACGTGGAAAAATAGCCTTTCAAGGAGAGTTTGGCGCCAACTCAGATATGGCCTGCCGAGATATGTATCCAGAAATGGATCCTCTGCCCTGTCGTACTTTCGAAGATGCGTTTAACGCGGTATCCAGTGGCGCCGCTGAACTCGGCATGATTCCCATTGAGAATACGATTGCTGGAAGAGTGGCGGACATTCATCACATACTACCGGAGTCCAATCTTCACATAGTGGGCGAATACTTCATGCCCATCCATTTTCAATTGATGGTTCTTCCGGGGTCATCTGCAGGCCAAATTAAGACAGTGCATAGCCATATTCATGCCTTGGGACAATGTAGAAAAATTCTCAGAAAAAGAGACTGGCAAGGCATCGTTGCCAGCGATACGGCCGGTGCTGCTAAAGAAATCGCTGAAGAAATGGATACTAGCAAAGCCGCACTAGCACCTGAACTCGCGGCAGATCTTTATGGGCTTGAGATACTTGAACGCAATGTTGAAGATACAGATTCCAATGTCACACGGTTCGTCATTCTATCTGCGAGTGCCATGGAGATAAACCGTAGCTCGAATGAAATTAGCACAATAACGACTTTTATATTTAACGTGCGTAATCTTCCAGCCGCACTTTATAAGGCGATGGGAGGTTTTGCCACTAACTACGTTAATATGACTAAACTTGAAAGTTATCAATTGGGCGGAAAGTTTACCGCCACCCAGTTTTATGCAGATATAGAAGGACACCCGGATGATGAAAATGTAAAACAGGCATTGGAGGAACTGGAGTT
>JBLHGU010000022.1:0-45261 GCA_047615875.1 Parasphingorhabdus sp.
TCAGTGGCTACTTCCCGGCGAATATAGTAATGACTTACAACCAATCAATGCGTTAACCGGCGGCAGCGCAGTATTGAATGAGCTTGACAGTCACCAGCATTTGTCAGGCAGTGAAGCCGCATTTAAACTCGTCACTGTTTTATCGGATGCAGACAAGGGTGACTATCAGGCGATCGCCGCTTTAAACAAAGCTGGCGAGGCTTTGGCACTGTGCATTGCCAATATTAATGCCCTGCTCCACCCGGAAATATTTTTGTTGTCTGGGCCTTTGATAGAAAGTGAAATTTATTGTGGTGGTATACGTAACCGATCTAGCGAACTTCTCGGTGCAGAGTTTGTAACTGGTCGTTTACGATTTGCCAATATATCCAATCGCGAGGCAGCATGTGCTCTCGCAATATTCCAGTCCCTCACTATGGGTGAGGTATCCAGTCAAATTATTACCGGGCGGAGGAATGCGAATTGAATCAATCACGTTTTACGGGCATTGGCGTAGTGGCGTTGGGGCTAGTTCTGTACTTCATTTTGATACCTGTCGGTGTTGTTGAACCGGGGAACATTAAACACATGGCCCTTGCGCCACGATTCTGGCCAAAAATTATTGCTGCTATCATTGCCATCATGGGAGTTCTGTTAATTATAAAACCCGCGGAAGTGTTGAAAGAGGATAGCGAGGGCGACAAGAACCAATCACGCAGCTGGCGAGACCGTACGCCAGGTTTTTCAGTGGCCTTTGGCTCGTTGCTAACCTTCTATTTCCTTATCCCCCATTTAGGCATGGTACTGCCTGGCATGGTTATGATTTTCGGCTTAATGATGTTTGCCGGCGAGCGCCGTTTTCTTCTGGCTGCGGCCATCGCTATCAGTATCCCGTTGTTGTTGTACTTTTTCTTTGTTCATATAGCCAGCATTCCCATTCCTTTGGGAATATTCGAAAGCCTCAGAGGATAAGGTAACTATCATGCTTGAAAATCTTCAGGAAGCCCTCTCCCTATTTTTGACCTTTCAGAATGTGGCTATATTGTTTGTTGGTGTACTGGTAGGTGCCATTGTCGGCGCCATTCCCGGCATGACAACGCCTATGGGAGTAGCACTGGCCCTGCCCTTCACATTTACCATGCAACCGGTCACCGGCATTTTACTTTTGCTGGGAATTTATAAAGGTGGGCTTTACGGTGGCTCTATCACTGCTATCCTGATTAACGCACCTGGCACGCCAGCCGCCTCCTGCACAGTGTTGGATGGATACCCTTTATCGCAGAAGGGTCAGGCCCGTAAAGCACTGGATATCGCTCTATATGCCTCCTGCGTTGCAGACTTCATTTCCAACTTATCTTTGATTTTATTGGCCGGTGTTCTGGCAACCTTTGCATTGAAATTTGGTCCGCCGGAGTTTTTTACACTAATAGTATTTTCCCTCACCATTATTGCTGGCGTTTCAGGAGACAATCTAATCAAGGGCGTTATCTCCGCAGCCCTAGGGTTGCTGGTTGCCACCATTGGTCTCGATATGGTGTATGGCACCAATCGATTTATTTTCGACAACTGGAACTTGCTCGGTGGCTTGAGTTTTATACCGGTTTTAATTGGTCTGTTCGCGTTACCGGAAATTATTCATTACTTTACCCAGCGTATGGGCGTGTTTATTGAAACCACCAATATGGCTGGCGCTGGTGCCAGCATGCAGGATTTCAAACGCTGCTTTAAATCAATCATACGAGGCAGTCTGATTGGTGTAGTACTCGGCGCCATACCCGGTATTGGCGGCGCACCATCGGCGTTTCTTTCCTACAGTGAAGCAAAACGAACGTCGAAAAATAGTGCGAATTTTGGTAAGGGCGAACTCGAAGGTGTGGCAGCAGCTGAAGCCGGCAACAACGGTGTCGCAGGTGCCACTATGATTCCACTGCTGGCTTTGGGTATACCGGGAGACGTTATTACCGCGGTAATTCTGGGTGCCTTCATGATTCACGGACTGCGTCCAGGGCCTGTCATGTTCATGGAAAATCTGCCGATGATCTACGCGCTGTTTATCGGCATAATGCTTAGCAGTGTTTATCTTTTAATAATTGGCAAATTCTCTATAAAGGCCATTAGTCGCATAGCGGAAGTTCCGAACCGAATTCTCTATCCTGTGGTATTGGTATTTTGTCTGTTTGGCTGCTTTGCTATTAACAACAGCATGTTCGACGTGTTGATTATGGTGCTGATGGGTCTGGTGGGATACACCATGTTGGTGCTTAAATTCCCCGCACCCCCATTTTTGATTGCCTTTATTCTCGGCCCACTTCTGGAGGATAACTTTCGTCAGGCAATGATCCTCTCAGATGGTGGATTGTCGATTCTGGTTCGCAGCGGCATATGCTGGTTCTTTTGGACGCTGACAATATTATCTGTATTCTTTCTAATCAAAAGTCGCAAGAAAAACATACCGCTAAGCGGATAACACTATGCCAGAACCATACTCAACAAAACCGCTGTTCAGCTTTGCGGTAATTACCGACTCGCATATTAACCAGGATGAGGCGGAGTGCAATTCTCCTTTCGAGGTTAATAAGCTTGCTAATCGGCGTTTACGTCATATCGTCAATGACTTGAACAGTAGAGAACTTACAGCAGTTTTTCACCTGGGCGATGTTGTGCATCCAGTACCATCTATGGGGGAGCTTTATACCGACTCTGCCAATCAGTTCTTTGATCAGATGAATCACCTGCGTCATCCATTTCATATGATTCCTGGCAATCATGATGTGGGTGACAAAAAAATCGACTGGGGACCAGCAGGAACAATTCGACCTGATTTTATCGAAGCCTGGCAACAACATTTTGGTGATGACCATTTTCACGTTACTTATAACGACATCGAGTTCATTGGCATCAATGCGCAACTGCTGGGCTCGGGTTTAGCAGAAGAAACAGAACAAAAGTCATGGCTGGAGAGCACCTGCGAATCCTTAGCAGGCAAACGATTGTTTCTGTTAACCCATTACCCACCTTTTCTGGAAAATGAGGAGGAGTCCGAGCATTACGACAACCTGGCTCCTGAAGCCCGCACATGGATGCTCAACATACTTAGTCGTTACGAGTTTGAGGGACTTTTTGCCGGACACGTTCATCACTTCTGGTACAACCAGATTGAAGACTGCCAATGCTACCTGTTGCCTGCAACCTCATTCGTACGTCAGGACTACAGCGAGATGTTTAGAGTGGGTCCGGCAGACGAACTAGGGCGTAATGACGCACCCAAGCTGGGTTATTTTCTGGTCCACGTTTACCCTGACCGTCATGATTTCGAGATGGTTCGAAGCTTTGGTGCTGAAGTTGATGCGGATATTGGCATCAGTCAATCCGTAGCAGAAAAAAGGACTTTGAAGTCAGTTAATGCTCGAACCAATCGGGCGCCGAACTTTGGTTTCGATCTCCGGCAGGACTGGATGGAGCGGGTGCAAATTCCGCCCAGCGGTGGCCTGGACGAATTTGACCGGAAGTGGGTTCGCAATGATTATGGTCTGCTTGCCCTGTGGGAGATGGGCATAAAAAGGTTAAGAATTCCGTTGCAAGATTTGGCCATAGCCAAACGCCGACAGCGTATCCAAGTGATGATAAAGCTTGGCTTTAGTTTCGATGGCTACCATTTTGGTGTGGGTAGTAATAAAGACTTCACCTCACTACTTGAGCATGTTGATCTACTGGACAATGTGGAAATGATCTGGCCGTTAGCCAGGCTAGATGAGTTAAATATTAGCTCGCTAGAGAAACTCATCGACGGAAAATGTGGCATACGCATTTCCCCATTGCGCTCCAAACATGAAATATTGGCTACGGGTAAAAAATACTATCACGTAATAAATCACGGGCTCACCCTGAATGACTTACACCAGCAACAGACACCGCAAATTCCCGAATCTATAGAAAACCTAAATGGCGGTTGGTGCTTTCGTGCCAGCATGGAAGACGACATCATAGAGCTATTGGATGCGATTAAAGTCTTTGATACAAAACATGCCACCAAAAGCGTTATGCATCTACGCATGGCACCCGACAACCCTGCCAGCCAGCTACATAACGATGACTACTGTGAACAGCGAATAACCAAAGCGATATTCTATAGTTGGGCAATTAGTGGGGCAGAGATCTATTGCGATGCTTTGACAGATAACGATCGTGGGTATTTTCCCAGAGTTGGAGTACTAGACCGCTTATTTAACCCAAAGCCTGCCTGGAACTTGATCAAAAACTCTCATGCAGCATTAAGCGAGTTACCACTCGGAACGAAGGTAAACAAGATCATCAAACAATCCGAAGGCGCTATTATTGAAACCGACGCATTTCGGGTTCAATTACACATCGGTGCCGCCCGGTTACCGCTATCAGGATTTGATAACATCTGGGATTTGTACAGCGGCAATCCCTGGGACGAATCGACTCTACTGCGAGGCTGGATTGGGGTAAGCTATCACTAGTTAAATCACCTAAGAATACCCATGAGCAATAATAGAATATTGAATCTTGATGAAGTTGAGCAGATAACTCGTTCTGCCCTGCAATCCTGCGGCGCCAGTGGTGCCCAACTGGAAATAGCAACCCAATCTGTAGTTGATGCCGAGAAAGATGGCATTCGAGCAGTCGGGCTGAATTATCTACCCATCTATTGCGGTCATCTTCAAAACGAAAAGCTACGTGGCGATGCCGAGCCCTCTCATCTGCAAATATCTCCGTCGGCCATTCAATCCAACGCCGGTAACGGTTTTGCCCATGCGGCATTTGTTGAAGCCGAAAACGACTACTTTGCCCTGGTGAAGCAACAGGGTATAGCAGCGCTTTCAATAACAAATAGCTATTCCGCTGGAGTTGTTGGTTGGTTTGTAGATCGCATGGCTCAACAGGGTTTGATCGGCATTGGTTTCGCCAACTCACCGTCAGCCGTTGCGCCAGCTCCTGGTGCCAGCCCATTCTTTGGCACTAACCCCATGGCATTTTCAGTGCCACGACAAAACGCTTCGCCAATTATTGCTGACATGGCTACTAGTCAAGTTGCTCTTGTAACGATAAAGGCTAAAGCAGCTGCCGGCGAAAAGATTCCTTTAGGCTGGGGATATGATGCCGACGGCAATATGACAGAAGATGCAGCCGCAGTAATAAATGGCGGCGCCCTGGCGCCCGTTGGTGGCTACAAGGGAACTTTACTCGGCATGTTGGTCGATGTTCTTGCAGGAGCGCTAGCCGGTCCCAATTGCTCGTTCAACGCACCCATGTTTAAAAACAACGAAGGCACCTACCCTGCTGTTGGGCAATTCTTTATTGGCGTATACCCAGGGCAGTTCGGTGGTGAGAACAATCACTTTAGTGAACGACTGGAATCCATGCTTGAGGCTTTCGTAAGTGAACCCGGTGCTCGTTTACCAGGTGCCCGCAGGTTGGACAATCAAAAGGAAGCGCTAGAAAATGGTGTGTCAGTACCCCCTGACTTAATTGCGAGAATAGAGAGTTTTATTTCCTAGCATTCACAAAGAAGGCAAGGTAGTAAACACCTTACCTATAGCGGCCAAAACATCAATATTGATGGAACACCAACTGCTACGATCAATATTTCCAGTGGTAATCCCATACGCCAGTAGTCACCAAAACGATATCCACCGGGACCCATAATCAATGTGTTGTTCTTATGGCCTATGGGAGTTAGAAATGCACAAGACGCGGCGACAGCAGTGGCCATTAGGAAGGGATCTGCATTAACCCCCAGACTGCTCGCAATACCCACGCCGATGGGTGCAGCAATAATTGTCGTTGCTGTGTTGTTCAGCACATCAGACAAGGTCATGGTTACAATCATGAAAATTGTCAGTACAGCAACTGGACCATACCCACCGGCGACAGAAACCATACTGTTGACTAATAACTCCGTTCCACCAGATTGTTCCAATGCGCTACCGAGCGGAATCATAGCGCCCAGCAGGACGATCACTGACCACTCAATGGATTGGTAAACTTGTGAACCACGAATAATGCCAAAGCCGATAAACGCGATACAGACTAAGGCTAATGCTATTGGCAGATATAACCACCCCAGGCTGGCTGCAAGAATAGCTAAGCTAAATAGGCCAACGGCTAGCCCGGCCTTTTTATGTTGTATAAGCTCGAGTTCCCGATCCGCTAGTGGTAATGCGCCTATCCACTCCACGATATCCGACAATCTCTCTTCTGGACCCATCAAGAGCAATACATCGCCTGCTTTTATTTCCAGACTACGAATTTGTTGTCTAATACGTTTGCCTTGCCGGGATATGCCCATCAAGGTAACGGAGTAACGATTAAGAAGCTGTAAGGAACGAGCGCTGCGTCCCACTATGCGGGCATCTGTTGGGACTACGGCCTCAATTAAAACTAAATCTTCGCTAGCAAGTTTTTCATCGACCTGGTCATCCGGTTGATAATCAAGTTTGGCCTCTGCAACAAAACCATCCAGTGAATGTGCATCTGCATCCAGTATCAGCGTATCTTCTGCTTGTAATTCAATACGCCTGGCACCACCAGGCAAACGTCGACCATTTCTAATTAAGCCAGCAATACTAATATTATGGCTGTCACACAGTTCATCCAGATGCCGGACCTGTTGTCCGATTATTTTTGATTCTTCGACAACACGAACCTCTGCCACATAATGTGCCAGGTCAAACAGCTTACCAGTAGAATTGGATTTGCCTCGATCTTTCGGTAACAAACGCCAACCAATAAGGGTTACATAAAATATTCCTGCGGCGGCGCACATTAGCCCGACCGGCGCGAAATCGAACATTGAGAACGCTTCGCCCAGACTTTCTTCACGGTAAGCTGCAATGATTATATTTGGCGGCGTACCAATCAACGTGATCATGCCACCTAATATCGATGCGAAAGATAACGGCATTAATGTTAACGCCGGACTGCGACCAGCCTTAGATGCCGTCTTTATATCAACCGGCATTAACAATGCCAGAGCAGCAACATTATTCATTACCGCAGAAAGTAGTGCCGCTACCGTCGACATTATGCTGATATGTCGAAACAAGGATGTTGAGGCTTTCATTACCCATCGAGCTATCAAATCAACAACACCTGCATTACTCAAGCCACGGCTTACGATAAGAACCAAAGCAATCACGATAGTCGCTGGGTGCCCAAAGCCATCGAAGGCGTTATCCACCGGAACTACACCTAGCACAACCGCCGCGACCAACGCAGAGAAAGCTACCAGGTCATAGCGAATTCGGCCCCAGATAAGCAAGGCAAATACTGCAAAGAGAACAGCAAATAAAGTAATTTGGTCAGCAGTCAAAATAAAGACTCAAGGCGCTAATGGCACAGTTAAACGAGTATGTTTTGTTATGATTCCACCTCGGTTCCCCGGCTCTATACTGCCATAGCGTTGGGTAAATGCCGGCGGCAAAGGTCGATCTTCAGGAAGTGATACCCATAGCCTGAGTAAATGCCGTCGTTGATCCGGGTCTGGCCAATCTTCATAGTGGGTTCGATCATGCAAAATGGTATGGTTATAAACAAACTGCATATCCCCCGGTTCGAGGGGCATCTTCAGATTGAATCGATTATCGTTTGCCAGCTGATCAAAGAAATCTAATGCTTCAATCTTTTCGTCAGTCATTGGTAGAGCTTCAGGATACTGTAACGCTGAGGTTATATAAGTTCTCTGATACAAGCCGGTTAGATAACCCTGGTACCAGTTCAGTACAGGGATCTCGAATAGTCGGCTTTGGCCTTCGGGTATTTCGCCACGGCGGTCCGTTGAAACCAGTTCAAAAAGCACGGGTAAAAGATCAGGTCTTTGGCTGCGCATTTCGTTATAAAGCGTCGCCGTAGAAACTAGCATGGATAAGCCACCGGAACGTGCCGCTTTCAAACAAAGTAATCCCACCACGTCAGTGGTGTCGGTATGAAAAGACTGGCGTTCATTGGTCTGATAAATACGCACACTGGGGTCAGATAAACTCATGCCGACGTCTTTTACATGACCAAGAATATGGCCCCGTCCATTTTGCGATCGCAAGGATCCCAAATGGACGCCAATGCCACAATACATCACCACTAGCGTTTCCATATCATAGCGTTCTACTGGCAATCCACGTAGCAGTGTAAAACCGAGACCAAACCGAAAGGTGTCACGAAGTTCGACCAGTCGTTGGCCAAATTTTTGTAGAGGAAAATCAGCTTTTTTAATTTCACCAACGGGTTTTCCACTAGAGAGAAATCCGCTAGCAGCGCTTTCAAGCTCCTGAATTTCCTCTGGCGTTAGTTCGCTGGACCAGAGCTGGGGTTGCCTCGCCAGATCTTCACCTCGCCAGGCCGCCGGGATATCTAATTGATCAGGTAGTTCGCTTAGTTCAGGCCTGGATAACATCACCATTCTCCACTAAATTCGTGATTTCTAATTCGGAATAACCAGCTCCCATCAAGACTTCCTTACTATGCTGACCAAGCAAGGGAGCCGGACGACTTGATCCTCCTGGAGTTTCTGAAAATTTTACCGGCATACCTATAGATTGCGTCATTCCCGCCACAGGATGCTCAGTCTCTATTACCATCTCTCTGGCTAAAGTTTGTTCATTGGCATGCATTTCTCCAACCGATAGAATCGGACCTGCTGGCACACCCGCCTGTTCAAATCGTTCCAACCAGGCCTCACTAGAACCTTGTACAAAAACCTGATTCAGAATCTCAACTAATTGCTCAAGATGACTCATGCGAGCAGCATTGTTCTTAAACCGACTATCTTCTTGAAGCTCAGGTCTGTCAATAATCGTAAGCATACGCTCCCAGTTTGCCTGATTTGCAGCCCCGATGTTAATCCAGCCATCAGCTGTTTTAAAAGCCTGATACGGTGCATTCAAAGGATGAGCAGAACCCAAAGCACCAGGCGATTCACCGGTTGCCATGGCAATAGCTGATTGCCAGTAAGTTTGGGTTATCCCCGCTTCGAATAGTGACGTGTCGACTTTCTGACCCTTACCGGTTTGCAGTCGATGGGCCCAGGCAGCAGAGATACCCATCGCCGCAAGAATTCCGGCAGTAATATCTGTTACCGGAGCACCCACTTTTACCGGTGGTCGATCTGAGCTTTCACCTGTTACAGACATTAGCCCGGACATGCCCTGGGTAATCAGATCAAATCCACCGCGGTCTTTATAGGGACCAGTTCTACCGAACCCTGAAACTTCACAGTACACAATAGCGGGATTGATTTCTTTTAACGTCTCATAGCCAAGACCAAGCTTTTCCATGGTTCCGCGACGGTAGTTCTCCACCACCACATCAGCTTTGCTGAGTAACTTTAACGCCACCTTACGGGCTTCGCTTTGCTTTAGATCGAGGACTATACCCCGCTTGTTACGATTCAACATCATAAACGCAGCGCTTTCAGATTCTATTGTAGGTGGCACCATGCGCCTGGTATCATCGCCATCTGGTTTCTCAATTTTAATGACATCTGCACCCATATCAGCCAACATCATTCCCGCAATGGGGCCAGCCATAATATGGGCCATCTCAATCACTCGGCAACCTTCCAGAGGCCCAATCATTACTTACCTTTCCACTCTGGTTTTCGTTTCGCCAGAAAGGCTTCCAGGCCTTCATGAAAATCCTCACTGGTATAACATTTCACAATCCAGTCGCGATCCTCAACATTTGCCTGATTCAAACGCCGTTGAATCTCTTTAGTTGCCTGAAGCGTTAATGGTGCATTATCTGCCACCAGACGAGCCAACTCAGAAGCGCGCCCCATAAGAACTGTATAATCTTCCAGTAGCTCACTGATTAAACCAATTTGCTTTGCTTCTTCAGCATGGATTAAACGGCTGGTAAAAATTATTTCTCTCACTCTACCAGCACCAAGTAAAGCATTCAGTCGTGCGATGTTTGCTGCGGAAAGACAGTTACCCAAAGTTCGAGCAATGGGGAAACCAAATCGTAGCGTTGATGAGGCGATACGAATATCACAGGCGCTGGCTATTACTGCACCACCACCAGTACAGGCACCGCTGATAGCTGCAATGGTCGGTATCGGGCAACGTTCCACCGCACTCAGCACCTCATCCATAGTCGCCTCGTAATCAATAGCATGCTGTTCTGAGTTAAATTCGCGAAACTGCGCGATATCAGTACCTGCGGCAAAGGCACGATCACCAGTTCCACTCACAACAATAGCTTTGCAGCCGGTTGGAGGATCAGTACAGATTTCTGCCAGCCTTTGGTACATCGCGAAGGTCAACGCATTACGTGCCTCGGGACGATTAAAGACCAGTGTGGCGATATCACCCTGCTGAGTTAATAATACTTCCGGATTAGTCATATCAATCTTATCGCAAATTTCAGGCTACAGCTTGCTGAGCAGGTTGATCCATAGATTTCTTTCTGGCTTGTGCCTGAAGAAACTCCATAGCGACTGCCACACCACCACTTTGATGCGGAATACCGGCAAGCCCAAGCCCCATCTCCACACCACCCAGAGTCGCTATCAACATCAGATCGTTGAAATCTCCCAGGTGACCGATTCGAAACACCTTTCCAGCAATTTTGCCCAGACCATTCCCTAAGGACATGTCGAAAGCATCCAGCACGCCCGCTCGAAAGGCATCAGCATCATGAGCATTGGGCAATCGTACCGCAGTCAATACCGGCGAAAAATCTAGCGGTTCCATACACTGAACTTCCAGGCCCCAGTGCTGAACTGCGCTGCGACTGGCCATGGAGTGACGATTGTGACGACTAAATACATTATGCAGCCCTTCCTCATGCAACATATCAATAGCTTCGACCAATCCATATAGTAAATTGGTGGCAGGTGTGTAGGGAAAATAGCCGGTTTTATTAGGTTTAAGCATTTCATCCCAGGACCAGTAAGATCTGCTACTGCCGGACTGCTTTGAAATAGTCAATGCTTTATCACTAATGGCATTGAATGACAGCCCCGGCGGCAACATCAAACCCTTTTGCGAACCTGAAATGGCCACATCAACCCGCCATTCATCAAATCTGAAATCGCTACAGGCTAAACCGGAAATGGTATCAACCATCAATAGCGCGGGGTGTCCCGCGTCATCCATAGCCTGACGAATTTCTGAAATTCTACTGGTTGCTCCGGTAGATGTCTCGTTGTGTACCACACACAAAGCTTTGATCTCATGTTGTTTATCCTGTTCAAGCAAACTACCAACCAGAACTGGGTCCACCGCTCTTCGCCAGTCGGTCTCTACTACTTCAGCTTTGATACTCAATCTTTCCGCCAAAGTTCGCCACAGACTAGCGAATTGCCCGGTTTCAATCATCAATACCTTTTCACCCGGCGCAATCGTATTTACCAGAGCGGCTTCCCAGGCACCGGTGCCCGAGGCGGGGTAAATGATGACTGGATTAGAAGTTTTAAAAATCGATTGCATACCGGTGAGAGCACGTAGCCCAAGGTCGGCGAAATCTGGCCCACGATGATCCACCGTAGGATAGTCCATCGCGCGAAGAATGCGATCTGGCACATGTGACGGGCCGGGTATCTGTAAGAAATGACGACCAGCGCGGCGGCCTGGGGCTGACGAATTATTGCTCATAACATCTATAGGAATTAAGTGGAATGTCCCAACCACATATTGGCCAGCACAAGTTTCGCAGACATTATCCCACGCTTTGGGATTTTCAGGAATTCAGTTCGGTAATTAGCAATTAATCTTCAAAGGCGAACAGGGTAATTGCGGCACTGATTCCGCGAAGGCTGAATTCCCCCATACTTTTTAATGGAACTTTCAGCAATTTTGCAACGGGTTCGGTAATCAACACACTGCAACCCAACTCCTTGGTTAGAGACTCAACGCGACTGGCCTCATTGATCGCCCGACCAATCACGGTAAAATCCAGCCGTTCCGGGGCACCGACATTACCAAAGAACACTTCGCCAAGATGTAAGCCAATACCAGATTTAAGCGACACATCCAACTTTCTGTCCTCAGCATCTGCTGCAGAATCCCAGCGGTATTCTTCAATTGCTTGCATAGCTTGCCGGGCCGCCTGAACAGCTGTTGCGGCAGCAGCTTCGGCATTATCAAAGTTTTCCACTGGAAATACAGCCAATAATCCATCACCCATAAATTTAAGTACTTCTCCGCCATGATCAATAACTGCGCCGGCTACCCGCTCAAAATACTCATTTAGAATTACCAACACCTCTTCGCTTTGTAATTCATCGACTAGTCGAGTAAATCCGCGCAAATCCGACATCCAGATAACCGCCCGTATCGACTCACCTGCTCCACGTAAAATTGTGCCGCTCAGAACCCGGTCAGCGGCAACTTTGCCAAGGTATGTTTGTGTTACATTTTCCGCCACCCGCCAGGCTATGTGTCTCTCAACATGCAAACCAAATACAGCCAGCAAATATTTAACCTGGCTCAAATTCTGATCAGAAAAACCATCTGTAATACGGGTCGATAAACTGACAGCATTATAATATGCTCCACCGGAGCCAAGAGGAAAAATACAGTAATCAGTAATACCTTCAGCGGCAAGGTCTTGCATCAAAGGGTAACGCTGGAGCATTTCTGGATCGTCGGTTCTTGCTCGAAAAAACTCACCGCCTTCAATAGTAACGGCAAGGGGGCTTCGCCTATAACGATCAGTATCCAAACCTGCTTGACTCACCTGTAACTCATCCACTATTCCATCGGACTTGTTCCATAACCAGTAAAATCCGGTTAATTGGGGATGCAGGGTTCCAACATGCAAAGTAAATCGTTCAATCGGAAAATCCGCAGCAAGTAGTCGCCAGACCCATTGTTCCACCAGAATCAAAAGATCACTTAGCTTGATAGCATCCTGAATCATCCAGTCTTGCAATTCCTGAATGCTACATTTCGGCGGTGCAACAGAACTTCCCTGGGCAGTTCGACGGATTAGTGAGACCAGCCAGGGATATTCCCTTGGCTGAGAATCGATTAGGTTAGCTAACATTGACACCAGTTTTTATAATCATAGAAGTCTGTAGTTTAAGGAGTTTGCCTGTAGCGAGCGGAATACGTACCATTCAATAGCGTCTTGCCACACCTGTCAATCAAGTATGTCTCATAATCTGCAATCCAAAATTCAATCCGAACTGAGCCCAAAACTGAGGGGGAAGTTACTAACAGACCCTTTTAGTCGAGGACGCTATGCAACGGATGCATCTATTTATCAGATGATGCCCCATGCGGTAGCAATTCCTGCAAACAATGCAGATGTTGCAACAATACTGGACTATTCCCGCGATCAGCAATTGCCCCTGCTGGCGCGGGGTGGTGGCACTTCTCAATGCGGTCAAACGGTTAATGAAGCCATCGTTATTGACCATAGCCGACACATGAATCGACTACTGGACCTGGATGTCGGGCAACAGACGTGTATCGTACAACCCGGCATTGTTCTGGATGAGCTAAACCGTCTACTGAAACCCCACGGGCTATGGTATCCGGTGGATGTGTCCACCGCTTCGAGAGCCACCATTGGTGGCATGACCGCTAATAATTCCTGTGGCAGCAGATCCATTCGTTATGGGTTGATGAGAGATAATGTGCTGGCTATAAATGCCTTATTGGCCAATGGCGAACGGCAACGATTTTCTGACTATGATGAATCGAGTCATCAACTTCCCAAACTCTGCAAGGATCTACGTAACCTCGGCATCCGCGAGGAGAAAGAGATATCCGATAGATTTCCAAAGGTTATGCGCAGAGTCGGTGGCTATAACATCGACGCCTTGACAGGCGATGCTTCAAAATTAAATCTTTCCCACCTATTAGTGGGTTCAGAAGGTACGCTGGCACTGTTCGAAACCATAGAGTTAAAGCTTGCACCACTTCCACAGCATAAATTACTCGGTGTTTGTCACTTTCCAAGTTTCCATGCTGCTATGGATTCTGCTCAATACCTGGTAACACTTGACCCGGTAGCCGTCGAATTAATTGATCGCACGATGATCGAGTTGTCCCGGGATATCGATATGTTCCGTGGCACCGTCGAGCAATTCGTCAGGGGTGAACCAGAGGCCATTTTACTGGTTGAGTTTTCCGAAGACGATGCTGACGAAAACTATCGCAGGCTGGATCAGCTTCATCAGCTGATGGGGGATCTTGGATTTGACTGGGATAATCCGGTTGCTAGTCGAGGCGGCGTGGTGGAAGCGATAGAACCGGCATTTCAGTCCGCAGTATTCGAGGTGAGAAAGGCCGGGCTGAATATCATGATGTCGATGAAAGAAGACCGAAAGCCTATATCCTTCGTTGAGGATTGCGCCGTCGAGTTGAAAGATCTGGCGGAGTACACCTCACGTCTGACCGACATATTCCACAAGCACAACACCACCGGCACCTGGTATGCCCACGCCTCAGTGGGCTGTCTACATGTGCGACCGGTTTTGAATCTGCGTCTGAATGAGGACATCAAGGCCATGCGTGCCATCGCTGAAGAAGCATTCAATATGGTTCTGGAATACAAGGGTTCCCATTCCGGCGAACATGGCGATGGATTATGTCGATCGGAATTCCATGAAAAAATGTTCGGTAAACGCATGACTGAAAATTTTGCCGAGATTAAACAGCTATTTGATCCCACTGGCATTTTAAATCCAGGCAAAATTGTTAATGCACCGAAAATGGATGATGCCAAACTGTTTCGTTATCCACCAAACTACCAGGTTAAAGAAATCAAGACGGAGCTCGACTGGAAAGGTTGGACTGGCGCTGGAGGAGGATTTCAGGGCGCGGTTGAGATGTGCAATAACAACGGCGCCTGTCGCAAACTGGCGGGCGGTTCCATGTGCCCTTCGTTTCGGGTGACCAGAGAGGAGAAACATCTAACCAGAGGTCGTGCGAACAGTCTGAGACTGGCACTATCGGGCCAACTGGGTGAACAGGCGATGCAATCCGAAGCCATGCAGGAAGCTATGCAGTTATGCGTGGGATGTAAGGCCTGCAAACGGGAATGCCCCACTGGCATCGATATGGCACGCATGAAAATAGAAGTAGATTCGGCTCGTTTTCGCAGTCATGGTAGTCGCCTTCGTGACCGACTGGTGTCCGACCTGCCGCGCTATGCCCCCTGGGCTGCCCGTTTTGCTGGACTGATGAATTTGCGAGACAGAGTTCCGGGGCTGGCCCGATTAGCCGAGTCGTTTACTGGCATTAGTAGAGAAAGAAAACTACCGGTTTGGCGCAAGGATTTCTACAAATCATCGCCGTCTGTCGAACCCAATAGCGAGTCACCGGTTGTTTTGTTTGCTGATACTTTTAACACATGGTTCGAGCCTGAGAATCTTCATGCAGCGAAACGGGTACTACAGCATGCGGGATACTCGGTACACGATTTACCCGTCGCACCGAACGATCGGCCCCTATGTTGCGGCAGAACATTTCTGTCCTGTGGTCAAGCAGACAAGGCCCGTGAGGAAGCCAACAGACTACTAGATGCCTTGCAGCCTTACCTTGACTCTGAAACACCAATTGTCGGTCTCGAACCCAGCTGTCTGCTTTCTTTACGAGATGAAATGCCAGCTCTTGTAAACGACCCACGCGCAGATAAACTAGCTAGGCAGACTTTCCTTTTTGAGGACTTCCTGGCTAGAGAAAAGCCCGAACTCAAATTGCACTCCATAAAAAAAACAGCATTGCTACACGGTCATTGTCATCAGAAGGCGTTTGATCAGATGGGCAGTGTCGAAACAGTTTTGAGTTGGATTCCTGGACTCGACATAGAGCGAATCGAAAGTTCCTGTTGTGGCATGGCAGGGGCATTTGGATATAAGGCAGATACCTACAAAATATCTCTCAAAATGGCCGAAGCCAGCTTATTGCCTGCCATCAGAAAATCTGCCCCTGACACACTGATAATTGCAGACGGAACTTCTTGCCGTCATCAAATTCAGGACACAGTTCAACGCAAGGCTGTACATGTCGCCATATTATTGGACCAATCAATTATAGAGTCTGAGCAACCATGATTGTGGTATAAATCAATATCCAACTAATTGTGGAGAACAACAATGTTAAAAGGTTTGCACCATGCGGCATACAGATGCCGGGATTCCGAAGAAACCCGCGCCTTTTATGAAGATTTTCTAGAGATGCCCCTGGCTAATGCTTTCGAAATAAGTGAAACAAAGACAGGGCGTAAAACCAGTGTGTTGCACTCGTTTTACGAGATGGAAGATGGTTCATTTCTGGCATTTTTTGAGGCCCCCGAAAATCCGTTTGATTTCAAAAGGCAGGATGACTTCGATTTACACATTGCCCTTGAAGTATCTGATGTAGATTTAAACCGCATGTTCGACAAAGGCAAGCAATTGGGTATGGAAATCCGCGGCATTTCTGATCACGTTGTGATGGATTCCATTTATTTTCGTGATCCCAACGGTTATGTTGTGGAGTTGACTGCCAAACGCGACGATCATCAAGCGCAAATGGATCAAGCTGCGGGCAGTGCTCATGCCATGTTGGCAAGCTGGCAGGAAACCAAGCCTTCTATATAAATGGTTATTTAAACCGTTAGGCTATACGACTTAAGAAAATCCATTCTTCGTAGATAACGCCGACATAATTTTCAAATCCCGCACAATTTATTTACCACCGTTAAATGCTAGATCTCTCCCTGCAAATACTGGGCATCATGTTGCCCAGTATTTTACTTGCCTCCATTGGTGTTTTCTGGCAACGCTCCGGGCGAGAATTTCCTCGTGACTTCGTAACCACGCTAGTACTGAACATTTCTTTACCGGCGTTGATTTTTTTCACACTGGTTACAGCAACAGTCGATTCAGAAACTCTGTGGACTATCGGCTACGCGGCAGTTTGCGTGCATATCTTGTTTCTCATCGTTGTTTTCATTCTGATGAAAGTCTCGGGCAAGGATCTGCGTTTGGCAGTGGCTTTCACGGTCGGCAACACCGGCAATCTTGGACTACCTCTGTGTTTGTTGGCATTCGGCGAGACCGGCTTAATCTATGCAATAACCTTCTTCGCCATTCAATCTGTATTTCTTTTTACTATCGGTGAGGCTATTTACGCTGGTCGGCTGGATATCTGGCGCATACTTAAGTCACCCACTATCTACTCCATAGTGGCAGCCCTGACGGTGCGTGGATTGGAAATTCCGGTTCATCAAATTTTACTGGATACCACACAACTAGTCGGTCAAATTGTAGTGCCACTAATGCTCATTACACTAGGCGTGGCAATCGCCGGCATGCGGGCAACTAATCTCAACAGCAATCTGGTCTGGTCACTAATAAGAACACTTATTGCCATTGCCATCGGCTTCGGTGTCGCCGAGTGGTTTGAACTTGAAGGCGTCGTGCGGGGAGTTTTAATCATCGAGACTATTGTGCCAGTAGCTGTATTTAATTACCTGTTGGCCTACCGACACAAAATGGATAGCTCGGAAATATCCGGTTTGATTCTTGTCACCCATCTAGGTGCATTGATCTATCTACCCATTGTGTTGGCATTCGTACTGTAGGCAGGGTTTTTAGCTTGATAATCGTTTGCGCAACAGCTGTTTGTCGATTTTACCTATGGGCAGTCGGGGCAACTCATTAAGCAATTCGAAAGTTTTTGGAATCTTATAATTTGCCAACTGTTGCCGACACCATTGATCCAGCTCTTCAATTGTTACAGCGCTGCCCGCTACCGGTTCAACGAAAGCATAGCCTACTTCGTCATACAGATCGTCACTCACACCCAGTACTGCCGTTAGAGCCACTTCAGGATGCAATTCCAGGGCTATTTCAATTTCTCTCGGATAAATATTAAAGCCGCCTGATTTATACATTTCCTTTAGGCGACCAACCAGTCGCCAGTTGCCGTCAGCTCTAAGCTCTGCCACATCGCCAGTTTTGAACCAGCCATCTTTGGTATAAGCCTCACGGGTAGCCACAGGCTGATTGAAATATCCATTCATTAGCCAACGGCCGCGCGCCTGAATCTCGCCACTTTCACCAACTTCTGCAACAGATCCATCCATCCTCATTAAACGCAGATTGTAACGTGGCTCGGGTCGACCAATTGAATCCGACAATGTTTCAGCATCCGCATCCAGATCAGAATAGGAAGCATAGGCAGTTAGCTCGGTCATGCCGTAAGCAGTGGCTAGAATGGCATCCTTTTTGTGTAACTTTTCAACCAGATGTTGTGGCATCGGCCCGCCACCCCATATCATATATCGAACAGAACTTAAGTCCGTGTTATCGAATTCCTCATGTTGACTAACCAGATGAAATTGTATGGGTGATTGCAGCCAAAATGTAATTCGTTCCTTTTCTATAAGTTGTAGAAGATCACCGGCATCAAAGCGATCCTGATAAACCAGGGTTCCGCCAGCCACCAAAGCACAACAGGACATCATGCCAATATTCGCAATGTGATTAATGGGCATATTTTGTAGCACGCGCATATCGGGGTCAGGCCAGCGACTCAGTTCAATGTGGGCACAATGCACAAGACCAAAGTGGGAGTTCATTGCTCCTTTAGGTTTACCGGTAGTTCCTGAAGTGAAAATTATCACCGCAGAATCATCTGTAACGACTCCATCACGAGCCTTCTGCCAGTCTTCATCCTGAACGTTCTGGCCCAATTCTAAAAACTCATCGAAACTCTCTCCATAAGAATCCTGCATTCCATCTAGCAGCACTACGTGCTCAATACACGAAAACTTAGCCTTCAGATGCTCCAACTCAGATGCGTAAATTCGGCCATCGATTTCAG
This sequence comes from Parasphingorhabdus sp., assembly GCA_047615875.1. Lineage (GTDB taxonomy): Bacteria > Pseudomonadota > Gammaproteobacteria > Arenicellales > CAJQKF01 > JBLHGU01. Next base: position 18,765 of record JBLHGU010000022.1, read on the forward strand.
CAAAAGCAAATACCACCCGAGGCTCAGCTAACTCTGTGACATGACAAAATTCAGCTAGTTGATAGCGAGGATGCATTCCCATCCAGATAGCACCAATATCCACACAAGCCATCATGACCAGAAAAGACTCCGGTCTGGGAGAACCCAGAAAGGCAATCCGATCACCACGCTGCACACCGGAGCCAATCAGCGCCTGGCTAATGGCCTTCACGCGATCTGCGAAATCTTTATAAGTAATACGCTGGTCCTGAAAGACCAATGCCTCATGCTGGGGTGACTGTTCCCCATGATAAAAGACATACTCACTTATTCGCCCAAACAGCGGGTACTGTTTAACCTGATCCATTCCCACTCCACAAAATAAATAATAAAACGGTATCATTACACCACTCCTTTAGTGTAACCCGCTACCCAAAAGACATCCCTTGAAATCAATTCAATCAGGCATAGAAGCCACACAAATTTTCCACCCTGGCAAACAAGATACTGCGGCTGCAGTAGGAAACCATGGCGTAGATGTAATCGCAACCATTCGTCTGATTTTATACTTTGAGCAGGCCGCTGGTGATCTGGTACGACCCTACCTGGATGCGGATGAAGTGGGAGTAGGCACCAAGGTAGATGTAGACCATAAGTCACCTGCTGTTTGCGACCAACCGCTGACAGTGTATGTAAAGTTGATCGCGCAGGAGGGTAAACGTCTGACATTTGAGCTATGGGCCAAACAGGCTGATCGTATTGTCATGCAGGGCACACATCAGCGCGCCATTGTGCCTATGCGGAATTTTCGTCAGCCGCAAGCATCAACAACAACTCGAAGCATCGATTTCTGGTTCGACTTTCACAGTCCCTGGTGTTACTTCGCCAGTTATCGCATCGGTGAACTGGCCCGGGCTAACGATTGCACAATTCGCTGGCGGCCGGTTCATCTGGCCAACTTAATTGACCGGGTTGATGGTCGACGTCCACTCGAAGCGAATAAGGCCTTTGTAGAGTGGTACACCCAGGATCAGTTTGATACGGCGGAGCAACTAGGCCTTGCCTTTGATCCTCATAAGGAGTATCCAAAGCGTCCTTCCCGCGCTCTTCGCGCTGCACTATATGCCGCAGAACAAGGTCTGGGAGAGGCTTTCGTGCAGTACGTTTTGCGTGGATATTGGTCTGAGCAGAAGGATATAACCGATCTCGACTGGTTGGCTGAAATAGCTAATCTGTGCGGACTGGACGATCAGCAACTTATTGCCGCTACCAGTGACTCCCATTTCAAGCAGAAGCTTGAAGAAAATCTGGATGATGCCGTCCAGCAAGGTTTATTTGGTCTGCCAGCATTTACTCTGGAAGACAAACTGTACTGGGGAAATGATCGTATCGATTTACTTCAGAGGCATCTTGAAAAAGATACCCAAGTGATTAGAGCTTAGATGCATTTTTTGAGCCTGGGAATTATTTAGCGAATTCTACAAGCAGCGCTTTCGCAGTAACGTGGTCATTAGCGCAGTCTCCATCTGCGATTATTTCAACTATCGGCTTGAGAACCAACACTGCCTCTGTAGTGCGACCCGCTTCATGCTGGAGGCGGGCAAGATCAATCGCCCCGCGTAATTGCCACATCTTGCTGCCCTGCTCCTGGGCTACCTCTATTGCCCTCTGCAGATGTGACTCTGCACTATGTTGGTCGCCCGCTTCAAGCGCCAACGCACCTTGCAGACGAAAAAGGTCCGACAATACAAGTTTATCGCCAGTTTCATCCATCATGGTCTCGGCCATTGAGGCGAGTTCACGTGCCCGATCTCCAAGCCCCAAAGAAAGTGCTAGCCAACCTGCCGCAACCCTGGTTAGCGGGGTATAAACCTGGGATTTTGTTGATACAAAATGGTTGTCCGCCTCAATGTAAGCCTCAATTCCAGTTGGATCTCCAGCTCCTGCTGCGACAAGAGATTGCAGAATTGCGGCATAGTCCTGAAATAGATCCATATGGTGCTCTGCAGCGAGAACACTCAACGCACTGGCGTGTCGCTCGCGTGCCGAATCCTGGTCTGCTATCAAAGCATATAACGCACAGTGCATATGCATATACGCAATCGTATTTGCGTGACCCGTTGCCAATGCAATGCACTCCACAACTAGAATATCTTTCTCAGCTTGTTGCGTGTAGCCCAGCAAATAAGAATTAATTGCCGAATATATATAGACCGTAACACCGAGATCCTGGCCAAATCGCGCCTCCAGACCCTTATGTTTCACTGGATCATAGTAGGATTTAGCACAATCAAGGGATAATTTAGCCTCTGCAAAACTCCCTTGAAAACATAGTCCGACGCCAACTAATCGATTCGCCACCAGGATTGGTGCGGACTCGGTTGAGTTCTCAACTAATTGACTAATAGCTCTGGCCTGCAGCAAAGCGCCAGCATGCTCAGCACGGACATACATACCAGCCCAAAGACCATAAAGTACGGAATAACGAAGCGGCGTCTCTCCAATTCGATCGGCCAATAATAATGCATATTCAAAAGCGGACTTGGTTTCGTCAGCTCCGTAGCCTCTGCTTGAAAGTGAAGTAAAGCCAAGGGGAACTTGCAGGCTTAGTGCACGCTCCAGATCTTCTCGTTTGCCAATTTCTAGTCTTGGCGTTATCAATGCTATGGCGTGCTCCAGGTGAGAGATTGCCTCATAATAGGCGGGTCGCGCTAGAGCAGCCTTGCTTGCCACCTCCCATAGATCTATGGCTCGATCAATTAGACCCGCTGCTTCGGCATGCACAGCAAGCACTTCCGGAATAACATCCGCTTCGGCCTCCAGGGCCGATAAAATACTGACATGAATCTCTCGGCGCCGCTCCTTCAGCAGGCTCTCATAGGCTGCATCCCGCACCAGCGCGTGTTTGAACAGATAACTTGCCTCTGGTGGCAGTCCGCGTCTATAAATCAATTCAGACTTGATCAAACCTTCCAGTGCTGCGCCAAGCTCTTTTTCAGGCAGTGGTGAGATATTTTCCAGTAGCCGATGGTCAAATTCGCGTCCGATACACGCGGCCATTTGCGCCACCTCTTTTATCGGCTGTAGCCGATCTAGTCGGGCCATCAGACTGTCATGCAAGGTACTGGGAATTGCCAACGTATCCAACGAACCCGCGAGGACAAATCGATCATCTTGCTCCTTTAACACCTCAGTTTCGATAATCGTCTTGGTCAACTCTTCTATAAACAGCGGCACACCGTCGGTACGAGTAGCAATTATCTGCAGTACCTCGTCAGGCAAGGGCTTGCCGCCGGTCAGCTTGTTCACAATCGAGGAAATTTGTTCACCGCCTAAGCGATTCAGGGCAAACCGTGTCACCAGGGGATGCCCACCAAAGCCATGCTCAAAGCTTGGCCTTGCAGTCGCCAGGATAAATATCTTCTGGTTGGGGATCGAGTCGAGCGCAAGCTCTAGAAGTTCAAGGGTGGTCGGGTCGATCCAGTGCAGATCTTCAAACACTGCAAGCAGAGGTTTTTCCTGAGCCTGCAGCACAAGTATTTTGATCAATGCCTGCATTGTACGAATCCTAACAAGAGCCGGACTCAGGTTTAAGGCAGGATAGCGCTCGCCGAAATCAATACCGAGCAAAGTAGCGATCAGTGCAGAGTTTGCTACATTGATTCCGGCTACCCGCTCCAGCTTTTCCAGACGATCTTTATAGCTATCATTAGCCTGAATCCCAGCGGCATAATTCAACTGCTGGATAACCGGATAGAACGCACTATCGGTGTGATAGGGTGAACATTGGTAGGTCATGCGGATATGCTTATCCTGGGAGATCTCATCGATCAAGGCCCTGGTAATGCGTGATTTACCAATACCCGCTTCCCCGCTGACCAGGACCATCTGTCCCGAACTGGCCTTTGTCCGAACCCAGCACTGACGCATCAATCCTAATTCCTGATCCCTGCCCACAATGGGAGTGAGGCTACCGGTCTGGCGCGCCGCAAAGCGGCTCTCCATTCTGGCTTCACCCACTACAGAGTAGGCCTTTACCGGTTCAGAAATCCCCTTCAAGGTATGCAGGCCTACTGATTCAAGCTCAAAAGAGTTGCCAAGAAGACTCCTGGTCTTCTTAGGCAGCACTAATTGATTCGGTTTGGCAATTCCCTGTAGGCGGGCAGCAAGATTAGGCGTCTCTCCAACTACAGCGGCCTCTTGTGTCGCACCACTGCCAATCAAATCGCCGACAATCACAACTCCGGTCGCTATGCCAATTCGTGTTGCAAGTGGCGTTCCTCCGGGCTCTGATAGAATTTTCACGCTTGCAATAATGTCTAACCCAGCATGCACTGCGCGTTCAGCATCATCCTCACTAGCTCTGGGCCAGCCGAAATAGCACAACACCCCATCGCCCATAAATTTGGCGACAAAGCCGGCATATCGGGTGACCACTCCGGCTACAGCATTCTGATAACTGGTAATAATATTGCGCATATCTTCGACGTCGATTCTGCCGGCCATCTCGGTTGAGCCAACTAGATCGATAAACATCACCGTCAGATGACGTCTTTCTGCATCAGAATTCGGAGAACTGGTTTCTACCGGTACAGAAGCGATTTCGGCAGGTTCCGGCGTTACAGATTCAGAGTTGGCAGATTCGGCAACAGGAGATGCAGAACTACGCAGATCTTTTATCGCCTCTTTAACTCGACGCCGAGGGCCCACGGGCAATCCAACTTCCTTCAAGTCCTCGTCAGTTAGATAAGGTAGATCGCTAAAAGCGATCTCAGCCTCGTTAAAGGCTGAATTATATTTTTCCAATCCCAGCTCAGAAAGCCACTCTGTAATATCTGACAAATTCTGTCCCTCTCAAGGAACGATGTTCATAATTCTGTCCGAAATGCATAAGCCCAAATAAATTGAGTAATTTCGCCTATACCCATGCTATTTCGTACTCGGGTAATCAGTTCGGCATGATGTTTAATAATTTTAAAGCCTATATTACATCTCAAGCCGATAATTCTTCCAGAAATAGCTACAGACTAAGCATTATCAATTCGGCACAATAAGGCAATATGAATAATCACACCGAATCTAATTGGCGCAACCTGATTGCAGCCTGTGCTGCTATAACCGTATTCGGTTTCGCCTTTGGCACTACTTATCCACTGTTGTCCCTATTGCTTGAGGATCGCGGCATATCGACGAATATGATCGGCATCAATGCCGCCATGATGCCCATCGGGATCTTGCTATTCTCAGGCGTTATACCGATTATTTCGCAACGCTACGGTTCTCGAATTGTGGCCATATTAGCCGCACTGATCACCGCATTTCTGGTTTTGGGTTACAAGATATTCGACAGTCTGGAAGCCTGGTTTATTCTTCGTCTGCTTCAGGGCATGTCGATTTCAACATTGTTTGTGTTAAGTGAGGCGTGGATTGTGCAATTTTCCAGCGATCAGCATCGCGGTCGCATTGTAGCAATCTATGGCAGCATTCTGGCCGCCAGTTTTGGGGCGGGCCCTGCCCTGATCGGCTGGATTGGCATTCATGGCTGGGCACCTTTCATTATTGGTTTTATCGTTGTACTGGCGGGTGTTGTGCCTTTGTTTTATATCGATGAATCCAAGTCGCCGGCTGCGGAGGAGACTGCCGCATCCAGCATCATGTCTTTTATGCCCAAGGCGCCGACTTTGCTACTCGCCGTAGTCATATTCGGTATCTATGACGCTGCGGTACTTTCATTACTCCCTATATATGGACTTCAAAGTGGGCTAGACCTTCCCACCGCGGCAAATGCCCTGACCGCGCTGATCGTAGGTAACGTGATTTTTCAGTTCCCCATTGGCTGGTTGGCCGACAAATACCCCAAGCGTTTGATCCTCGGTTGCTGCGCCGGATTGACTGCTGTTTTTATGGCGATGCTGCCCTGGGTAATAGGTAAACCCTTGATGTGGCCGGTGTTAATTTTAGCTGGCACATTCGGCTATGGCATTTATTCCGTATCTCTGGCTGCCCTTGGCGACCGATTCAGAGGACAGGAACTGGTTACTGGATCATCCGCTTTCGCCGTCATGTGGGGAATAGGCGCGCTGGTTGGATCGGTTGGTGGTGGGTTATCGATGCAAATTTTTGGGCTGCATGGACTGCCCTTCTTCATTTGCGTTACTTATTTGATTCTATTAGTTTTTCTGTTGCTAAGAACCTGGTCATTGTGGGCCAATAAGAAAATAGCATGACTAAATTTGATGCTAGTTGGAGCGCATTACTCAGCCCGCAGAACTCTGATCTGTTGTTTGATTTTGATCCACTACCGGAACGAAACTTCACTACTCCAGTCTTCGACCTGTCGGTTGCCTGGTGGATGGCAGCGTTATGCCATACATCTTACCTCGAACCATCAGATACAGAGGATTTGCGGGATAAAAATCGCAATACCGAGCTTGGCAGGCAAGACTTTCTTGAGCTGTACTCGTTTGATCAGGGAGCCATACAGGGCATGCTGGTAGATTGTGGCAAAGTTTACGTACTGGCTTTCCGTGGTACAGATACACTTAAAGACTGGACCACAAACCTGCAGGTACAACAAAGCCCATGGCCCGGTGGCGGTCTGGCTCATAAAGGCTTTGTGCAGGCATTTAATGATATCGCTCAGGAACTGATCAAACAAAGAGGCGTCTTTAGAGATAAACCCTGGATTATTACTGGCCACAGTCTAGGGGCTGCTCTAGCCATTCTTTCATCGCAGATAATTGGTCCGTTAGGGATTTATTGTTTTGGATGCCCCAGATTGGGTGATACAGCTTTTGTAGATTCCTTTTCAAACCAACGCATCTATCAAATCATCCACAATCGAGATCTGGTGTCTACTATCCCAGCGGATTTCGGCGAGTGGGAATTTAAGAAACCTGGAACAAAATACTTACTTGAGGGCAAACAAATTATTGCTAATCCGGACGAGTCCGAATTAACCGCCGGAACTTTAGATTTGTCCCTGGCACTCGATCGGCTGAGTAAAATTCACAAATGGAAAGATCCTGTTCAGGACGTATCTGATCATGCCATTATAAATTATCTCGCCGCGCTGGAATTGAATCTCGCCAAATAACCAATTAATCACAAAATTTAACTGATTTGTAGTAGGAAAAAATAACCGAAAAATTGCCATCAAACCCGGCATACGGACCGTCAGTCGGGAATGTCGAACATATACTCTGGTAATTGGCTTTTTTTAGTGTTGTCAATGCACAATTAGTGGTTATAGAATACGCTCGAAAGTGATGTCTAAATGCCACTGTCAAAACCTAAACAAAACAAAAAATCAAGTAGTATATTTTTACTTTTACCGTTGACCACCACAACATATAGGGTTTATTCTTACCACTGTCACCTACATGTTGTGTTTTAACGATTTACCCCGCAATTTACCTGGGCTGACAAACACCTGCAGCACACGTCAGGTATAACGACCAGCACCACACGAGTGCAGCCTTAGGATGGGCTAACGAGCTTTAGTAACCATTCGGCCATAAATTATCAGGCGAGCCGGTCGACATCGCCAATTTGAATACAACATTACAGCCTTAATCCGAGGAGCGCATCGCAAGATGAAATCTGCCCAAATTTCAGAACTTAAACCATCGACGCCACTGATAGATTTTCAGTCGGCTTCAGTGGATATCTGGGAGAAAAAATACCAACTTTGCAGCAAAACTGGCGAAGCTATTGATGCCGACATTCCCGGCACCTACGAACGCGTAGCGAAAGCTCTGGCCGAAGTCGAAGAGGGGGAAGAAAAACAACAGCATTGGCATGCAGAATTTGTCTGGGCTTTGCAAAACGGTGCCATACCCGCCGGCCGCATTATGTCCAATGCGGGTGCTCAGCAACACAAGCCAGCCACCAGCACCATTAACTGCACAGTTTCAGGCTCCATCACGGATTCCATGGACGGCATTTTAAGCTCCGTTCACGAAGCTGGCCTGACCCTGAAGGCCGGCTGTGGCATTGGTTACGAATTCTCTACATTACGACCTAAGGGTGCGTTTGTTAGTGGGGCCGGCGCCTACACATCTGGTCCGCTATCGTTCATGGATATTTTCGATGCCATGTGCTTCACGGTTTCCAGCGCCGGTGGTCGACGTGGCGCGCAGATGGGTACGTTTGATATTACTCATCCCGACATTAAAGACTTCATTCGTGCCAAGCGTGAAGATGGCCGTTTACGTCAATTTAATCTGTCTTGTCTGATAACCGATGAATTTATGCAGGCGGTAATCGATGATACCGACTGGAAATTGATTTTCCCTGCTGGCAAGAAAGAAGTCGATGATCCTGAATACACCATTGAGTGGCATGATTGGCCAGTAACTGAAGGCTATAGAACCAATGACGAGGGACAAGTAGCCTGTCGGGTATACGAAAGCATTAATGCCAGGCGTCTGTGGGACTTTATAATGAGCTCCACTTATGATTTCGCTGAACCAGGGTTTATTTTGATCGACAAGATCAACGAAATGAACAACAACTGGTTTTGTGAAAATATCCGTGCCACCAATCCCTGCGGCGAGCAACCACTACCGCCTTATGGCAGCTGTTTACTGGGTTCCGTCAACCTGACTCGCTTTGTGTCAAATCCATTTACGGACCGGGCAAGTTTTGATTGGGAGCGCTTTCGTCGAGTGGTATCTATTTTCAGCCGCATGTTGGATAACGTAGTTGAAGTTCATGGCTTGCCGTTGCAAGGTCAGTCCGGTGAAATTGCCTATAAAAGACGGCATGGCATGGGCTTCCTGGGTTTAGGCTCCACTCTGACCATGATGAAGCATCAGTACGGCGACGAAGAAAGCCTCGGCTTTACAGAACGAGTCGCCCGCGAAATGGCTGAAGTTGGCTGGGAAATTGGCATCGAGTTAGCCAAGGAAAAAGGCTCGGCACCGATTATGGAAGACTTATTCGAAATCACCCCTCGCATGATGCGTGATCGCCCGGAACTGGAAGATGCCGGTTATAAAGTGGGTGATATGGTTAAGGGCAAAGTGCTTATGGCTAAGTTCAGTCGCTACATGCAACAGTTCCCAGACGAGCTAACTGATCGTATTGCCAAGCATGGTGTACGCTATAGTCATCACACCTCTATAGCGCCTACTGGCACCATTAGCCTGTCTCTGGCCAACAACGCCAGTAATGGCATTGAGCCATCTTTTGCGCACCGTTACAGCCGCAACATCATTCGTGAAGGTCGCAAAACCAAAGAGAAGGTAGATGTACTCTCCTTCGAGTTGCTGGCCTACCGCCAGTTGGTGAATGCCAAGGCGGCGCCCGGCGCTGAAGGCGACAATGCGCTACCAGATTATTTTGTTAGCGCCGACGATATTAAGCCAAGACAACACGTAGACGTGCAGGCCGCAGCACAAAAATGGGTAGATTCATCCATTTCGAAAACCGCCAATGTGCCCACCGACTTTCCTTTTGAAGAGTTTAAGGATATTTATCTTTATGCCTATCAAAAGGGCCTTAAAGGCTGTACCACGTTCCGCTTTAATCCGGAAAATTTCCAGGGTGTGTTGGTAAAAGAATCGGATCTTGAGGCCACCACTTATCGGTTCACTTTGGACAATGGTGAAACTGTCGATCTAAAAGGAAACGAAGAAGTTGAATATGATGGCGAAACTCACACAGCCGCCAATCTGTTCGATGCACTAAAAGAAGGTTATTACGGCAAGTTCTAGCCAAGCAAGGTAAATATGAGCATTAAAATAAGCAACAAAATCACGAACTACGAAGTAGTAAAAGCCGACGCGCCAGAAAAGGAAGCGGCCAAAGAAACAGTCAGCGTTGAAAAGCCAGCTGTACAGGCTAGCATCACACCAAATGAAGAAAGTATGCCTAATGTGGTGCAAATGCATGAAAAGGTTGAACGACCTGAAATGCTGTTAGGTAGTTCCTACAAGATCAAGACACCATTGTCTGATCATGCGTTGTACGTGACGATTAACGACATTGTATTGAATCCTGAAACGCCCTACGAAAAGCGGCGTCCTTTCGAGATTTTTATTAACTCGAAAAATATGGATCACTTTCAATGGATAGTCGCACTGACCCGCATTATCTCCGCAGTATTTCGCAAAGGCGGAGACGCCACTTTTCTGGTGGAAGAATTGCGTAGTGTATTTGATCCACAGGGTGGCTACTTCAAACGCGGTGGCCGATATACGCCATCTCTAGTGGCAGAAATCGGCGATGCTATCGAAGCCCACATGCGCATGATTGGCATGATTGTCGATGAAGATCTGGACGAAACTCAGAAGAAATTCGTGGCAGCCAAACGCAAGGAATTCGAGAAATTTGCACCGAGTTCCAAAACAGCTGAATCTGTGGAAAGTGATTTCCCGGATGGCTCAGCTTTATGCAGAAAATGTCAGACCAAAGCCATGGTTATGATGGATGGCTGTATGACCTGTCTGAATTGCGGCGATTCAAAGTGTGGCTAGTTAACAAGAGTTGGCGCTAACTCCTACATTTGAATTTACTAAGCAAGAATTCCCGCCTATGCGGGAGTTCTTGTTAGGACGTCTGTCATTTATATTTCTGGAATATTTGAGCTAATTGCTCTTTTTTAAATACCGGGCACTTTTTTTAGCGCGTCAAGAAAAGCATCCGCCCCTGGAGATAACCGTCCACTAGGGTGAGACACCACCGCCAACTCACGCGTCATTCTCAATCCAGCCACTTTAATTTCACTAATACCGGCCTGACCGGAAAGCCCCTGACGACTGACGAAGGCCAGGTTTCCGGTAGTAATTACCATACTTAAAATTGCCGGAATGGAACGTAACTCCATAACAACGTTCATCTCTACTCCAGAGGCACGCAAGGTATTATCAATTATCTGGCGAATCGCACTCCCTGCTTCGAATCCCACAAAAGAGTACCCGGACAACTGTTGCAGAGAGATTTTCTGTAGTTGAGCCAACGGATGATCGTGCCGCCCCACCAATACAATGCGATCTTCTCCCAAGGGGGTAATATTCAGGTCTCCTGTTTTTACCGGTAATGTCACAATGCCAATTTCCAGTGAGCCGTCTACAACATTCGCGGCGATCTCTGCGCTGCCGGCTTCTTTGAGCTGAAAGTGAATATCCGGATAGCGTCGTTGAAAATCGGCGATGGCACCAGGCAGCATATAGGACACAGCTGTCGCTCCACCGCCCAGACGAATGGTCCCTCCACTTAAATTTTTCAGGCTGGCAACCTCTGCTTGTAACTGTTCAAATCTGCTCAGCAGAATTTTGCATTCATCGTAAACCACCCGGCCTATCTCGGTCAGATCAACGCCTTGACGACCTCTTACCAGAAGTATCGCTCCCATCTGACTTTCAAATTGCTGAATGCGCCGCGACAGCGCGGGTTGTGTGACACTCAGTCGTCGTGCAGCCTCAGTTACTGCACCGCACTCCACCACTGAGATAAACGATTTAATTGATTGAAATTCCATACATGCAAATATAACATGGTTACTATGCAAACTATCCATTTTACGTATGGTTGAATTACTGATAGTCTGCATCACATCTTATCCCCGGAGCAGGTGCTGGCACTATTTTCTGCCGAACTCCACTACTTGCCAGACAGGGGTTCCTTAATCCTCATTTTCCCAGGTGCCACATGTTAGAGTCCTATCGACAACACATTGAAGAACGTGCCCAACAGGGTATTCCACCCCTGCCCTTGAATTCGGAACAGGTCACCGCCCTGGTGGAACTGCTTAAGTCTCCACCAGCAGGTGAAGAGGAGTTCCTTGTGAATCTCCTGATTGACCGCGTCCCTCCGGGTGTTGATGACGCCGCGTATGTCAAAGCTGGGTTTCTTGCCGCAATCACACGGGATGAAACCCAGTCCCCATTGATTGACAAGGCCCGAGCTATAGAGCTGTTAGGCACAATGCTCGGTGGCTATAACATCGAACCGATGGTGGCACTGCTTGATGATGAGGAAATGGCCGGCCTCGCCGCTGAGCAGTTGAAATACACACTGCTGATGTTCGACGCGTTCAACGATGTAGAAGAAAAGGCCAAAAACGGCAATCAACAGGCTAAAGAGGTCATGCAGTCATGGGCCGACGCCGATTGGTTTACTCGCAAGCCCAAGGTTGAAGAATCTATTACGTTGACTGTATTTAAAGTCACGGGCGAAACCAATACCGATGACCTTTCACCGGCACAGGATGCCTGGTCACGACCAGATATTCCACTGCATGCGCTAGCCATGTTGAAGAATCCCCGTGAAGGGATTACCAACGCCCTGCAACAAATCAAGGAATTGAAACAGAAAGGTCACATTGTTGCCTATGTCGGCGATGTAGTGGGTACGGGTTCTTCGCGCAAATCCGCCACTAACTCAGTGTTGTGGACAACCGGTAACGACATACCTTTCGTTCCCAACAAAAGACAGGGCGGTGTGGTACTTGGCAGCAAAATCGCGCCGATCTTTTTTAATACGGTGGAAGACTCTGGGGCATTGCCAATTGAATGCCTGGTGGACAATCTGAACATGGGCGATGTGATTGTACTGAAACCCTATGCCGGTGTCGTCGAAGACGAAGCTGGTAATGTGATCTCTGAGTTCTCGCTGAAAACCGAAGTTCTGTTGGATGAAGTACAAGCTGGTGGGCGCATTCCTTTGATCATTGGACGCACTCTGACAGACAAAGCCCGGGAATCACTAGATCTTGGCGCCACGGATGTATTTCGTCGACCGATCAGTGCCGATGCCAGCGACAAAGGTTATACCCTGGCACAAAAGATGGTCGGTCGTGCCTGCGGTTTGCCTGATGGCCAGGGCGTACGGCCTGGCACCTACTGCGAGCCTCGCATGGGTACTGTTGGCAGCCAGGACACTACTGGCCCCATGACCCGGGACGAGCTTAAAGAACTGGCCTGCCTGGGATTTTCTGCTGATCTGGTCATGCAATCTTTCTGTCATACCGCAGCTTATCCCAAGCCTGTGGACGTTAGCACCCAACACACTTTGCCCGACTTCATTCAGAATCGCGGTGGTGTTGCGCTGCGCCCTGGCGACGGTATTATTCATAGCTGGATGAACCGTATGTTGCTGCCCGATCAGGTCGGCACAGGTGGCGATTCCCATACACGCTTTCCATTGGGAATTTCTTTTCCTGGCGGCTCAGGAATTGTAGCCTTCGGCGCGGCCCTCGGTGTTATTCCGCTAGATATGCCTGAATCTGTACTGGTTAAATTTACCGGAGAGATGCAGCCGGGCATCACTCTGCGCGACCTTGTTAACGCCATTCCTTATGCTGCTTTACAACGCGGGCTTTTAACGCTGGAGAAGAAAGGCAAGAAGAATGTATATAACGGCCGTATTCTGGAAATTCAGGGCCTGCCTGATCTTACCCTTGAACAAGCATTCGAATTATCCGATGCCAGTGCTGAACGTTCTGCCGGCGGTTGCACCATTAACCTGGCTGAAGACTCTGTGGCCGAGTATCTACGCTCCAATGTCGTCATGCTACGCTGGATGATCGACAATGGTTATGGCGATGCCCGCACCCTGGAGCGTCGTGCCAGAGCAATGGAGGAGTGGCTTGCCAATCCTAGCTTACTGCGTGCTGACGAAGACGCCGAATACGCTGAAGTGGTTGAGATCAATATGTCAGAAATCACCGAACCACTATTGGCCTGTCCCAATGACCCTGACGATATCAAACCTTTGTCTGAGGTTGCTGGCACGACAATCGATGAGGTTTTCATTGGTTCTTGCATGACCAATATTGGTCATTTTCGAGCGGCGGGAAAATTACTGGAAGCTGCTGGAACTACCATCCCTACCCGTCTGTGGATTGCTCCGCCTACCAAGATGGATGAGCACCAGCTCATGGAAGAAGGTATCTACAATATTTTCGCTCAGGCTGGGGCTCGTACCGAGATGCCGGGTTGCTCATTATGCATGGGTAACCAGGCACGAGTTGCTGCAAACTCCACGGTTGTCTCAACTTCTACACGAAACTTCCCCAATCGCCTTGGTCAGGGTGCTGACGTTTATCTATCTTCTGCCGAACTTGCAGCGATTGCCTCGGTTTTAGGCAAACTACCAAGCGTTGAAGAGTACATGGAATACGCCCAGAAGATCGACAGCATGGCGCCAGAAATCTACAAGTATCTTAATTTTGATGAGATGCCGGATTTCGTTGAATCTGCGGAGCGAGGCAAACAGGTGGTGGTTGATTTCGCTGCCTGATAGAAATCTTGTGGAGTCAGGAGCTAGCTGGCTCCACAAGCATTGCTCTACCTGTTCATGCAGGCATCCAGTCTGACAACCATAGTTGTGGTTTATTAACCGCCAACTTACGCCAAAGAGCCAGATAGGACTTTCTTTCTAGCGGGTGTTCCTGATCGGGTAATAGATCACTGAGAGGTCTTAACACAAAAGCGTATTCGAGTATTTCCGCGCGGGGAATATCCAGACCTTGCTGCCGAAGATTCGCATCGCCGTAGAAAAGAATGTCGATATCCAGAGTTCTTGACAAGCTTCCGTGAGAACCACGGACCCTCCCTTCAAGATGTTCGATCTGTTTAAGACTGGATTGCAAATCAAACACTGCCAGGTTGGTATGCAACACACATACCAGATTGAAAAACTCCGGGCCATCAAATCCTGCAGCAGGACTGCGATAGACCGGCGACAGTAGAAGTTCACCAAAGCCTGTCCGCAAACGACTGATAGCATGTTGAATATGCCGACGTCGATTCAGGTTGCTACCGATACCCAAAGCCACCTGAACTACTGACTTGTCAGACATGATTCACCGAATTTTCAGAAGCTACTCGAGTTAGCAGATAATTTTGGGCCACTCATCAGGTCTGACTACCCCGTTCTATCAAGACGCCTACATCATTCGCACTCGATACAGCGCCTTTCTTGTTAACCCGAACCCGACACCACGGCACTTTAAAATCATCCAGTAACAGAGAGGCAATTTTCTCCGCCATAGTTTCCACCAGATTATATTTACCTTCCTGTACCAATTCAGTAACTTGTATCGATACATCCTTGTAACTCAGAGTCTCCTCGAGTTGATCGGAAGCAGCCGCCGCACTGATGTCCCACCCCATATCGATATCAATAAATACCGGTTGGGTAATTCGACGTTCCCATTCCCAAACGCCAATAACACAATCGATTTTAAGACCATGTAAGAAAATAATGTCCAAAAGATTCCCTGCCCCCTTTTGCTAACGAGTTGGTTAACTAAATTGCTTTCTAATCTGACGATTCAGCAGGCCAGCTAAAATCATCGTAGTGTTGACGCAATTTCAGCTTACTGATTTTACCTGTTGCTGTGTGGGGAATTTCATCGATAACTTCTACCGCATCTGGAATCCACCAGGTAGCCACCTTGCCCTGGTAGTAGTCCAACAATGCTTGCTTGTCGATCTGCACACCCTCAGCAACGGTAACAACTAACAATGGCCGCTCTCCCCACTTAATGTGCTCAATAGCAACTGCCGCGGCTTCAGTAACCCCAGGAAAGCTAATCGCAACATTTTCAACATCGATTGAACTAATCCATTCACCGCCAGACTTGATCAAATCTTTTGTACGATCGGTAATTTGCAAGAAACCGAATTCATCAATCGATCCTACGTCACCGGTTTCAAACCAACCTTTGGAATCATGCACATCACTAGCGCCTTCCATGCCGTAGTAATCACGACACACCCAGGGACCACGAATTTTTAACGAACCCACTTGTTTACCATCCCAGGCCAACTCTTTATCTTCATCATCGACAATCTTCATTTCGATGCCGAAAAAACCATGCCCGGTTTTATAATCCATGACTCGTTGTTGTTCGGCACTCATTGAATCAAACTCTGGACGCGGAGTATTCAAGACACCCAGCGGTGTTGACTCTGTCATTCCCCAGGCATGCCTGACCCGCACACCGTATGCTTCGAAGGCATCCATTAATGCCGGCGGGCAGGCGCTGCCACCAATAATCGTGCGATTCATCGGCTTAAGGTCGCCATTGCCACTTTTTACATGTTGCATCAAGGCCTGCCATATTGTCGGCACACCCAGACTAACGGTCACGCCCTCTTCATTGACCAAGGCCTGCAGCGTTGCTCCATCGAGCATTTTAGGCCCAGGCAACACCAGCTTGGCACCAAACATAGGTGCCGCAAAAGGCGTGCCCCAGGCGTTTACATGAAACATCGGCACCACTGGCATAGCAACTTCCCGGGCGGACATCATTACTGCATCCGGCGTTCCATAAGCCATACTGTGCAACACAACAGCTCGATGGCTGTACAACACGCCCTTGGGGTTGCCTGTAGTGCCAGAGGTGTAACATAGACCAGAAGCGGTGTTTTCGTCGAAATCCTGCCAGTCAGCTTCGCCTTCTTCAGCAGCTATTAGCTCTTCATAGCACATCGCATTCGGCAAGCTGGTTTCTGGCATATGCTCACGGTCGCATAACAGAACATAGCCCTCAACACACTTGAATTCACTGTGCAGTTTTTCTACCAGTGGAACAAAGGTTGTATCGAGAAACAGCCAACGGTCACTTGCATGATTGACGATATAAATCAGCTGTTCCGGGAACAACCGAGGATTCATGGTGTGGCAGACAAGACCTGCGCAGGCCGTACCAAAGTACAGCTCAAAGTGCCGGTAAGTATTCCATGCGATTGTGCCAATGCGATCAGACCTGTTTGCACCGAGTCGCTTCAAGGCATTTGAAAGCTGACCACTACGACGATGCGCATCGGCATAGGTATAGCGGTGTCGTTCGCCTTCGACAGTCTGAGAAACAATTTCAACCGTGGGAAAGTTACGGTTAGCGTGATCAATTATATTGCGAATCAGCAAAGGCCGATCCATCATCAAACCCTGCATAGGGTCCCCTCCAAAAATTCGTGTGTAAATATTGTAGGCTTATATTAGCATGGTGATGCACCTCCGTTTTAGAGGTAAAATTAGCTCTCTATAAAAAAGTGGATCACTATGAGTCAGTTCCTTCTCCCGATCATCGCCTATCTGTTTGGTTCTATCTCTAGTGCCGTTGTTGTATCTAGCGCCATGGGCTTACCAGACCCACGCAGTCAGGGCTCCAATAATCCCGGGGCGACCAATGTATTGCGATTGGGCAGCAAACCAGGTGCAGCACTGACTTTGCTCGGTGATGTATTAAAAGGCGTGGTCCCGGTTTTGCTTGCAGATTATCTGCAAGCCAGCACTTTAGTACTTGCCATAACCGGTTTCTGCGCATTTATTGGGCACTTGTTCCCACTGTTCTTTGGCTTTAAGGGCGGCAAGGGCGTTGCAACAGCGTTGGGTGTATTCCTGGCAATCAGTCTGCCGGTGACTGGTGTTCTTATAGCAATCTGGGGGCTAATCGCAGCTCTGTTCCGCTACTCGTCTTTATCCGCTTTAACTGCGGCAGCCTGTGCTCCCATCGTTTGTTACTGGTTATTGCAAGACGTACCACTGACTACAATGTGTGGGGCAATTGCTGTCACGCTGATATGGCGCCACAGTGCAAATATTAAGCGATTGATGAATGGCACGGAAGGTAAGATCGGTCAGAAATCCTGACAAGCCATTATGGTGACAGGATTAAACCTAACCTGGAATTAATGGCAAATCTTCCATCGACCAACGTGGTTTCACCTCAAACCCATTACCGCTGAGGCTTTGCCCAGCCGCCAATCTGAGACATCCAGCATAGGCAATCATCGCACCATTGTCGGTACAGAATTCCAATCGCGGATAAAACACCTGCACACCACGTTCGGCAAGATCTTTCATCAGCAAGCTGCGTAGCCTTTGATTCGCCCCAACTCCGCCAGCAATAACCAGCTGACCATGACCAGTTTGCTGTAAGGCACGACGACACTTAATAAGTAGTGTTTGTACGCTGGCTTCCTGAAAGGCATAACAAATATCTGCAATAGTCTGGTCATCCAGGTTGCCGTCTTTATCGCGATGGCTATTCGCCGTATTAAGCGTAAACGTCTTCAGACCACTGAAGCTAAAATCAAGCCCTGGCCGATCGGTCATGGGGCGTGGGAATACAAAGCGATCAGGATTTCCGTTTTGCGCAATTCGAGACACTATCGGGCCGCCAGGATAACCAAGACCTAAAAGTTTGGCGGTTTTATCAAACGCCTCGCCAACTGCATCATCAAGTGATGCGCCCAAAATATGATAGTCACCAGCCGCCTTTACATCCACTAATTGGGTATGTCCACCTGAAACCAATAGCGCGACAAACGGATATTGCGGGGCTGGATCTTCGAGCATCGGTGCCAGCAAGTGCCCTTCCATATGATGCACACCGCAGGCCGGAACACCCCAGCCAAAAGCCAGACTCCTACCAAGAGACGCCCCTACCAGCAGTGCGCCCGCCAATCCAGGACCCTGCGTAAATGCCACGCCATCAGCTTTTTGCACATTGGCATCGGCCATAACCCGCCGTATTAATGGGTCGAGTTTTCGAATATGATCTCGTGCTGCCAGCTCAGGCACTACACCACCGAACTCCTGATGGATAACCTGCGATGCTAACGCGTGAGCCAGAAGGCCCTTTTTATTGTCATATAGTGCGACGCCGGTATCGTCGCAGGAAGATTCAATGCCCAGAATAATCAATTGCGTAGCGGCCTGTTAAATGTTCTTGGGGTTGACTGGAAGGGAATAGCAAAATCAAACCCAGGGGCCTAAAACTGCCCTGAATATTTCTCTGCTTCAGTATTGTACTTTTTAAATCTGTCGAAGTATAATCCGCAGCCTTTTTGAAACCCCTTAAATGATCAGCGGAGCTATTCCCTGATCAATAATACCGGAGACCAAGCTAGATGCCCCAAGTCCGTGTTAAGCAGGACGAGCCTTTTGACCTGATTCTGCGCAGGTTCCGACGTTCATGTGAAAAGGCCGGTGTATTCACCGAATCCCGTCGTCGCGAGTTCTACGAAAAGCCTACCTCAATCAATAAGCGTAAAACTGCTGCTGCAGTAAAACGTGAGAAAAAGCGCGTATCCCGACAGAACGTACAGCGTAACCGCCTGTACTAAAGACCTCTCCTCATGGACCTAAAATCCCGTATCGTTGACGATATGAAGTCAGCCATGCGCGCTAAGGATGCGCCCAGACTAGAGACCATTCGACTAATTCGTGCCGCTATTCAGCGTAAGGAGTTGGACGATCGATTGGAACTCGATGATCAGGGCGTTGTGGTGGTGCTGCAGAAAATGCTCAAACAGGGTCGCGACTCGATTTCACAGTTTGAGCAAGGTGGTCGTGAAGATCTGGCGAAAAAGGAACAATATTCTGTAGTCGTACTGCAAGAATATCTGCCGGAGCCATTATCGAGCGACCAACTCGACGCCTTAATCAATGAAGCAATGGTTGCCACTGGTGCCGCAGAAATGCGTGACATGGGCAAGGTAATGGGTTGGTTGAAACCAAAAATTGACGGTCGTGCCGATATGGGCGGCGTCAGCGGTAAAATTAAACAACGATTGTCTGCGTAAGCTAGTTAAAGCTTACCTGCGAATCTGCATTACTCTTCACCCTCCCCACTAGCCGGTGTATGCTTAATCAATGCCGGGCTCCATTCCAAGACACTTCATCGATACGCTTTTGCAGCGCATTGACATTGTCGACATTATTGATGCCAGAATTGGGCTTAAAAAAGCTGGCCGCGATTTCCAGGCTCGCTGCCCCTTTCACGACGAGAAATCACCTTCCTTCACAGTAAGCCAGGTTAAGCAGTTTTACCACTGCTTCGGTTGCGGCGCTAATGGCAGTGCCATTGGTTTTTTGATGGAATATGATCACTTGAGCTTTCCCGAGTCAGTTGAAGAACTGGCGAAGCTGGCTGGCATTGAAATCCCTTACGAAGAGGGACATGGCCCTTCAAAAAAACAATCTGGCGACAGCGACGCACTCATAGAGCTGCTGGGTAATGCCAGTCGTTTTTACCGCACACAACTACGTACTCATGCTAACGCTCAACTGGCCGTTAAATACCTGAAAAAACGCGGGCTAAGCGGAGAGATCGCATCACGCTTCGAGCTCGGCTTTGCGCCAGCTGGTTGGGACAACCTGATCCGTTCTTTTAACGCCAGTGGCGAGCGACTGAATCAGTTAGAGAAAGCTGGCCTGGTTATAAAGCGCGACGACGGTAAAGTTTACGACCGCTTTCGTGAGCGCATCATGTTTCCTATACGGGATCACCGTGGTCGAATGATTGGCTTTGGTGGACGCATCATTGATGCTGGCGAGCCGAAGTATCTCAATTCACCGGAAACTCCAGTTTTCCACAAGGGCTCTGAGCTTTATGGACTACATGGTGCACAAGGAGAAATCAAATCTCTGGGCTACTCCATCGCAGTGGAAGGTTATATGGATGTCGTCGCCCTCGCCCAACATGGCATTGACAATGCCGTAGCAACCCTGGGCACCGCCACCACCAGTCAACATTTGAATCGATTATTCCGCGCCTCTCCCCATGTGGTATTTTGTTTTGATGGTGATCGCGCTGGTCGCGATGCAGCCCGTAAAGCCATGGAAACATCAATGCCGGAAATGCGGGATGGCCGTCAGGTTAGTTTTCTTTTTCTGCCTGATGGAGAAGACCCTGACGATTATGTCCGTACACGGGGCAAAGACTCTTTCCTGGAAGCCGTAACTGAGGCCCAACCTTTGGAAGATTTTCTGTTCCAGCACCTCCTTAGTCAGACCAATTCCCAACGTTCTGACGGACGTGCACGGATGATCGATCTGGCTCGACCCTATATTGGTAATGCAGCACCGGGTGCTTTCAAAGAGTTATTGTTGCAAAGGCTTGGCCAGGAATCTGGTTTTGACGACAATGAATATCTTGAACGCCTTTTGCAACAAAAGCCCAACAATAATAACCAACCCAAGGATAATGTGGAAAAACAACAATTCACGCCATCAAACACGCTGCAGCACCTGGTCAGTTTACTGTTACAAAACCCAGGCCTGATTAAAAACCTGGAAAATATTGAGGGCCTGGAAACCGCCAATCCATCAGGCGACAAGCTCCTAAAAGAGATTAAATCCGTCGCCGAGCAGGGCAATGCAACAACCGCGTTGCTGGTTGAGCACTTTCGTGGCACCGGGTACCACAAAACCCTTGAAAAACTCGCCACATGGAACCATCTACTGGAAGCTGAACTGCTGGGCGAAACATTGGAACAAATGATTGTGAGTGTACAACGCGAGATTCTCGAATCCGCTATCGACAAATTATTAGACAAGGCAACTAGCGGCAACCTGGAAGAACAGGAAAAGCATCTGTTAGCTAAATTTACCCGTAGCAAACAAAATCTGCGCTTCGACGCCAGAAAGGACTGAAAGCAACCGTTGCTCATAGCCCGTATTTTCTGGTTAAACCACTAATTCCGTAGTACAATTAGCTGTTTGCGCTGATTTTAGCTACCTACCACCTAAGAGGCCTGCATGGATCCCAATACTCAACAATCCGAGTTGAAAAAACTCATTCTCAAAGGCAAAGAACAGGGGTTCCTCACCTATCGTGAGATTAACGACCATCTGCCTGAGGATATGCACGACACGGATCAGATTGAAGCCGTCGTTAATATGATTAATGACATGGGTATCGAGGTATACGACAACCCGCCTGATCCAGACAGCCTGATTCTTAAACACGCTAATCCTGAAGACGAAGAAGTTGTTGAGGAAGCAGAGGCGGTTCTTACTTCAGCGGTGGAAAGTGAATTTGGTCGAACCACAGACCCCGTTCGCATGTATATGCGCGAAATGGGCACCGTTGATCTATTAACCCGTGAAGACGAAATCAATCTCGCTAAGCGTATCGAAGACGGCATAAAACAAAGCGTTGAAGCGATGTCTACCTGTCCGATTGTTATCAGCGACTTTGTACGTCGAGCTGACATGATCGATGCTGGAGAGATGCGTTTAACCGATTTGTTAACCGCCTATATCGATCCCAACGCCATAGAAGAAGAAGTTATTCCGGCTACTCCCATAACCCCAACAGCTCCTGTCGCGCCTGTACCTGCACCTGTACCTGCACCTGTAGCTGAAGTGGCGGCAGATGGAACAGTGGTTAAGGCTGAAGGCGAAAACGCTGCAGTAGTCGTGGAAGAAGAGGAAGAAGAGGTCGTTGACACCGGTCCAGATCCTGAAGAAGCTCGGGAGCGTTTTGCTCGGATTCGCAAGGCTTATGAAAGCATGATGCGAACGCTTGAAAAAGGCGGTATTGGTAAACCAGCCATGACCCGTCATCGCAGCAAAATATCAGCTGAATTGATGGAACTGAAGCTAACGCCTCGCTCCATAGATGAACTGGCCAATACTGCCCGTGATTTGATAGACATCGTTCGATCACAAGAAAAAATTATTTCCGGCATCTGTATTCGCAAGGCCAAGCTAAAACGCAAAACTCTGATCGAGCACTTTGCCGGTAATGAAGCTAATCCCAGCTGGATTACCGCTATTATGGAAAGTGGCGATGGCAGTACAGCTGTACTTGAGGCGCATCATGAAGATCTACAAAAAGCCTGCACAAACTTGCAGGAAGTAGAGCGAATCAGCGGATTACAGATCGCCGAGTTCAAGGAAATTAATCGTCGCATGTCCATTGGTGAAGCCAAGGCACGTCGCGCGAAGAAAGAAATGGTTGAAGCAAACCTTCGGCTGGTCATCTCAATTGCTAAGAAGTACACCAATCGTGGATTGCAATTCCTGGATCTGATTCAGGAAGGCAATATTGGCCTGATGAAAGCTGTTGATAAGTTTGAGTACCGTCGTGGTTATAAGTTCTCGACTTATGCCACCTGGTGGATTAGACAGGCAATTACCCGCTCTATCGCAGATCAGGCACGTACCATTCGTATTCCGGTTCACATGATTGAAACCATCAATAAGCTGAATCGTATCTCTCGTCAAATCATGCAGGAACAAGGTCGTGAGGCACTTCCCGAAGAATTGGCAGAACGCATGGAAATGCCCGAAAGCAAGATTCGCAAGGTGTTGAAAATTGCCAAAGAGCCTATTTCCATGGAAACACCTATTGGTGACGACGAAGACTCCCATCTGGGTGATTTCATCGAAGACAAGAATGTAGAGGCGCCTTTGGAGGCTGCCACCACCTCCGGTCTTAGAGAAGCTACCCACGACATCCTTGAAAGCCTGACCACACGCGAATCCCGTGTTTTGCAAATGCGTTTCGGTATCGACATGAATACCGACCACACCCTTGAGGAAGTGGGTAAGCAGTTTGATGTTACCCGTGAGAGAATTCGTCAGATTGAAGCTAAGGCATTACGCAAGTTGCGCCATCCTAGCCGCTCAGATCATTTACGTAGTTTTCTAGACACCTAGGTGTGCGCTGCTAAATAAAAAATACCGGCCACTGGCCGGTATTTTTTTGTCCTCGAATTTCCTTGCTTATAAACTAATACACCAGGAGCATCAGGGTAAGGCTGCCAGCTAGCAGGCCGGGGAGAAGTGATTGTTTAAATAGATAATAAACACCAAAGCCTGTTGCAATAGCTATGCCACGAAATCCCAAGGACACAACGGCCAGCTCGTTATCCGGAAATATCAGCATGCGAAAAATCAAGCCTGCCACCATGGCGTAAGAAACACAGCTGACCCATTCAAACACCGCACCTTCAGGATCAATTCTTCGTACAAATAAAACCCCTATGAATCGCCACATAAAAGTCGCCAGGCCACAACCTAAAACAATCATCCACAGATCTGAACTGCTCATTTTATCAGTCTTTTTCTTCCAACCAAAAAGGCTGCCGTGCCGCCGACCACACCCGTCACTAATAAATCGACTGAGGGCAACCAACGCGTGGTTATCGGTATCAGAATACAACCAAACAAAAGCGCCCAACGGGCCGATGCGCCTTTAGCTGACGACAGCACCAGGGCGAAAAACAAAGGACTGGTAAAGATAAATCCCAACACTACCCAAACAGGCAGAGCACCTGCCCCGTGGTAACCAATCAGAGTGCCTACAATTGCGGCCAGAATAATAGATGAAGCAAATGTGGAGTAGTAAACACGACGCCAGGGCTTATCAATCAAAGGAAACTGGCGCAGGCAAATTGCCCAGGAATTTATGGACAGCATCTGCGCTGCTAAAGTTGCTCTACCTAGTCCAAATTTACCTGTATTAATCCATGGTAGAAAGCTCACTACCATAGGTAAAAATCTCGCATTTGCCAAAGAACATGCGACTATGATCGTAACGAAATTTTGACCTGAGGCGGTTAGGTCCAGCATCGCTAACTGACCGGGTAGACCCCAGATAGCAACAGTCGCCACCCAGGCCATATCCGCACTAAATCCTGCACTGCGGGCTAACGACCCAAAGCCGATCATCGTTGTTAACAAGATAAAAGCCGGCAGCGAAATAGAATCGATCAGAGCTTTACGAACGACAGGCCAAAAGCCAGTATATTGCATAGCAACCTTACTTATCGTTGATGCAATTATTGATCTAACTCAGTACTCAAACGCAATTAAATACCTGTGCCCTTTTCACCCTGGCCAAGAAAATTCAGGTATTGGCCTACGTAATCAAACTCAACCAGCTCGGAAAATGCCTTCATCAGCTGGGCAGTAATGGAGCCCGGAGCCGCAGAAAACTCCCTCTGATTCAACAAGCGTACAGGGCAAATGCAAAGACTGGTTGAAGTAAAGAAGGCCTCATCCGATCGCAAAGCGAAATCCGCATCGAAATCCTCCTCTCTGAACGGAATCCCCTGCTTTTCACACAGTTCAATCACAACTCTACGGCTAATACCGTTGAGCACATAATCAACTTTCGGCGTTATAACCGCACCATCGCTTACCGCAAAAAAGTTGCATCCAGCACCTTCTGCAATATTGCCATTAACATCACGCATCAAAGCCCAGGCACCGGGGTGATCCTTTTGCACCTCACGTTGAGCCAGCATCATGTTTAGATAATTATTCGATTTGATATTTGGCGATAATGCCTCGGGCTGTGTGCGCGGACGACTGGAAATCATCGCCTCGATTCCAGTCTGGAAATAATGCGCACGGGCTCGAAGTGGCAACGGCACGCAGTCAACAATAATCGATGCGCCTTGTTGAATTGGCGGCTCACCATCTAACGGCATGAGACCAGGACTGACTCTTTGACTGACCCAATAATCCTCACCCGGTCGTAGTAGTGGTTTGTTGCGTTCAACCACCTCCAATGTTAAATCGATAAAATCCTGTGGTGAAATACCTGGATCAATCATGGCGATTGATAAACTATTAAACAGTCGTTCGATATGCTCTTCTAGACGAAACAATTTCCCATCGAAGGTGCGTGCGGTATCAAACACGCCGTCGCCATAAATCAGGCCTTTATCTCTAATGGAAATTTTGGCATTATTTTCTGGCAAAAACTCGCCGTTAACGTAAGCTACTCGAGATGGTTGATTCATGTGCAGGCCCTCCGATTTTAGGAAAAGGTAATAACTTGTTTTACTTGAAGAATTTTAAGCAATGAATTTTAGGCTAATAACGGGGTCAAACCCAATCATTATTCCGGTTAATTCAACAGGCAAAGACAACAACGTACAGTTTGAAGGCTTATCGTTGCAAGTCCCTAAGGATCAGCATCGATATCATTATGTGAAAGCGAGAATAAAGGTATCGCGCCATCTCGATGGCTCGTTATCAATCGATCATGGCCCAAGACGCTTAGGTCGATATACGGCTGATGGACTATTGATACAGAATAAAGAGATTAAGAGCCAAGCTGCGTAACTCCGCTTCGCAGTTGGCCGCCGATGAATTCGTTACGGGCTTCGCCCTCCACTCATTCATCGGCCAAACTAAAGCGGACAGACTATGTGTTAATTATCCGGACAAGTCTATTTACTTCTAACAGGAAAAAAGAGACGAAAGGTCGCGGTTTATAACTATGGGTCCTCAGCGATAACTGTGGGTAAAAGAGAGTAGATTTTAGCAGGGTAAGCCGGATTCCGTGTGGACAGCCCGTGGATTTCTCTGCACCCTCCCTGGTGGGGAGACCGTGTGGAAAACTGCTGAAATGCTCGTGCCTTACATGTCATCGGTTTACACACACTAATCCACCGCCTGCCCACACTGCACCGGGGTATGGGCAGAGGAAGCGGATGGTTTTTAAGCACAGGATATAATAAGGAGGAAAAGCGAAGAATAAAGTGCATCTGCTGCACAGGTTTGGTAAAGATGAGTTTGCCAACTTGTCAAAACTAAACCGAAAGAACAGCAGATGCAATTGAAGACTATCCTAAATCAGTGTCACAAATTCAAGTCTTTTGTCTACGATCAAGTACGCTTTGTGAGTAGCAACGGTGACAACCATATAGAAGTTGAAGTAGTTCCTCGCCGTAACAGCAAAGAGATCTGTAGTTGCTGCGATCGACCAGCACCACGCTATGATCGGTTGAACAAACGCCACTTTGAATTT
>JBLHGU010000023.1:0-44631 GCA_047615875.1 Parasphingorhabdus sp.
GCTACGCTGGCCCGCAGGGAATTGTTCAATACGGTAGGGTTGCTCAATGAGAAACTTTGGTTTGCTGATGGGATGGACTGGTTTCTACGTGCCCGTCGGCACAAGGTGAAGGTTGTGATGTTGAACTCTGTTTTGGTCTACCATCGGATTCATCTAGCAGGAATTACCAGACGACGGGCAGAGGATAGTAAAAAAGAGTTTCTTGCAATGACCCGCAAGCAGTTATTGCTTAATCGTCGAGCGAAAAATGAATAGTATAGGTAAAAGTGCACCACTGGTTAGTTGCATTGTTCCAGTATTTAATTGTGAGAAGTATGTTCTTGAGACCCTGCAGAGTATAGATAATCAAACCTATGAAAAAATAGAAATCATCGTGGTTGATGACGGCTCTACTGATAGAACTGCCCAGATACTACAGAGTATTAATATTGATATTTGTTACATAAAGCAAGCAAATCAGGGGGCGGCAGCGGCAAGGAAAACAGGGGTTGACCGGGCTCGAGGGGAATTCATCACCTTTCTCGATAGCGATGATCTGTGGCGCGCTGACAAGGTTGAGAAACAATCAAACTGTTTTCAAAAAATGCCGGATATGGATATTTGTATTAGTCATATTAAAAACTTTTGGCAACCGGAACTAGAGGGAGAGCGTTTGAATTATGAGAATCATACTATTAGCCAGCCTATGCCCGGTTATAGTTGGGATACATTTATGGCTCGTTTATCTATCTTTTCTGAAGTGGGTGAGATTAATGCCCAGGTTGTTCATTGTGACGCTACCGAGTTCTTTCTGCGCGCACAGCACGCCGGTGTCAAAATCCATGTGTTGGAGGATGTGTTGGTATGGCGTCGATTGCATGAAGGAAATCTGAGTCGACAATTTCGCTATGAATCACGCAAGGAATATTTGTCGTTAGTAAGGCAATCATTAACTCGTCGCCGGGTGAATCAATAGCGGATGGTTTTGTTGGTTTCTGAGTGCGAGCATTTGCAGGCCTGTGTGTGCAACGATAGATTGTAAAAGACATAATAAATCAGTAAGATAAAATAAATTCTTCAAATGACGCAAAGATCGGTTCTATCCGGCACCCAGTTTAGGAGAATCATTAGTGGGTTTATTGATATTACCTATGATATATATATGGTTTAACCATTGTACAAATGGAAACGAAGGTAGCCTAAATACCTGATTGGTATTTATCCAAAAATCACAAACATATCTGAGGAGTCTGAAGTATGTTGAAAAATCATTTTACTAAGAAATCGGCTATTGCCTGCCTAACGGGGCTGTCAATGATGGCCGCAGGGCAAACAGCTTTAGCTGTAGATTTGACGGTCTACACTGCGATCGAAGCAGAAGATCTGGCCCGTTATGCAGAAAGCTTTAATAAGGATCACCCAGACATCAATATCAAATGGGTGCGGGATTCTACCGGCATCGTAACAGCCAAGTTACTTGCTGAGAAAAACAATCCGCAGGCTGATGTTGTATGGGGATTAGCTGCGACATCTTTGCTATTATTGAAAAGTGAAGGCATGTTGGAAGCTTATAAGCCTAAAGGCGTAGAGCTTCTAGATAGCAAGTTTGTTGACGAAGGTGATATTCCATCATGGGTTGGTATGGATGCCTGGGTTGCGGCAGTTTGCTATAACACTGTAGAAGCGGCGAAACATAATCTTACCCCTCCCAAGTCATGGAAAGATCTAACCGATCCCATGTACAAGGGGCATCTGATCATGCCTAATCCAAATTCATCTGGTACCGGCTTTCTGGATGTATCCAGTTGGTTGCAGATGTTTGGTAAAGATGGCGGTGGTTGGGATTTTATGGATGCATTGCATATGAACATAGCCCGTTATACCCATTCCGGATCCAAGCCTTGTAAATTGGCAGCCTCAGGTGAAATTCCGATTGGTATTTCCTTTGCTTTCCGTGGCGCCAAATCCAAGGCCAAGGGCGCACCCATCGAAATCATTGTTCCTGAAGAGGGCGTTGGTTGGGATATGGAAGCTACCGCAATCGTTGCGGGCACGGCTAATCTGGAAGCTGCACAAGCCCTGGTTGACTGGTCTATTACCAAAAAGGCTAACGAGATGTATAACAAGGGCTATGCGGTTGTTGCATATCCTGGTGTAGCCAAGCCGGTAGAGCATTTCCCTGCAAACCTGCTGGAAAAGATGATCGCCAACGACTTTGAGTTTGCGGCTAATAATCGTAAGGCTATTCTTTCTAAATGGCTGGAACGTTACGACTCCAAATCAGATCCCAAGTCGTAATCAAAAGTCGCTAACCAATCGTTAGCAACTAACCTTAGATGCGGCCTGACCAATGCCTGGTCAGGCCGCTTTTTTAATCCTGATGTGTACACCGAGAAGTATGTATAAATCGGTACAGAAAATATGAATCAACAGCCTGATAACGACCAAATGGTTTATCTTAGAATAGATCAATTAAGCAAAAAATTTGGCAGCTTTCTCGCGCTGGATAAAGTTTCCCTGGAAGTTTTTGACGGGGAATTTATCTGTTTTCTTGGCCCCTCGGGTTGTGGAAAAACTACCTTGCTGCGTGCTATCGCGGGTCTCGATATTCAGACTTCGGGAACCATCCATCAAGCCGGTGCAGATATCTCTGCATTACCAGCCGCGGAACGCGATTTTGGCATTGTATTTCAATCCTATGCGTTATTTCCAAATCTGACAGCAGAAAAGAATATTGCCTTCGGTCTGGAAAATCAAAAAATAGAAAAGTCTGCCGTTACCAAACGAGTAAACGAATTACTGGAACTGGTTGGTTTGCCCGACCAGGCGCCTAAATACCCAGCACAATTATCTGGTGGCCAGCAACAGCGAATTGCTCTTGCCAGGGCGTTGGCCACATCACCGGGTTTATTGTTGCTAGACGAGCCGCTGTCCGCGTTGGACGCCAAAGTGCGCGCCCACCTGCGCCATGAAATGAAAGATCTGCAACGACGCCTCGGGGTTACCACAATTATGGTGACTCACGACCAGGAAGAAGCGCTGACTATGGCAGATCGAATTGTCGTGATGAATCAGGGCGTGATTGAGCAAGTAGGTTCGCCGACGCAAATTTATCGTGAACCAGATACTTTATTCGTTGCTGATTTTATCGGTGCGATGAATCAGGTCCCAGGCCGAGTTAATGAACATGGTGGTGTCGAGGTTGGAAAATTAAGCTTCACTGCGCAAGAGCACTCCCAGAAAAAGGGCGCTGATGTAGTTGTTGCCATTCGCCCGGAAGATATCATTCCACAAAATACTGATTTACAACAAGATCAAGCCTCTCCCACAAAAAATAGCCTGGCTATGGAAATTGTCGATATGGAGTTTCTTGGTTCATTTTGGCGCGTATCGTTAAAGAACCCGGCACTGGGTGATCAAAGCTTGCTAGCTGACTTGTCAATCAATGCCATACGTCGCCTGACGGTTGAAGTGGGCGCGACCATTCATGTTGAGTTACCTGAAGACAGACTCTGGGTATTTCCATCAATGACAAGTATCTAGCCATCACTGCAATGAATACTTCTGCTACCACTGCGGCACCTGATGCCCCGTTGATTAAACCCAGGACGAGCAAAGACGACCGTGCAATGGTCGGCTTTATACTGGTCATTGGTTTGTATCTATTAATCACTCTGGCATTCCCGCTATATGCGATGTTGTCCCGATCATTCTCTACCTATTCATTTGATCTGACGAATTTTGAGTTTCAGGTTGATAAAGGAGAAGGGTGGAGCAAAACAACCAGTGCGGCTGAACTCAACGAAGCAATTCAGAAGTTCTCACCAGACGAACTATCAACCAGTTCCGATGGTCGCCTTGCACCCACAGAGTTTTTTCCAGATTTTAGTTTTCGCGGAACTACAAACTACAAAATCAGGCAGATTACTCCTGGTACTTCGTTTCTGTTTGGAACCACGCGGGTCGACGATAGCGAGTGGCATGAATACAGTTCAAACGATTTCAGACGAGTCGTTGTACGTGCTGCTGTAGATACCGGTCTGGATAATTACTTCACTTATTTTTCTACCCCCTCGTTATTTCGATCCATACAAAATTCACTGTTTATAGCGACCTTAAGTACGTTCATAACTGTAATGTTGGCATTTGGCTTTGCCTATGCTTTGAATCGCAGCACTATGCGATTCAAAGGGGTATTTAAACTGATCGCGATGATCCCGATTCTGGTGCCATCTTTATTGCCGGGCATTGCGTTGGTTTACCTGTTTGGTAATCAAGGCATGATCAATGGGCTGCTAATGGGGGAGTCCATATATGGCCCTATTGGTATTGTCATAGGCTCGGTGTTTTTTACCTTCCCCCACGCCTTGATAATTATTACTACGGCGCTGGCAATCTCCGATTCCAGATTATACGAGGCCGCAACCGCTTTGCGTGCCAGTCGTTGGAGAACTTTCTGGACCGTCACTATTCCCGGTGCACGTTATGGTTTGATCTCCGCTATCATCGTCGTGTTTAACCTTGTAATTACAGACTTTGGTCTACCGAAGGTTATTGGCGGTCAATACAATATGTTGGCGGTGGATATTTACAAGCAGGTTATTGGCCAGCAGAACTTTGAAATGGGAGCGGTGGTATCCGTAGTGTTACTGATCCCGGCCTTGTTAGCATTTGTTATAGACCGGGTCGTGCAAAAGAAACAGATAGCCCAGCTATCTGCCCGAGCCGTGCCTTATATTCCCAAGCCACACAAACAGTTTGATTTGATCTGTCTAACCTACTGTTCCGCTGTAGCGGTTTTTATTGTTGGCTTAATCGCAGTTTGCCAGTACGCGGCATTGATAAAATTCTGGCCCTACAACCTTTCCTTAAGTCTGGATAACTATAATTTTAAAGTAATGGATGGCGGTGGCTGGGGATCCTACACCAACTCTATTCAATTGGGTCTGTACACTGCATTTTTTGGCACCATAGTGGTTTTTACTGGAGCCTATATGGTGGAGAAAACCAGCCGGTTCGTTGCTATTCGGTCGAGTTTTCAGTTCCTTGCCATGTTACCCATGGCTGTGCCTGGCATGGTCCTCGGTCTGGCTTATATCTTTTTCTTCAATGACCCTGATAACCCGCTAAATCCCATTTACGGAACCCTGGCTATATTGGTTATTTGTAGTGTTACCCACTTTTACACAGTGTCCCACTTAACCGGGGTGACCGCGCTTAAACAAATGGATCGGGAGTTTGAATCGGTTGCGGCTTCTTTAAAACAACCCTTCCATCGCTTGCTCACTAAAGTCACGGTGCCGGTGTGCTTGCCGGCTATTCTGGATATTTCTATCTACCTGTTCGTTAACGCTATGACCACGGTGTCAGCAGTAATTTTTCTTTATTCGCCAGACACAACTCTTGCGTCTGTAGCTGTGCTAAACATGGACGATGCCGGTGATATCGCACCTGCAGCGGCGATGGGTATGATGATTTTCTATACCAATGTGGCAGCACGTCTGATTCACACTTTGATATCACGAAATATGGTATTAAGAACGCAAGCCTGGCGAGTTTAACTACTCAGCGATCGAATGCCTTCTTCTACTATATCCAGAGCTTCATCCAATTGTTGCCTGGTTATAGTCATTGGCGGGCATAGCGTTAGTACGCAACCACCGCCAACCTTATAGCTTAGACCTCGGGCCAGTGAGTGATAAAGCACTGTATCGGCCTCGTCGTTGGCAGGTTCACCGTCACGACGCAGTTCAATGCCTATATGCAAGCCAAGACCTCGCACTTCGTAAATAATATCCAGTTCCTGCTGCAGTGCTCCTAATCGATCCAGTGCATAGTTGCCCAGTGTGATGGAGTTCTCAATAAGCTTCTCATCAATCAGACAGTCAAGTGTCGCCAGTGCCGCAGCACAACCTACGGAACTTTTTTCATGGGTATAGTGGCCAAGGGCACGGTCTTTAGTTATATCGAGTTCACTCTTGGCAATTAAAGCAGCCATAGGGAATATACCACCACCTAATCCTTTGCCAATAACCAGCATATCTGGCACAACATTGAAGTGCTCACAGACAAACATTTTACCTGTTCGACCGAGAGCTGAAGGTATTTCATCAAAAATGAGCAACGCACTGTAGCGATCGCACAGTTCACGAACTCTTCGCCAATAACTGGCTGGTGGCAGTTCTACTGTGGTCCAGCGCATAGGTTCGGCAATTATTGCGGCCACATCTCCCTGCATGCTGAGGACATACTCAAGGTATTCGATACAACCGTCGTGTTCATCATCAGTACAGTTGAACAAACATTTGCCGCGAGTGGGCGGTGGGATATGTTCGGTACCGGGTAACAATGGCCCGACATTTTTTCGAAACAGTGCCTCACCACCAATGGAGATAGCATCCAGCGACGCGCCGTGAAAGCTGTCCCACATGGAGATAGTTTTATGTTGTCCGGTTGCATAGCGCGCCAATTTAAGCGCCATGCCAATAGCCGATGTTCCGCCTGGAGCAAACAGGACTTTGTCAAGGTCGCCAGGTGCCAGTTCAACTAGCCGTCGTGCCAGATCTACAGCGACTTGATTAGTGTAGCGACGCGGGCAGAAGGGCAGGGTGTCCAGTTGTTCTTTTATAGCCTGGATAACCTTTGGATGACCATGTCCAACCTGATGCACGCTGTTACCATGGAAATCCATGATCTGTCGGCCCTGCAAGTCTTCAAGGTAAATGCCTTCACTTCCCTGTAGTGCATTTAAGCAGGGTGTGGATAAAGACTGATGCAGAAAGTAGTGAGCGTCCTCTGCCAGTAAGGCAGCGGTTTTCTCGTCAATTTGCTGCTCGGCCCAGGCATCTCTGCGGGGAGATAAATTAACATCTCCTTCAGATCGCTCTTCTGGCGGTTGCTTCGGTTCAGTCATGTGGTTATTCCTCGGTGATGGCTAGCTGATTCGATCGATACCGAACTGCCCCAGCATGGACCGGACTGCATCCAGGGCGCCACGCATTTGTATTGCATCGATTCGGCCGATACAACCCATTCGAAAACTGTCGGCCACGGTTAGTTTGCCAGGGTAAATAACATAGCCCTGATCTTTTAGTCCGTCATAAAACGCATTAAAATCGAATTGTGGATTGGTGGGCATATGGAAAGTAATAATAATCGGTGCCTGCAAGTCGTCTGGCAACAGGGTTTTGAAACCCATTTCACGCATTCCGGATACCAATAAATCGCAGTTGGCACGATAACGGCCACCGCGGCCGGCTACTCCGCCTTCTGTATCAAATTCATTCAATGCCTGATCGAATGCCAGAATCACATGGGTCGGTGGTGTAAAACGCCACTGACGGGTTTTTTGCATAGCCCGCCATTGATCATATAAATCCAGCACTAGTGATGGCGAGTTACCTTCTGCTTCTACTAACGCAGATTTTCGGGCGATACAAAATCCCATGCCAGGTGCGCCTTCAAGACACTTGTTGCTGGAGGCGACCACGGCATCAAAACTGATTTCTCTGGCATCTAGTGGCAGCGCACCAAAGGCACTCATGGAATCGATTAGCAGACGGCGACTATGCTTTACAACGATATCGGAGACTTCTTTTATGGGGTTTAAAATTCCCGACGTAGTCTCGCAGTGAATTACAACCACATGAGTTATCGCAGTGTCCGCCTGTAGGGTGACTTCTAGCTGCTGCGTATCCACTGGTACGTCTTCGGCAGATTCCTGAATCAAGTACTCTCGGCGATAATATTCACATATTTTGGCTATACGTTTGCCGTAGGCACCATTGACAAGAATAAGCGCTTTGCCATTGGCTGGCACGAAATTACCGATCATGGCCTCAACCACAAAGGTGCCGCTGCCCTGAAGTGGCACGCTTACATGAGTTTGTTCGCCATTAACGATAGCAACCAGTCGATCAAGAATGCCTGCATTGAGTTCTATAAAAGTAGCGTCCCTGGATCCATAGTCATGCAACATGGCTTGCTTAACTGTGGCCGAGGTGGTTAACGGACCCGGGGTCAGCAAATAGGCATCTCCAGTTGCTGAAGTGGCGGGTTCTTTAGCGGAAATTATGGAGGCTGATTCTGATGCCATGGGTCGGAGTCCTTAAAAGAGATGTTTAATTTGCCATTTATATCGCATAACCCTAGTATCTATCCAATCGATATCACAAATGCTAAAAATAGGTTATGCCGATAGCACACTCCCATCTGCGTTCTTTTCATGCTGTGGCTACCCACGGTAGTTTCACACGAGCCGCAGAAGCTTTACATGTAACCCAGCCAACCTTGTCTGGCCAGGTTAAGGAATTGGAGCAGCGCTATGGAACAAAACTATTTGTTCGTCATGGCAGACACATCGAACTCACAGATATCGGCCATTCGGTGTTTAAAATCACCCGTAAGCTGTTTCTCCACGAGTCCGAAGTCGAACAATTGCTGTTATCGGCCAGAACCTTGACCTCGGGTCGGCTGTTGGTTGCTGCAGATTCTCCGTATATCGTTACGCCATTGCTGGCGACCTTTCAGCGTCTGTATCCTGGTATTCATATTTCCATTCAATATGGCAATTCAGAACAGCTGATGTCGTGGCTTGAGGCGCGTCGATGCGATGTGGCATTTCTACCAAATATTCCCGAAGACGATGAGCGCCTGTTTTCGATTCCACTTTCACCGGGTCGATTGGTGGTTTTTGTGAGTCAGGACCATGCCTGGGCTGGTCGACGCTCAATCTCTATGGAAGAACTGTCAGATCAAAGAATAATTCTGCGTGAGAAGGGTTCGCGTACCCGTTCAATTTTCGAGGATGCAATTCGTGAGAAGGCCATTGAGCTGTCAAATATCATGGAGATTAGTGGCCGGGAGGGCGTGCGTGAAGCGGTTGCGGCAGGATTTGGTGTAGGGGTTGTGGCAGAAAATGAGTTGTTAGCAGATTCGAGACTGCAATCATTAGCAGTCAGTGATGCAGAACTCGTAAATCAAGAGTATGTCGTCTGCTTACAAGAATTGCGTCCGCTAAAGGTAGTCAGCACATTCCTGGAATTGATTCTTACCGGTCAGGATTAACCAGAATTAGCCTGAGGCAAGGCTGTTCGCTGCATAGGTCAGATGCATAATAGTCATATGAAATATCGATTTAACCCCACATGGTCTAAACGTGTATTATCCACGCCCCTATCCTAATGTAGAACCGACATGGCAGCAGACAAACCTTTAGTAAGCGTTAATGGACGAGACTATCAGTGGCCAAACCAACCCTGTGTGGTGGTTTGTATTGATGGTTCTGAACCCGACTATATCGAGCAGGCAATAGCTGCTGGTGTCATGCCGTGGATGAAACGACTGGTGGAATCTCAGGGTAGCGATCTGCGTGCAGACTGCGTGGTGCCCAGTTTTACCAACCCGAACAATATCTCTATCGTCACTGGTGTGGCGCCGGTGGTTCACGGTATTTGCGGAAATTTTTACTATGACCGCGAAAATGATCGCGAAGTGATGATGAATGAGCCGGAACTTCTGCGTACACCAACCATATTCAAGGCTTTTCAGGAAGCCGGTGCAAAAATTGCTGTGGTAACGGCTAAAGACAAACTGCGTCGATTGCTGGGCAATGAGCTGAATTTTGGCAAAGATGGCGCCATTTGTTTTTCGTCTGAAAAATCTGATCAGGTTAGTCTTGCCGACAATGGTATCGACGATGTACTGGGACTGGTTGGTATGGAAGTGCCGTCTGTTTACAGCGCAGAATTGTCCGAGTTCATTTTTGCTGCTGGCGTCCGGCTGATGGAAACGGTCCGACCGGATATAATGTATCTGTCGACTACCGACTACATTCAGCACAAATTCGCTCCTGGCAGCGAGGGCGCCAACAAATTCTACGCCATGATGGACAGCTACTGGGCCAGACTAGACGAATTGGGTGCTCTGGTGGCACTGACAGCAGATCACGGCATGAATGCCAAGCATAATCAGGCAGGTGATCCGAATGTTATCTATCTACAAGATGTATTCGATGAGATGCTCTCTCCAGCTGCCGCACGAGTTATTTTACCGATAACCGATCCCTATGTGGTGCACCACGGCGCGCTGGGTTCTTATGCCACAGTTTATACCCCTGACGACGCTGACCTAGACGACCTTAAGACAAGATTGATGGCTATAGAAGGCATTGAAGCCGTGTATAAAAACAAGGAGGGATGTGCCCATTTTCAGTTGGCTAATGACCGTATGGGTGACCTGATTTTGGTTTCCGAACGTAACACTGTGATCGGCACTACTGCTTCCCGTCATGATTTGTCAGGACTAGAAGTACCACTTCGATCACATGGCGGTGTTACTGAGCAACGTGTTCCGCTGATCGTAAGCAAACCGGTATCCGGTCTGGACGAAAACCTTCAGCTTCGAAATTTCGATATTTTTGACGTGGCTCTAAATCACACCACCTATTAAACCGCAACCATTCAAGACGACCCCAATATGACAATCAGGCATGAAAAAATGCGCATCGCAGGCAAACTGGTCGATGGTGACGCAGGACAACCCATAGAAGTACTCAATCCTTATAACGGTGAAGTTGTTGGCACTGTGCCGCGTGCTAGCCGAGAACAGGTAGCTGCTGCATTTGAAATCGCGGCTAATTACAAACCTAAATTGACCCGCTACGAGCGTCAGCAAATTCTCAGCAAAATTGCCGAGATAATTGTTGCCCGTAAAGAAGAAATATCTGATCTGATTACCGCTGAATGCGGACTTAGCAAGAAGGACAGTATTTACGAAGTAGGTCGTGCCTTTGACGTATACAGTCTGGCAGGCCAATTGTGTATTAACGACGACGGGCAGATTTTTTCCTGCGACCTGACACCTCATGGCAAGCAGCGTAAGATTTTTACCCAGCGTGAGCCTCTGAATGCGATCTCTGCAATCACGCCGTTCAATCATCCGCTGAATATGATTTCACACAAGATTGCACCGTCTATTGCCACCAATAATTGTATGGTTGCTAAGCCCACAGAGCAGACTCCTTTAACAGCGCTGTTATTGGCGGATATTGTTTACGAGGCAGGCTTACCCGTTGAAATGCTATCTGTGGTCACAGGTTTGCCAGAAGATATGGGTGACGAGATGATCACCAATCCTAATATCAATCTGGTGACATTTACCGGTAGTGTTGGCGTAGGCAAATACATAGCCGAAAATGCTGGTTATCGTCGAACTGTGCTGGAGTTAGGTGGTAACTCTCCACTGATTGTTATGGACGATGCCGATCTGGATAAGGCAGCGGAGCTGGCAGTAGCTGGTGGAACCAAGAACTCAGGTCAGCGCTGTACTGCAGTTAAACGGGTATTGTGTGTTGAATCTGTTGCAGATGACTTCGCTGCTTTAGTAGCGGAGAAGGCGGCGAAATTAAAGTACGGCGATCCAATGGATCCAGAT
This sequence comes from Parasphingorhabdus sp., assembly GCA_047615875.1. Taxonomy (GTDB): domain Bacteria; phylum Pseudomonadota; class Gammaproteobacteria; order Arenicellales; family CAJQKF01; genus JBLHGU01. The sequence goes on from JBLHGU010000023.1 coordinate 11,413, forward strand.
ACAGATATCGGCACGGTGATTAACGAAGAGGCAGCGATTCTGTTTCAGAATAGAGTCAATGATGCCATCTCAAAAGGCGCTAAGTTATTGTATGGCAACGATCGCCAGGGCGCTGTCTATTCACCTACTGTACTAGATCATGTTCCCTTTGATTGTGAACTGGTTCGTGAAGAAACTTTTGGACCGCCTATCCCAATTATCCGTGTTCGAGATATCGATCACGCCATCGAAGTAGCAAATTCAACAGCCTTCGGTTTGTCTTCAGGTGTTTGTACTAACCGTATGGATGACATTGTTCGGTTTATTAATGAGCTTGAGACCGGTACCGTAAATATATGGGAAGTTCCTGGCTACCGAATTGAGATGTCTCCCTTTGGTGGTATCAAGGATTCAGGCCTGGGCTACAAGGAAGGCGTAATTGAAGCTATGGCGAGTTACACCACAGTAAAAACCTTCTCATTACCCTGGTAGTGGATTAACGAATTTCAAAGCTGGTCGAGCCATCGGCCAGTCTCGTTATGTTGTAGATCTTTCCATCCAGAGCGATATTCAGATGTAATTCAGTGATGGCTGCAAGTGCTTTCCTGAATTCATCCGCATCTATATTGCTCGCATCGTTTTTGATCGTTACCGGAATGCTATAAAAAAGCCCCCACTCATTCACCACACCGATACGATTCGCCAGTCGGTCTATCCTTCGCAACAGCAGCTCTTCTTTCTCAAAGTCGTTAAATTCGGCAAACCCTTTCAGGTTTTCGCTGGATGATTGTTCCTCAAAATACAGTTTCAGACGATTAGATTTTACATCGAAGATTTGGTTGGAGAGGCAAAGAATCGGTGGCTCTAAGCCATCGGCCAGGAGGCGTTTGCATTTTGTTTCCTGTCGAAACTGATACAGAAAAAAATCAAACAAGCTTACTGGGTTTGCAACGGCTTGTTCAAGCGGGTTATTGGCAAAGCCTGGCGCGCTTGCAAAGATAAGTGCAGTTAGTAGCAGAATTTTAAGATTTTTCATCACAGGTCGGTCCAAAGATAGGCTTAACTTGTAGAGTATAGCCCGGACAGTTAGTTCCGTTTCAATCAGAAATTGAGAAATATCAGGACTTTTATAGGTGACCGTCTGGGAATTGCGGAGGATGAGTTATACCCATCCTTCGTAAATCATCAACATAATATCCGGTAGATGAATGATAAGAATGGGCAGTTAGTTGACTTTGGCAACTATCCCAAGAATACTCGAAACAGGCATTCAGGTAGCTTGAGAATTGGCGATGCTGGCCATACATAAATAATTATGGGGTTTCTTCTTTTGATTGATATTGCACAGTATCTTCCAGGTGTTATTGCTGCATATACGATTTTATTTGTCGGTGCATCCTCGCCTGGCCCATCAGTGGCGATGTTGATAGGAATTGCGACAGAGCAAGGTCGGACGCCAGCATTAGTTGCAACTTTGGGAATCGCATTCGGTAGTGTGACGGTAAATATACTAACTCTATTGGGAGTAGGGTTGATCGTTTCGCAAGCCGCGTGGGCAATGAGCTTACTCCTCATCATTGGAGGGATCTACCTTCTTTATCTTGCATACGGAGCATTCAAGAAATCAGTCCATCCGCCAGAATTGCAACCTATGAGCTCAGTTTATCGCTTGCCAGTGAAGCATTTCATTAAGGGTTATCTGTTGCAGGTGACAAATCCTAAGACCATTTCTTTCTGGCTAGCGATCGCTTCTGTTGGGGCAGTGGATGGAGCCTCAGCTGAAGTTATAGTTCTATTTGCTGCAGGCGGATTCTTAATATCATTTACCTGTCATGGTGCATGGGCTTTGGCGCTTTCAATTGGTCATGTTAGGTCAGCTTATTTCGCTAAACGTAGATGGATAGAAGCTACTTTAGGATGTTTCTTAACTTTCTTTGCCTTCAAATTGGTTTCATCGGAGAGATAGGGCATTGATGCACAAAAAACCGAATATCGTTGTTATTCAGGCTGACCAATTGTCGGCTCTTGCTTTGAGCCTATATGGCGGTTTTTGTAAGACACCGACTTTGGATAAGCTGGCTGCGAACAGTGTAGTTTTCGAGAATGCCTACTGCAATTATCCTTTGTGTGCACCTTCACGTTTATCAATGATGACTGGTCGGCTTACTTCCGACATAGGGGCCTACGATAATGCGGCAGAGCTCCCTTCCGCTATCCCAACCTTCGCTCACTACCTGCGCAATGCCGGATACCATACATGCCTTAGTGGCAAGATGCATTTCATAGGCGCTGATCAACATCATGGTTTCGAAGAGCGCTTAACAACAGAAATATATCCGGCCGGTTTTGACTGGTTACCAGATTGGGAGAGCAAGGTGCAAGCTTTCGTACCCATTCGCAATACGATCGAGCGTGCTGGTGTTAGTGCCTGGAACATGCAGCTCGCTTACGACGAAGACGTTACCGCCCAGGCTACCCGCAAGATTTATGAATACGCACGCGATCCCGGGCAACCATTTTGTTTGACGGTTTCTTTGACGCATCCGCACCCGCCTTTTTTGACGACGCCGGAGTACTGGGAGCGTTATGGCGAAACTGAGGTCCCAGCTCCGCGTGTTTCTCGTTTACCGGATGAATCGCTCGACCCGCACAGTGTTCGCTGCCGCCGACTAATTGGTGTGCTAGATGATGATGTCGACGCCAATATGATAAGTGCATCTCGACGTGCCTATTGTGGAATGGTCAGCTACTTTGACGACAAGCTCAAACAAGTCATTGAGGCATTGAATGCAGCCGATTTGCTTGATAATACTGCAATCTTTGTGGTGGCCGATCACGGTGAAATGCTTGGTGAACGTGGCTTGTGGGCCAAGGATTGTTTTTTCGAATGGGCGATGCGAATTCCTGTCATTGCAAAAATTCCCGGCATCAACGGAGGCAAACGGCTTAATGGCAATGTGTCGCTACTTGATCTGACTCCGACTTTGCTGGAACTCGCCGGTGTTTCAGCCGATCAAATAGTGACACCCATGCATGGGAATAGCCTGAACGGTGTGATTGCCGGAACCACCACGGATTGGCCCGATCATGCGCTAGCAGAATATAGCGCCGAAGCAGCTGAGGCTCCGATGGTGATGATTCGTCGAGGTGCCTATAAGTACGTCCATGCTGCCGGTGATCCTTCGATGTTGTACGATTTGCAAAGTGATCCAGATGAACTTGTGAATCTCTCGGATAATCCTTCCCAAGTTAATCGAGTAGCTAAATTTTCAGACGAAGTAAATGCTCGTTGGGACCTTAATGCGATGGATGTCAATATTCGCCAAAGCCAACGCCAGCGTAAATTGGTAAGTCTGGCACTTGCGAAAGGCCGCCAGGAAATCTGGGACTATGAACCACAACCGGATTATTCCAAGCTGTATGTTCGCGACCCGGGTGGAGCAGAGCTGACCGATAGAAAGGTGCGTGTTGCTGCCAAAGGCTATCGCTTACCTGGAAAATAACAACAAGTCTTTACTCGTTACGCTTTTTCTGGAAGTGGTTGGTTAGGATGTTAGCGTGGATAATGACTATTTTTGTAATGCGCGCAATGGCGACCAGCATCAATCTGTAACCAGTTTATGAACATAGAATTACTCAGTTTTCTTATCCTGTCTTTCTTTATAGCAATTACTCCAGGACCCAGTGTTATTTATGTTGTGTCTTATAGTTTGAGATATGGCCCTAAAGCGGGCGTTATATCTACACTTGGAATTAACATAGGCTCAGTTATCGCGATATTAATTGCGGCTTTTGGTCTTTCTTCGTTACTAGTTATCTATCCAAATGCGATGACTATCATCCAGGTTGTTGGTGGCATTTTCGTTATCTACCTTGCAACTGGCATGTGGCCTCGTGGCTCGGCTGTAGAATTGAGCGGCCAGGAATTAACCGAGAAAAGTTATAGGAATCTATTTAAAAATGGCGTCATTACTAGTGCCTTAAATCCTAAAGATATTTTGTTTTACACGGCCTTCATTCCTACATTTATACCGCCAGAGATTGTAGGGGAATCTTATCAAGCTTATTTTCTGTTGCTGGCATTTTCATACATGGCTATTGGCTTTGTAACAAAAAGTGCGTTCGCAATATTCTCAGGATACACAAGAAAAGAGTTACTCTCAAAAAACACCGGTATATTGAATTACTCGTCTTCGATAATGCTATTTGCGTTAGGACTGTTTCTTGTTGGGAAATCGTTAAGTCAGTAATGTAGGATGGGTGACACCCATCAAGAGGATTTTGTAGTGGAATGATATTTTGCAGTAGACATCTGTTAGCCGAAGAGATGAGTTTCACCTATCCTACGAATTCGGCCAGCATCTACAACGGTGGTCAATTATCGATAACCCCATAGGACTCCTGTTCATAACATTTCCAATCTCGAAATCTGTTTGGTAGAGTGGTAGACACTTGATTAGGGGGATTATTGATGTTGAGGGTGATTTTGTTTTTATTCGTGTTGACCTCAAGCAGCGCGGAGGCACAGAGGATTGAAGACGGGGCTCAGGCAGCCATGAGTGGAGATTACGCGAAAGCACTAGAAATTTGGACGTTATTCGCGGACCGAGGTGATTCTGTCGCCCAGTATAATCTAGGTCTCTTGTACTACTATGGATCCGGCGTGATCAAGGATGATACGAAGGCTATGTATTGGTATCGTAAAGCTGCTGAACAAGACTATGCTGAGGCACAATATCAGTTGGCCACGATGTACGAAACCGGTACTGGAGTATTAGTCAGCAACCAGACGGCCATTGGGTGGTACCGTAAAGCAGCGGCGCAAGATTTGGTGCCGGCGCAGGATGCATTGAAACGATTGCAGGGAGTTCCCCTGCCTAATTACAGTTTTTTAGTACAGGAGATCAAAGAACTATCCAAACTGAACCTCGAGTCTAGTCAACCCGATCAAAGCTCGGGAAATGCCACCCAGAATGGTCAATTAGCTGATACCTCTTACACACCACCAATTGACAAAAGCACACCAGAACTAAATGAGAGGACTGTTGAATATCATTCACAACGGGTACAAATAGTAGATGTTGTGGAGGAACCTCCAGCACAGGGTGGCGCAGATCCGGTGCCGGTGCCGGTGCCGGTGCCGTTCCCGTTTCCGTTCAAACCGATCGATCTAAGCGATCCTGATATTTTATATAATATAGGCAAGCAACATATGAATGGTGAGGGTGTCTCAATAAATTATTTGCAAGCGTATTTGTGGTTCACCCTGGCTCAGCAACACGGCAACGAGGATGCTGTAAAACGAAAGGCCATCATCCAAATGATCTTGCCCGATAGAAAGTATCGCGAAGCTCAGAGATTGGTTCGCGAGTTCAATTCAAAACATTGATTTCTAGCGGTTCAAATGGCCGGGTGTATACGCTTGAACTATATTTGTAGAAGTTGCTTTATATAGCCGTAGGAAGAGTATTTCTCGGCTCGATGGATGGCATAATCCCTAATAGATATAAATAACCTGCAGAACAAATTTAGGCAATGATCGCTTGGTTTAGATTAGGTTTTACGTTTATTTCGGTGAACAATTGGTTAGTCTGTGAATCTTCACAACAAGATAAATATAGTTCCTGATCAACAATACTGAAGGCTCCGTTGTGACACTCCAGATAAACAATCCCGCTATCTTCAATTGCAAAATCGATGTTTGGTATTTGTTTGATACACTGGGTTAGAAATTTTAGGTTATTTTCTACATCGAGTTCCGGTCCATCTGGATAAACTTCATCAGCGGTTTTAGCTCGGATGTTTATTTTTTGATATCGCTCGAGATTAATTAATCCAACCGGGTGAAAAATTGTCATTTTCTCTCCAGTTCCTTTGGCTATAGTCTTTGGGTAGGTGCCCTTGGGCACACTGTTGTCGAGAAATTCAAAGTGGTAGTTAAACTCTTTGTGAGACAGCCATCTGAAGAGAACTTTTGGCATTCCAATGGAAGCTTCAAGGCTGTGATCGAGAAAGTCTTCCACAGACTTGAAACGACCACGTTGTAACCCTCTCTCCCAGCCTCTGACCACAGTCTCCTCCGGTGGCGTAACCACAAAGTACATATACATGACATCCGTATAGCGAGCATAAGTGTCGTATAGAATTCGTGGAATATTCTCACTGGTAAAACTATCGAAGCGGAATCTATCAACCAGAAGGTTTGGAATAGCCTTGTTTCGTCTGGCCTTGGCACGAATATAGCGATCCAGTTTGCCGTCAACAATAATGACTTCCTGGCTGGTCATTCGTCCAAAATATTTGTAAGCAGAATCGAGAGACTCATAATCCAGTAAAAACTTGCGCCATATATCAGGGCTAATGGTGCCAAATGTATTGCGGTCCAAATTCTTTTCCTCAATAAGCGAGGGCAATATCGCACGTAGTGAACTCTTACCCGCGGCGGATGCCCCCTTAAGACTAATCAGGAAGGCCTTATCCGAGTCTGGCAGTACGGTATAGCCTTCAATCTCTATAGCCTGTTGCACCCAGGGTGCGATAAGTTTACCGATCACACGACTACCATATCGATTGCATACATGACGACTAACCAGTGTGGTCAGTAATTCGTTGTCCGTACCAACATAACCACGAAAATTTAATATTCGTCCAATGACCCGATACAGGCTTTTGTAGAGTGCTTCGTGAAGCGAGTTGTCAGTGGCCAGGCCTTTTTGTTTGAATTCAGTGATCTGTCGAAATTCTCGATCAGCCTGAGTTTCAGTTGATACTAATTTTCTTTGTCGCTTACCCAATAGGCGAGACCACAAAGAAGGAGGCTCAATCTTTTTGTTTCCACCAGGCGTATCTTGCAATTTCGACAGGGTTTCACCAACCAGCTCAAAAACATCTCGATTCAACTGGTCATAAGTTTCAATCACTTCCGTAAGATGAGGCTCGATATACTGTTTCAAAATAGTGCCGGCCATCAAGCGAAAATTATTACCTAGCTCTTCCTCGGTATTGCCCTCGGGAATTACCAGGCCGGCGTTTACTTGAACGATAAGTTCATGAAGGGCGAGACGCTCGGGTCGAAATGTCACTAACTCTTCTGGTGGTAAGCCAGTGAATTTGGATATTTCCAGCACATCTGCAAGACGAGTGAAAACGTTTTCCGTTCGATGGATAGTCTCCAGTTCCCGCCAGGCAGGCGGGATATCCGACTCAAGTCCGGGATTCCATGCGTTGTGGATTTTCGTTTGATCCAATCTGTTTGGCCCGGATTTATGTAGAAGTTTTTGAAGCTCTAAAAAACGGAGTTCTGGTAGTGATGGCTATTGGTGTTACAGCGACTGTGCCTGAGTTCCACAGGTGTTCCATCAAACCGAAGTGCAACCCTTTCGATTTCCAGTATCGGTGAGCCGGATTTCAGTCCCAATAGCTTTGCGTCATGTTCGGTGGCAGCCACGGCGCGTAATTGTTCATCGGCGCGGTGGATAGTTATGCCAAACTGGGTTTCATAGAGCTTGTACATAGTGTTAGGCAGGTCGCTGATTTTGAGTTTGCCGAAATCGCCAAACAGACTTGAAGGCAGCACAATGATTTCTACGACGGTTGGTTGATTGCCCAGGCTTCGAATTCTCTCAATACAGGTAACACGTTCGTTGCTAGCAATCTTCAATTTGGCCGATTCGCTTCGAGTCGCGCGTTTTTGCCGGCAGGATAGAAATTCACAATCTGGCAGTACTTTGTTGCCTTGTTCGTCAACGATGTGAAAAAAGTGGAATAACGCCCGCGCATCATCGTGGGCGGCTACATAGGTGCCCCTGCCTTGTCGACGTAGCAGCACATTGGATTCCACCAGCTCGGTAATTGCTTTACGAACTGTTCCCTGACTGATGCTTAGCTGTTGGGCGAGATGTATTTCGCTGGGGATTATATCTCCCGGCGACCAGTCGCCTGCAGCAACTCTGGCCACTAATAGATCTTTAACCTGCATGTAAAGCGGTATAGATCCTTTTGTGTTTGAAAGTTCCATTCAGGGTGTCTCCGGAAAGATTTGTAAAACCGCGGTAGTGTTCGCTGTAGTTGGTTTCGCCGAACGTAATATAAGACGTTGCTGAATCTGATTGCAATAACATTGCCTCCTAATGTTGTGATTTAAATGGGTTTTTTGCTAATTCAGCAACTAAACCTTGTTTTGCCTCTGCAAAGTTTAGTTTTTATATAGAGATAGTCTTATATAAGACCACTTGACTATATTAATGGAAATTGAGTAGTATTGCACAAGGCGCTCTGTGCGCCATTGTTTTTTAACCGTTCGAGGAAAACCGAATGATCGAATTTGTAGTGCATGATGAGGGCGACAGCGTCGGTGTTATTGTCGTGGAAGGAGTGGAAAGCGGTGATGCAATCACTGGCTGGATAATGGATCAGGATACGGAATTAAAGTTGGTCGCAGCAAGTGATATTCCTATTGGACACAAGCTGGCCATCAAGCCTCTGGCCGACGGCGATACTGTTATCAAATATGGTGTTGATATCGGTAAAGTTGTTGCAGATATTGGTGTTGGTGAGCATGCCCATGTACACAACATCAAGACCAAACGTTGGTAGCAGCCACATTATTTCCGCAAGAATCTAATCAGGAGAAAAACTATGTCGCTGGATCTCAGCAACACAACATTTAAGGGCTACCGTCGTGAAAATAATCGCGTCGGTATCCGAAATCACGTCATCATTTTGCCTATTGATGATATTTCCAACGCTGCCGCAGAAGCTGTTGCCAATAATATCAAAGGCACCATGGCGTTACCTCATCCCTACGGCCGCCTGCAATTTGGCGCTGATCTTGAACTGCACTTTCGCACCCTGATCGGTACAGGATCTAATCCTAATGTTGCCGCAGTAGTTGTCATTGGTATCGAAGACCAGTGGACTCAACGTGTTGTAGATGGCATCGCCAAAACCGGTAAGCCGGTTGTTGGTTTCGGTATTGAGCAACATGGCGATCATAATACAATCTGTAAGGCTTCCAAAGCTGCCCGCGAATATATCCAGTGGGCTACAGAACTTCAGCGCGAAGACGCTCCATTAAGCGAACTTTGGGTTTCTACCAAATGTGGTGAGTCTGATACGACTTCTGGTTGTGGTGCTAATCCTACCGTTGGTAATGCTTTCGACAAACTTTACCCACACAAGACAACCTTGCTGTTTGGCGAGACCTCTGAGGTAACCGGTGGTGAACATCTGATTGCAGCACGTTGTCGTACGGATGAAGTCCGTGAACAATTTATGTTTATGTTCGATCGCTATCAGGCCATGATCGAACGTCATAAAACTGACGATCTTTCCGACTCCCAGCCTACCAAAGGAAATATCGCTGGTGGTCTAACCACCATTGAAGAGAAGGCTCTGGGCAATATTCAGAAAATCGGCAAGAAGTGTCTAGTCGATGGTGTTCTGGATAAGGCTGAGGAACCAACCGGGCCCGGTCTGTGGTTTATGGATTCATCCTCAGCTGCTGGCGAGATGGTGACCTTGTGTGCGGCCGCAGGTTATGTAGTGCACTTATTTCCTACAGGACAGGGCAATATTATTGGCAATCCAATCCTGCCAGTAATCAAACTGTGTGCTAATCCACGCACCGTTCGAACCATGTCTGAGCATGTAGATGTTGACGTGTCTGGTTTATTACGCAAGGAAATGTCTCCAGATGAAGCTGGTGATGAACTGTTAGACATGATGTTGCGAACAGCAAATGGTCGTAATACCGCGGCAGAAGCACTCGGACACCGCGAGTTTATCCTTACTCGTTTATTTGAGAGCGCCTGATATAGAAGACGGATAGCCCGGTGATTCTTATTGCCGGGTTATTTAAAGCTTCTCCTCACAATCAGGACCGCATTACAAATACTTATTAGGAGCCTTAAAAGTGACAGTGGAATTTTTAAAAACGGCTGAAAAAACCTCGGCCAGTGGTGAAGACGATACCCGCAAAATCGTAGCAGAAATGCTTGCAGAAATTGAAGCAGGTGGTGAAGAGAAGGCCAGAGCCTATGCTGAAAAACTCGATAACTACACTGGCAATATTGTTATATCAGAAGAAGAAATTGCCATTGCTTCCGCCAAGGTTCCGCAACAGGTTAAAGACGACATTCAGTTTTCGTATGATCGTGTACGCGGCTTTGCCGAAAAACAAAGAGAAGCTCTGATCGATTTTGAAGTTGAGCTTTCTCCAGGTCTATTCGCTGGTCAGAAGCAAATTCCGGTACAAACCGCTGGCTGTTATGTACCCGGTGGCCGATATGCACATGTGGCCTCTGCAGTAATGTCTGTAGCAACTGCCAAGGCTGCTGGTGTAGATCACGTAATTGCCTGTTCTCCACCCAAGCCTGGCGAAGGTGTTAATCCGGCTATTATTTATACTGCAAACCTTTGCGGTGCCGATACCATTTTAGCTCTTGGTGGCGTGCAAGGTATTGCTGCCATGGCCTTTGGACTATTCACCGGCCATGCAGCAGATATTTTGGTTGGACCAGGTAACCGTTTTGTTGCCGAAGCCAAACGCATGTTGTTTGGTCGAGTCGGTATCGACTTGTTTGCCGGACCCACTGAAATTGCAGTGATTGCCGATGCGTCTGCCGATCCTCGAATTATTGCCAGTGATCTGGTTGGTCAGGCTGAGCATGGACTAGATTCTCCATGCTGGTTAATTTCTACCGATCGTAGCGTTGCGCTGAAAACTATAGAGTTGATGCCTGGGTTAATCGCCAAACTACCTGAAACCCCACGAATTGCCGCCGAAGCCGCATGGCGCGATTATGGTGAGGTTGTCTTGTGTTCCGATCGCGAAGAAGCCGCATTAGTTAGTGATCGATATGCCGCCGAGCATCTTGAAGTTCAGACCACTGATCTGGACTGGTGGGTTAATCGACTGCGTAACTATGGTTCACTGTTTGTTGGTGAGGAAACCACCGTAGCTTTTGGTGATAAATGTTCCGGTACTAACCATATTTTGCCAACCAAAGGTGCGGGTCGATATACCGGTGGTCTTTTTGCAGGCAAGTTCATCAAGACTGTTACTACCCAACGCATGAGTCGTGAAGCAAATCGTGAAGTGGCATCTGCTGCAGCGAGAATTTCAAGACTTGAAGGCATGGAAGCGCATGCCCGTACCGGTGATGATCGTCTTGAAAAGTATTTTCCAGAAGAAACATTTAGCCTGCAACCAGAGGCTTTGGGTTAATCGGTTAGTCGAATATATTAGTTGGTAGAAAAAGGGGGCTGATGCCCCCTTTCTTATTGCCCGGCTATCTGTCGATCGAAATCTTCAGCATCAAAATGACCACAGGAATGTTGTACTTTGCAGTCGTCGGTTAGTTTCCAGTACTCCCAGCCACCGATCTCAATATTATTGCCGGTGCCACCGGGACCGCTATTGGTGCCTGTAAGCGTCCACATAAAAACCGCATGGGTGCCGGATGAACGAATGCTATCTTGATGCAGAGATAGATCAGGAAATGCATCCATAAAGCCCTGGGCCATAGTGGTGACTTCACCTCTTCCGTCGCATGGCTCGCCTTCGTTTATAACGATAGCGCCATCTTCTGCGTAGAATGCAGATACAGCTTCTGCAACGCCGGAGCACCAGGCTGCGGTATATTCTCGAGCCATGGTCTCGACTGCTTCAAGTGTTACGGGCATATTTTTTACCTGTGAAGTTTAAATGTTTAATCAATAGAAAATAACAGACAGCTTTAATGTTTTCTAATAAGTGTGTTTTGAGTGAACTCTATCAGATTGCAAATCTACCAATAGTGATTTTGCTAGTTGAAATTCAGTAGTTGATTCTTGCCATTGGTACTTTTCCAAATGATCAGATAAACATTCTCTAGCCTGACTAATCTTGTCTTCTGATTGCAAAAGTTTCGCTAACTGAATAGCCGCACGTAAACCAAACTGGCAGGTTTTTTGCGAGTTAGAAATTTCCAGGGCACGTCGTAACGATGCCTGAGCCATTGTTGAATCGGTGAGTTCATCGGCGTCATATGCAGCAGCAAAAAGACGGTGTACTTCGGCCTCGAAGTAGCGTTCACCCTGTTCTGCTATTCTACCCTTTGCTCTGCGTAGTATTTCCAGAGCCTTGTCGATCTGGCCGTGTTTAATCAATGCCTGTGCGTAGTGGGTCAGCTTCTGGATAGTGAAAAACTGAGCACCACTTGCTTCATAAATGTTCAGACCATCCTGTATTTTATTTAACATCGACGAATCATCATGTTGCATAGCTAGAGCCGAATAGTAGATGGCTGACGCGGCACCCTGGGTCATCGTCGAGTTGAGTTCGTTGGCGGTATCCAGTGATCTTTTTGCAATGGTTTCTGCATTTGCCCAGTCGTTGGCCATGGCATAGTACATCGACAAAATCCAGTCTATACGTGCGCTAACCAGACGGTTGTTCAACTTTTCCGTGAACCCTTGTACGCGTTTGGCATAGTCCTCTGCACTGTCGACTTTACCCAGACTAAACTCAATCCAGGTCATGTAGGCCATAGCTGTGGCACGCAAATCGCCACCATACTCTGCCATCATTGAACGGTCTTCTGGGTCAGAACTACCAGTTGCAATGCATTTAATCACGCCTTCTCGTGCACCTGCAGGGTTCTCACCGATGGCAAATTGACTCAACGCCACAGAATACAGTGCGGCACAGTTGGCATTTCTTTCAGTGCTGCTGGAAACAGCTTCTACCAGTTCATTGGATACGGTAATTGCCTGTCGATGTTTACCGCCGACGGTAAGAAACATCCACACACCTAACAAAACCGGAGCCGTTAACTCGGGCAGATTCACTTCCTTGCAGAGCGTACGTGCTAATTGGTAGGCCTCTCTGGCTTCAGGTGAAGCGTAACCACGTACTGCCCACCAAACCTGCCCCAGCATTGCCTGGTAGCGTAGTTTCCACGCAGTGGAGTCTACGAGATCTGGATAATCGTGAATCAATTCTAGTCCGAAGTCCAGATGGGTGCGGGCTTCAACATAAGATGAACTTTGACGAGAATTTCCGGCCGCCTTTAGCCATAGCGGTATGGCTTGCTGAATGTTCCCAGCCCGGGTTGCGTGGTAAGCAATCACATCAGGTTTAAGTTCTGACTCAGCTTTAAAATCCACATTCAGAATATCAACCAGGCGTGAATGGATTTGCTGCCGCTTGGTCTTCAATAAACTTTCGTAAGCGGCATCTTGTATCAATGCATGCTTAAAAATAAATTTTTGCTGTTCTCCCAAGCCGCGTTTATAAATAAGCCCGGCATCAAGTAACACCGTTAATGCATCGGACAGTTTTTCAGCTGAAAGCATGACCGCCATGCTGAGTAACGTAAGATCAAACTCGCGACCAATAGCGGCTGCAGTTTGGGCAACCTCACGGGCTGGGGCGAGTCGATCCAGACGTGCCAGTAGCGAGGCTTGTAGTGTAGAGGGAATGGCCAGATCGCGTAGCGGTCGTAGCAGTGTGTAGTGATCCACATGTTCCAAAAGCATGTCGGATTCGATGATCATTTTGGTTAGTTCTTCAATGAACAACGGTACACCATCGGTTTTCCTGACAATCTCTTCTTCAACTTCTTCAGGCAGTCGTTTAGCTGAGGTAACGTTGTCGATGATCTTACGAATCGCTGATCGGCTAATTCTTGACAATGGCAAGGTCGAGAGGTGGGTATAGTTACTCCACGGAACGGTAAACTCGGGACGATGGGTAATCACCAGTAAGAAGGCCTGACGTTCGGCATGGGTGATAAGAGCTTCCAGCAATTCCAGACTGGTGGCGTCGGCCCAATGGGCATCCTCGAAAACCATTAATACCGGGCCATTCTTGCAGTAGCCCAACAGGGTCCGAGCGACTAACAGTAATAAGGCCTGTTTGCGCTTTTCAGCACTCCATTCAAGCAGCGGGTAACGATCACTACTGTCTATGGATAATAATCCGGCATATAGTGAAATCTCCTCAGGTTTCGTTAGATTTATGTTGGCAAGAAACTGTTCCAGCCGGCTGAGGTTGGTTTGTGCATCAGCCAGTCGATCGATACCAACAGCAATCTCGAGCTGAGCGATAAAGGGTTGTAGTGCGCTATTAGTCTGAAACGAGACACATTGAAAAGACAGCAGGGTGTGCGGTGATTGCTCGGCTCTTTGTTGCAAAGCACGAACAATTCGTGACTTTCCGATACCCGCTTCACCGGACAGTAATACGACATGGGGCTCGGATTCAGTCGCCTGTCGCCAGCGTTCAGATAGCAGGCCAATCTCATGTTCCCTGCCGACTATCTCACCTATCTGACTGCCATGACGGCTGTCAAAGCGACTGACAGAACCGGTTACATTGGTTACCTTGAAAATTTCCTGGGCAACGGATATGCCTTTTAATTTGTGGCTGCCGATACTCGTGCTTTCGAATCGACCCGCTGTAATCTGTTGCGTAGCAGAGCAAACCAGTAAGCAGTCAGGGTCAGCAAAGCTTTGTAGTCTGGCGGCAAGGTTTGGTGTGTCTCCCAGTACTGCACGGGATTCAGAGGAGCCATCAATATCTATATCCCCCGCTACCACCAAACCAGTCGACACACCAATCCGCACTTGAAACTGGATTGAACGCGTTGCCGAATGGTTTTGCACTGATGCAATAATATCGATGCCGGTACGTACTGCTCGTTCCGCCGCGTCTTCATGGGACACGGGATAACCGAAGTAAATCATCAATCCGTCACCCATATATTTGGCCACATAACCATCGTAGCCACGCACGACTTTAACCACCAGCCCCTGATATTCAATCAATACCGCGCGAAACTCTTCCGGATCCAGAGATTCCGACAGGGCGGTTGAACCTACCAAATCACAAAACATTACTGTTAGTTGACGACGCTCTGTTGTGTTGCCGATTTCCTCTACAGGGTCAACCTTTGCAACTATACTTTCATTCGGACTGCTGGTTATAGCCTGTTCGCGTAAACGCTTAAGAAATAACTTACGCGGACCCATGGATAGCCCAAGCTCTTTAAGGTCTTCCTCCGTCAGTTCGCTTAGGACCTCGACGGTTAATTCATTCTCAAGGAATGTATCAATAAAAGACTCAAAGCCATTCTCGACGAGCCAATCGCTAATTGATTGCATGGTTCTTAGGCCGGTAGTCCGGCCGCCTCCAAACCTTTTGTTAGCCTGAGCCAGTCCGCTTCAAGCCTGAAACTATTGCGGAAGGCCAGAGTCAGTTCGCTTACCGAATTATTCTTGATGCTACCCTGGCGAGCGATAATTTCATGACGTCTTTCCGCTACAAAAGAATTGAGAGCGGTTTGTGATTCACGACTATTACCCAGTTTATGATGAGCAGTCGCCAAATAAGCATAGGCCAGCGAATTCAGCAGAGCGCCACCACTTAAAACTTTCACAACATCTTCATAGTTGCCCTGATACCAGAAATTTTCACCCAATACCCACTCGTACAGGGCAGGGTGTAGTGGATCCAGTCGCATTGCCTCTTGTACCAACTTTCTGCCTTCTTCCAACCTTCCGAGCAAGGTAAAGGCTTCACCGGTCCAAACAATTGGGTCCACCTCGCAGGCCAACTGAGCGGCTACCTTTTCGAACATAGCATTGGCTTCAGACCACATGCAATTAGCAATATAGGCCCAGCCAAGCATGGTTGTGCAATAAATATCATTGTTATCCAGGCTGCATGCTTTGCGTGCATGTACGAGTGCTTTCTCTGCAGCGTTGGCAAATCCGAGCACCGTGTCGGAAACATAAGTGTCGGCAAGGTGGGCATGGGCCCGGGCGTAGGTGGGGTCCGCCCGTACCGCCTGTTCAAACAATTCTGCGGCAAGCACCAGACTTTCAACATTGATAAGATTGTATTGTGCTTTGCCGCGTAGCACCAACTCATAGGATTGCAGGTTTTCCGGCGGTTTAATGGCTGTATGATTCAGTAAATCTTGGGCTACCCGCCCCGGTAACGCCGCCACGATACTGCGCACAACCTCATCCTGCACTGCAAATATATCTTCAAGGTCCCGATCATAGCGCTGTGCCCAAATCTGATTACCGTTTCCCTGTTCAATTAGCTCCGCAGAAATACGCACCCGATTGCCGGCCCTGCGTACACTTCCAGCGACAATGTAGGAGACCCCGAGTTGTTTACCGATATCAGTTATACCAATATCCTTGCCTTTAAAAGTGAAGGAAGAATGCCGTGCGATAACAAAAAGCATTGGAAAGCGCGATAGCTCAGTGATGATATCTTCACTGATTCCGTCGCTGAAAAACTCTTGCTCAGCATCCTGTGATCGGTTGATAAAGGGTAGCACTGCTATGGAGGGTTTCTTGTTCGGCGCAGCTACTGGGTTCGTTGTAACCGCAGGTGATTGATCCTCTCGAGCCTCCTGCTCACCTGAGGTGACGAAATAGGCTTTCACTGGTTGGGCAAAACCCTTCAGCTCATGCTCGCCAATATCTTTGTAGTTATAGGAGAGCCGCTTAGGCACCGTCTCCTGGGCTGCTCCCTGCAGACACACACCACCAGGTAGCGCGAGCTGTTCCAGTCGCTGGGCCAACACCACACCTTCGCCGGTAATGGTGTTGTCGGCAATAATGACTTCCCCCATAGCAATGCCAATTCTTAGCACGGGCAATATTTTATCATCCAGCTGTTCAACAAAAAGGCTATTGGCGGATTGAAATTCCAGAGCGGCGGCAATAGCACCAGAGGTGGTAGAGAACTCCGCCACCAGGGCATCACCACGAATCTCATGGGCTGTCCCGCCATGTTCCGAGATTAAATTAGAAAAGCGTATGAAGGCATCACGCATGCGCTCATGAGCAATCGTCTCATCGAGCTGCACCAGAGAGGTAGAACTAACGATATCGGCATGCAGAATTACCGCGAGGCGGCGTGATGTGCGGTCGGTCATTTAGACAAAACCATGTCCCTGATGATATTTTTGGGTTAGCTCGACATAGTACCGTAACTGCGATTAATTCGGTGGGCTTATCCTACTTGAGAACTCGGCACGACTAAACTTTTTTGTTAGCCCCAAAAGTTGATAATGAGAGCTCGCAAGCCAAGCGAGATTGATTCGAATTTCATTGAGCTTTTTAGTAATAACGTGATAAGTATGGAACTGTAAATGCCAATTGGGTGTCTCAGATTCATGCATTCCGATTAATTCATAGTCAGTGGTGAAAATTATGCTAAATGTTGCAAGACGAAAACTATGGTTTTGGTTGATGGGTGCAGGTGGTGTGCTGGCTGGGGGTAAGGTTTCAGCCCACCATGCCGATGCACATTTCGATGATGATTCAAGTCATCATATTGTGTATCAATGTAATAAGGCCGACCCTGAGTATATTAGTCACATCCTGTTTTCCGTGTCTGAGTTGCTACGCAAATATGAGGAAGATGTTGAAATAGTGGTGGCCTGTTTTGGCCCCGGATTGCATCTGTTAGGCAAGATGCCAGGTAGACCCATTCCACAGCAATTACAGGATCAGGCTAGTTCTCAGGCTGAATACGGGGTGTCTTTTCACGCCTGCGGAAATACCATGAACGCAGTTAGCTGGGGTGCGGAAGATTTATTGCCCTTTGCTGAAGTCGTACCCATAGGGGTGGACGATATTATGCAATTACAGGAAAAAGGTTTTGTCTATATGGCGTGGTAGTTTGAAGTTTTGTTGGATGCAAACTCCCGTAAGTAAGCCTGGTTCAAAGCCTTAACTGGTAGTTGCTGCTTGAATATGCTGGCTGAGCGAAGAACGTTGACTGCCATCAGCACTAAAATTGTTTGGATCTAGCCAGCACTCGAACGCGTGTTTTATGGTTTGCCAGTCTTTATCAATAATGGCAAACCAGGCTGTATCGCGATTGCGTCCTTTGTACATTAGCGCCTGACGAAATATTCCCTCGAAACTGAAACCCAGCCTCAGCGCTGCTTTGCGTGAGGGCGCATTTAGGGCATCACATTTCCATTCATAGCGGCGATATCCCAATTCGTCGAAGACTCTCTGCATCATCAGAAACATAGCCTCTGTGGCTAGAGTCGTTCTTTGTAGTAATGGGGAAAAGTGGATATGACCCACTTCGATTACACCATGCTCGGGGTTAATTCTAAGATAAGAAGCTACCCCAATGGCTTTTCCAGACTGCTTGTCGATAACGCTATGAAAAAATGGGTCTTTTAGCTCGCACATTTTCCGCACCCAATCAGAAAATTGATCATAATTGTCAAAGGGACCCACTCCAAGATAAGTCCAGTTAGCTCCGTCGGGGTCTCTGCCGAAAGCATCAAACAAGTCTGGCGTGTGATGATCAGCATCCAATGGCTCCAGGCTGCAGCACCTGCCTTGCATCGGTATATTGGGGGGTAGTGCCCTGGCAACCCAGTTTTCAACAGGGCTACCTATTGGTTGTCCGAATTCGTTAGTTATGTCAGTCATATGAGTGCCCCGACGATCAGTTTATTCAACTGGGAAAGAGTAAAGCACGAAGTCCGACTTTCTTCCGTAGGTGTCATATAAAAGTCTGGCCGGGTAATTATAGTCCTGGGTTAGCCAGCGTACATTGTTTATGTTTTTGCTTCTGGCAAATTCAAATACATGATCGATTAATTTTCTGCCGATCCCAGACCCGCGAGACTGTGGTAATGCATACAGGTCACTTAGATAGCAGACCATGCCACCGCTTAAGGAGCGATGCATCAACTGATACTGGGTAAATCCGACAATTTCTCCGTCACTGTTTACAGCAACATCACACCAAAAGTTATTATCGGGATCAAAAATCCATTCCCAGGTCGTGCTTCGGGCTTGTTCCGTTAATGGCACTTTGTAGAAGTCGGCGTACCCCTGGAAAAGAATCTCCCAGGTTGCACTCTCTGATTGTTCAATGGGGCGGATAAGTAATTCCAACATAGACCAGGTCCTCGTTTAAGATTTTATGATTAATAAAGGAGATCTTGCTAAAAGGCAAATAGATCGCTATTTGTGCAGAGACCCCTCAATGCTACCTGCATAAAAATCAGATTCAAATAGCCAGTTTACGTAATGTTCTTCAGACCACAGTGTGCGTGGAATTGCAATTTTAAGAAAAAAGCCAAGCATGTATCAGTCGGCCAGGCATCAATGTAAATGCACCTGCCACCAGAATCCCCCCTGTATAGACCCCAATCATGTTAATTCGGTGTTGTTTTAGCTTGCCGGTGCGTGCAGCAAAATAGGCCGAGGGCACAGAATACAAAACTAACAAGCTAAATAAGTGGATGAATCCGAAGTGGTTTAGCCATGTCGGGCCAATGCCAGCTGACATAAAAAGTGTCACAATTGCTGTGAACAGCATCAACAACATATAAATCTTGCCGAGTAATTTATGTAGCGGAGTTCCTTTGCGATTAAGCAACAGGTAGGTTCCGATAATAAATGCTGGCAAAATTGAACCAAGGTGTAAATAGACTAATTGCTGGTAAGTCATTGTTCGCTTATCGGCAGCTTAACCAAATGGGTCGTCTGATAGCAAAATGCTGACATAGGGTGCGTAGGTTAGAACGGCACCTTGCATTGGGCCTAGCGAATTGAACTCTACTACAACTTGCTCCATGCAAGACTGGCTTTGTGGATCCAATTGCAAGGCCTCGAAAGCCGAAACTAACGCGCCCACATCTTTACTGTCCAGATGCTGTTGCAGCATGCGAATAGTGTTAGCAATTCTTGCTACATCGACCTTCTGCTTAATTCGCGTTCTGCCAGCCTCGTCGGACTCGGTGAAATCCAGAGGTTGATCATTCATGGATGGTTTAAGTCCGATAAACGCGTTGTAATCTGCCAAGGCCCTTTGTTTCAGCTCGCTAACAAAGGCATTAAATTCCGCCACATTCGGCTTGGCCAAATAAAGTGATATCAATGCTTCGCCATTTACACGACTAACAAATTCCAGGCGGGATTTATTTATAATTGGTTCAGGGTTTAACACGGAAAGCATCACGCTAAGTTTTTCTTCATTGAAACGGGTTTTGATGCGGATGTTAACCGCATCTCCTTCGATCGTGAATTCCTGTGAGCCTTTCAGAAATTTTTTCTGGATGAGTCTACTAGTCATAGTTTTTGCTTCTAAGTATTATTCCATTGAGCAAAGTGAAGCAGCACTCCAGATGGGTCCCATACATAGGTTACCAGAGCACCATAGCTTTCCTGATTGGGCCCATCGACTCTGATATTCTGAAATATTTTTTCACTCTGCATTGTTGATACGTGCTCTTTCCAGGCCAATGCATCTTCGACGCTGACATGCAGCATAAAGTTGTCGGCCCACTCTCTATTGTAGTAATTTTGCAAATAGAAGCGCTGATCAGCAATTTCCAGAACAGCCAGACTTTCATCGCTCCAGATTAACTTCCAGCCTAGTTTGAGATAAAAAGCTTTGGAGATATTAAAGTCCTTTGCTGGCACAAAAATTCTGACATCCGTAACTTTCAGGTTAGACATCTGATCGCTATACCTTTGTTTACTGAGTTAGAGTTTTATATTGTTTGGGCATTATTTAGTTGACAGTTAAACCCGCTTCATTTGTATAAATCGACCCTGAGCCACGACGAAGAATCAGGAAAAAACTGTGGGAGAAACAGCTTGTCAGTAGTAAGTAGATAGTACAACTACTTATTCGAGACTCACATGCTTATTTTCTGACCCTTTAAAAACACCGGATACTCTGTCGTCGGCGGTTGCAAACCACATTCATACATTATCCCGGTGACATTGCCGCGATGATACGTGCCATGATTAACAACATGCAGCAATATATCTCTGCGACACATAGAACCTGCCTCGCCTCCAATAAAAGTAAAGTCGATCACTTCATTTTCTTGCCGTGAAGGCAGGGTATCTGCATAGGTTATAAACCAATCATCGAGTTCTTTCTGATCATGAAACAGTTTGTCTAGACCAGGAGTGTGGTCAGGAGTGCGCTTTGTGAAGCCATGTTGCCTGCCCAGCAAGTGGGCCTGCCAAACCAGATCCATGGCGAAAGTGTGATTGAGGGTGCGGATAATATTGCCGAAAATGATTGATCGAGGAGCTATCAGTTGTGCCTCTGTTAGTTCGCGTGCTGTGCTATATAAAAGCTGGTTTGACCACTTTTTATAGAGTATTATATTTTGCAGGTAGGTCATTAAATTTGTCCAGAATATTATTCAACGGATAGATGAACTAGCTAATTAACGAATAACCAACTAGCTGTAGGGCACGAACTTTGTTATCTTGAAATAAATTATTCTTGCCATGTTCGTGAGAAGCTGATTGATTAGTATGCTAATTTGTAGCATTACTTTGTAGTGACTACTATTTAATTCCTTGCCTTGAGTTTTCGGTAATATGAAAAGTTCTTCTGACAATACAGCGCTGGATCTGGCTGAGCATGTCATTGTCAAACCAATGACAGTGCATATAGGCGCAGAGATTTCCGGGGTGGACTTGACTGCGCCGCTAACGGAAGAAGAGATTTATAGCATTCGCCAGGCATTGTTACGCTGGAAAGTTGTTTTTTTTCGCCAACAGGAATTAACCCATTCGCAACATATCGCTTTTGCCAGGCAATTTGGTGATATTACTCCGGCCCATGCAGTATTTGGTGGCGACTCGGAGTACCCAGAGATTTATCCCGTTACCCGAGGCCGCACCGCGTTTGCAGCAAGGCCTGCAGCTTTGCGTCCGTGGACAGACTGGCATACAGATGTAACGGCGGCCATTAATCCACCATTCGCATCAATTCTTAGAGGTGTGATAGTACCTCCCTTCGGTGGTGATACACATTGGTGCAATACTCAGTTGGCTTTCAGCGAGTTGTCATCAACCATGCAGAAATTCGTATCTACGTTGCGATGCATTCACGGATTCAAAACTGCCAGTGACCGGGATAAGGCGGACGACTATAACCAGAGTGTTCAGCGTAATCCGCTTTCTGCAGAACACCCATTAGTCACCGTGCATCCGGAAACTGGTGTGCCGTCATTATATGCTACGCAAGAGTTTACTCAGGAAGTTGTCGGTTTAACCGCGCGTGAGAGTGAATTGTTGCTGGAATATCTATGGGAGCACTGTATTCAGTCGCGATATTGTGTGCGCTTTAAGTGGGAACCCGGCAGCATTGCATTCTGGGACAATCGATCGACCCAACACCAGGCCATCCGCGATGTTTACGATACCGACTTTGAGCGTGAGTTTTATCGTGTGACCTTGAACGGCGAGATACCTGTTGGCGTGGATGGGCAACCATCGAGGCATATTTCTGGCAGACCGATAGTTCCACACTAGCGTTTGTTTTAGTCCGCTGGTTTGTTGAGCAATTGGCTGCTCCAAAATTGTTTCTTACGTAGTGTCAGATTGTTGGCTTTATTTGAAGCGGATTGATCCGTCGAGTATATTGCCAGTTTTGCTTGCTCTTATATCGGTAAATATATTTTGCTTTCCATCCTCGATTCACTACGTGTTAAACCACCTGAAATTAATGTCACTGAGGCAGCGGTTATTGCTCAGAAGCATTTTGGCATCAATGGGCAGGCTAAATTTCTTGGCGGTGAAAGAGATAGTAACTTTTTGATTCAAAGTCGCACTGCCAGCGTCACACTGAAAATTGCCAACCAGGTAGAGAATGACCAGATTCTGGAATTGCAAAGTGGTGCACTGCAACATATTGAGCAGCATAGTCCCTGGGTTTCCACTCCGCGAGTTGTCCGAACTGTTGATAATGAACAGTGGGCCTTGTTCCACTCTGAGGATGGCCAATTACTCAGATCCAGGGTTTTTACTTTCATTCCTGGCAGGCAAATTATGCAGGGTGAATCAGACGCAGGACTGCTGTTTAATCTGGGATGTGATATTGCGAAACTAAACCTGGCCCTACGAGGGTATATGCATCCTTCGGCCCAACACCGGTTGGGCTGGGATACTCAATCGCTTGATCAGCTCGCAAACCTCGTCAGTTACATTAGTGATTCTGAAGAGCGACAACTGATAAACAGAGTCTTGGTTAGATTCTCGAAAATTGTCAAGCCACAACTCCCAGGCTGTCGAAGCCAGGTGATTCATAACGATATAAGCTTCCATAATGTTGCTGTAAGTCTGCAAGACCCTGCAGAGATTGCCGGAATATTCGACTTCGGCGATATGATTTATGGACCACTAATTCAGGATGTCGGCAATGCTGCCGCAGAGATACCTGCCGGGTGTTCCGATCAATTATCTGCTAGTGCAGGAATTATAGCTGGGTTTCATTCAGTACTACCTCTGGAAGAAAAGGAACTCGAATTGTTGCCGGATATGATGGCATCCAGACTTGCCGCGTGTTTATTGTTAGGCGCCTGGTCGGATAGTGAGACTAGTTGGGTTGATGAACGGGATCATATGGATAGCTGGAAGCAAAATTGCATCAGCATGCTCAAAGCGATACTGAATGAACCAGAGTATGGTTTTGAGAATCTCATAAGAAGTGCCTGTGGTTTAGCAGTTAAATCGCAACCAGTTGGTTTCAGGCAAGATCAGACTGATGCGCTATGGCAACAACGACAGCACTATCTAGGAAACGCAAATTATTTTGCATACGATAAACCGATTCATATGGTTAGAGGACAGGGCGTCTGGCTATATGGTGCCGATGGAACGAAGTACCTCGATGCTTATAACAATGTGCCCAATGCTGGCCATTGTCATCCGCGCATTACTGAAGCTATAAGTCGACAAACGGCTACTCTCAATACCAATACTCGCTATCTTTATGATGTGGTCTCAGAGTATGCAGAAAAGATTAGCAGTACGCTGCCAGATGGGCTGGACAGTTGTTTTTTTGTTTCTTCAGGTAGTGAAGCGAATGATCTGGCCTGGCGACTTGCTACATCCTGGACTGGTAACGCCGGCGGGTTGGTGCTGAATAATGCCTATCACGGTATCACTGAACTCACCTACGCTTTATCGCCTGCAGAATCACGCGGTAGCAAGCGAACTTTTCCACACATGGAGTACTTCGCAGCACCGGACGACTTTCGCGGGCAATGGAAGCGTGACGTTGCTGACCGAGGGTTTCGATATGCACAATATGCTGAAGAGGCTATAACCAGGCTAGCGCAACGAGACTTCAAGCCCGCCGCGCTGTTTCTCGATATGATTATGAGTTCCAATGGCGTTATTGTGCCGCCACCTGGCTATCTCGAGGAATTATTTTCAATCGTTCGAAAGGCCGGTGGCCTGTGTGTAGCTGATGAGGTTCAGTCAGGTTTTGGACGCACGGGAAAACACATGTGGGGTTTTGAGTTTAGCGATGTGACACCAGATATCGTTACTTTTGGTAAACCCATTGCGGGTGGTTATCCCATGGGTCTGGTTGTTACCCGTAGAGAAATTGCACAAAAGTTTGAGCAACAAGGTGGTTTCTTTAGCACTACCGGCGGCAATCCGGTAGCCTGTGCAGCGGCATCGGCTATGCTGGATGTTATCAAGAATGAGAGCCTTATGGAAAATGCTCAGGCAATGGGTGAGCTTCTTATGGGTGGCCTTACTCATCTGGCCAAACAACATACTTTGATCGGGGATGTACGAGGCAGTGGTCTATTTATTGGGGTCGAGCTAGTTGGTGACTCTGAAAGTCTTCGTCCAGCAATTCATGAAACCGATAAGCTGGTCAACTTATTGCGAGACCATGGTGTACTTACAGGTATAGATGGGGCGCACAATAATGTTCTGAAAATTCGTCCCCCGCTGGTAATTAATGAACGTCATGTTGCGATCTTTCTGCAAACGCTAGAAAAAGTATTAGCCTTGCCTTAACCGGCTACCAACCGCCAGAAATCGTTCATAACAATCTGCTTTCCATGGTTAATCAGAAAGTAGCTAAAGGAATGCTGGTCCAGTTTGGAGCAAAAGTTAATCTGGTAGCCGATGGCCAGGAGGAGCTAAAATATTTGTGTGAAATACCTGTCAATCTGATTTGTTAGATGCCGGTAATGGGTGGCTAAAAAGCGACCAGGCATATTCGTAACCCCGCAACCGAAAACATTAATTTCTATAAATTCTATAATTACCATGAAAATCTAGAATGGCACTAAGTTAAGCCTGTTCAGTTACTTTAGGGTGGGTGGAACCCATCACTTTGATAAAGGAAATCCTCAGGGATTGGTCGTGCCTCCTAATTCTCGTTTTGATGGGTTTCACCCATCCTACAACAGGTTGCAGGAAACTCCTCAGCGCAGATAATACCCTGCTAGTAACTCTTAACTTAGTGCTATCAATTCCCCGAAGAAAGTAGGATGTGGTGAGATACGAACCGCATCAGTGGTGGTTTATCTAGATGAGATATTCTCCTGTCCCTTCGTTTTCTCGATCGATGCGGTTCGTGCCTCACCACATCCTACGTGCTAAGTTAAGGCTGGGACCCCATCATTCGAACTTAGGTCGCAACGGGCACTGCCCGCTAGGTACAATGTTGAGGGTGGAAAGCCGATGAAGGACCAGTCAATTAGGTGTCGCATGGCCCACTAGACAGGTTTTTCAATGACTCGTTACGTTCGAATCGATAAAAACACAATCGCCAACACAATCGCCAACTTGACGCAATCGACCTGCTGGCGCACACTAGACTTATATGCAAAATAGTTTTTTGTAATTAAATAACTACAGTTTGCTGAACAACTATTGAGCAGGGATAGGAATTTGTTCAGACATTGGTTCGTACGAACCACCGGTGAAAGTAGCTATGCGGGCTTACCGACGGAAGTGTTTGTACTGCATGAGCGCTCGCTTAAGAATAAATATACGTGGTGGACTAGTTAAAATGCCCTTTTACAGATGGTCGAATTACAAGTGTTCGGAGTGTTGCTGCGCAGGTCATTCCAAAATTTATGAGAATATTTAATGGCCGACTCGGCATTCGTTCCGAAAAGTGAGCTATTTAAGCAGCTCAGACAAATAGTTAATCGCAGGGAGACCGGGTTTGTTACCATTCTGGCGGATAACAAGCGCTCGGTTTTGCTACGGTTCTCACAGGGCAAACTTACCCATTCCCACTGTCGTTCAAAGGATGTAGGGGAAGCCATACACGTGCTTACTGAATGTAATGCCGTAAAATTTAGTTACGCTCCCGCTCCGGTGGAAAATCGACCGGAATTAATGCCTACTGAAGCTTTTATTGAACTGCTCGATCCGGGCAGTGAAAGCTTAAGTAGTGCGCCAGCAGGCCCTGATGATTTGTTTCAGCAACCTCAGCCAGGATATGCGCCCCCTGAACAAACCGGAGAGATTATCGCGCCACTGGCAGCTATTCTGAATGAGGGTTATGCCAGTCCAGGCGCTGGCAGTCAGATAAGTCCGGATATGAAAAATACGCTGATTGACTTTGCCCTCAAATACATGGGGCCTATCGCGCCAATGGTTGTGGATGAGGCAACTGAATTTTCCAACGATCTTGGCAGGGCTATCGACTATATTGCCAATCAGATTCCAGACGGTACCCAGGCATCACAATTTCGAAGTGAAGCAGGTCAGCATTTTGGTAATTATTAATTTTTAATTATTTCTTAAAAACAATTTTATTTATAACAATTACTTTAACCGGAGGACGATAAAGCATGGCAACTCGCATTTCCTGGTACAGCAAAATACGTACCAAAATTACCACGGCTATATTTTTGACAACAACTATCGTGGTGGGGGCCGCAGGGTATTTCGCCTATGTTTATACTGAACAAACCAAAACAGCGGAGTTGAATCAGCTGGCCGAAGCTACCGCGATTGCTATGTCTCAGCATTTGGTTATTCCAATGTGGGACGTAGACTACGAACTGGCTGGAAAATTGCTGGAAGCGGAAATGAACGATGGAAAAATTTCCGGTATTGTGGTTAGAGACGAAGATAAGCGAACATTGTTCGCAGCCCGCGAACGGGACGGCAGTGGAAGTGTGATTGATTCCAGCGGCAGTATTGTTGGTAACAATATTTCGTCTACCCAGGATGTTATTAACGGCGACAAGAATATCGGCACTGTGGCTATTTTCATCACCACAGATTTTCTGACGGTCGAGCTAGAGCAGTTCAGAAATGCGATTGTGGTTATCGTAATTGGTCTCAACTTCGTGATCTATTTGACACTAACATTGTTTTTGAACGGCATTTTGATCAGGCCGCTGCGTGAGCTTGAAGAAAGCGCGGAAAGAATGAGTAAGGGTGAACTCGGACAACCTATCAGAGTGCGATCTCAGGATGAAATAGGATCATTAGCGTCAACTCTTGAATTGATGCGTAACAGTTTAAATATGGCGATAAATCGTATTCGAGCAGACAGCCGAAAAGGCACGGGTTAGATGTTATGTGGACTGATTAGCAATTCAGAAACAGACTATTGGAGAGAACTAAATGAACCTAA
Organism: Parasphingorhabdus sp.; assembly: GCA_047615875.1. Classification (GTDB taxonomy): domain Bacteria; phylum Pseudomonadota; class Gammaproteobacteria; order Arenicellales; family CAJQKF01; genus JBLHGU01. The sequence continues at coordinate 38,813 of JBLHGU010000023.1, forward strand.
TTAAAGTTTTTGCGTTAACGTTGTTAACTAGCACGTTGTTCGTTTCGAGCTACAGCTATGCCCGAAATATTACCGGGGTGACTACTGAATGGGCACCGCACTATGGCTCTGTGCTGGAAGATGGCGGCGCATTAACAGTAATCACCAGAGAAGCTTTTAAACGTAAAGGTCACTCGGCAAATGTTAATTTTATTCCCTGGAATCGTGCGCTCAAGGATGTAGTGGATGGTAAAGAGGATTTTGTCATGGGGGCATACTATAACCAGGATAGAGCGAAAGCTTATATTATGAGCGATCCTATCTATGCGGTTGAAGTAGTACTGGTTGCGCTTGATACCATAAGCTCTAAGACATACAAAGGATTAGATGATCTCAGGCCCTTCACCATTGGTGTGAGTCGAGGGTACGCAAACTCTGAAGAGTTTGATGGAGCAGACTTTCTAACCAAAGAAGCTGCCAGAAACCCGATGTTGAATCTGCGTAAGCTGTTTAGAAATCGCCTTGATATCGTGGCTGGTGCGCGTGATATTATTCTTTATGAAGCTCGCAAAGAAGATTTAAACACCAGTAGAATGATAGTTTTGCAGCCACCATTAAAAAGTAACGATCTCTACCTAATGGCCTCAAGAAGCATACCGGATGGCCAGAGAATTATAGACGATTTTAACTCGGCACTTGCTGAGATGAGAGCGGACGGTACATATGATGCTATTTTGGGGAAGTATCTAAGTCGATAGTAAGTAAGTTGTCAGGATAGCTGGCGGAATAGTTTTGCAATAATAAAGAAAGGGCGGCTTAAGGCCGCCCTTTCTTATGTTGGTGGCGTCGGAATTAGAGTTTCACCACCATAGCAGTAAATAATTACATGATCCTGGAATCTGCCGTTGCCTTCATTCGAAGCGGTTTACTGCGGATTCTAGGATTATAGTTTTAAGTTCGAAATATTTTGTTAGACAAATTTCATATTTATCGTTTATCTGAAATAATCCCGCCCCCAGATATTTGGGGTTTTAGGTAGCAGGGGATCGGCAGATCGTATCTTCGCTTTAGAACAACTTTGTCTAAAATGTCGGTTGTGTTGAATTTTAGCTTTCCTAGCCAGGATTAATGAATATGTTACAAATTAAAAAACCAGAGCTTTCCCCCGAAGAGTCTGATCGACAAGTACGCGAAGCCGTAGAGTCGATGTTGGAAGATATCGGGGCCCGAGGGGAGCAGGCCATCCGTGATTTGGCGAAAAAATTCGATAACTGGGAAGGTGACTTCGTATTGAGCGATGACAAGCGGCAGCGCTTGATTGACTCGGTTCCTCAGTCCGTAAAAGACGATATTCAATTTGCCCACAAACAGGTTTTTCGATTTGCCGAAGCGCAACGCGACAGCATGCAATCTTTCGAAATTGAATCACACCCGGGGGTTAAACTAGGTCAGCGTATCCTACCGGTGCAATCCGCCGGTTGTTATGTGCCTGGTGGACGCTATGCCCATGCAGCCTCGGCCATTATGAGTGTGGCAACAGCCAAGGCTGCTGGTGTGCCCTTCGTGGTAGCAGCCTCGCCACCTCGAGGCGATTCCATCGACGCCGCTGTTTGTTATGCGATGGATTTAGCTGGTGCAGATATGATTCTCGAAATGGGCGGAGTACATGCGGTAGCCGCGATGACCTTTGGCCTGTTCACCGGCAAACCAGCGGACATCATTGTCGGCCCCGGTAATGCCTATGTTGCAGAAGCCAAACGAATTCTGTTTGGGCAGGTTGGTATTGATGTATTTGCCGGGCCTACTGAATCTGCAATCATTGCTGATGATACTGCTGATGCTATGACCATTGCTGTGGATCTGACATCCCAGGCAGAGCACGGGGTCAACTCGCCCGTTTGGTTATTCACCACATCGACAAAACTTGCCGAACACGTGGCTCAATTGGTGCCAAAGGTGGCTGCAGATATGCCAAATGCCGATGTGGTTAATCAGGCCTGGAGGGATTATGGCGAGATCATCGTTTGCGACAGTCGTGAAGAGGTCGTGGAGGTTAGTGATAAATACGCCAGCGAGCACTTACAGGTTATGGCGGAAGATCTTGAATGGTGGAAGCAGAATTTAAATAACTATGGGTCGCTTTTTCTAGGTGAGGGCAGCACCGTTACGCATGGTGATAAATGTTCTGGTACAAACCATATTTTACCGACCAAAAAAGCTGGCCGCTATAGCGGTGGGCTCAATGTGCAAAAATTTATGAAGGTACTCACCTACCAACAGATCGATGAGGCCGCTAACGAAGTTTTTAGTGCTGTAGCATCACGTATTTCCCGTATCGAGGGTATGGAAGGACATGCACGGGCCTGTGATTGGCGATTGCGTAAATACTTTCCAGAGCAAGATTGGGATTTCGAAGTTTATGACCAGGTGAAGTATTAAAGATTATGACTACCATGCGATTTAATAAAACTTTTACCCAGCAGGAATCCATTCCTCAGGCTGGGATAGATAGGGCTGTTGAAGTATTGCAATCAGGTCGGCTACATCGATATAACGTTGTGGAAGGTGAGATCGCAGAAGCTGCATTACTGGAAGAAGAATTTGCGGCCTATATGGGTCAGAAGCATTGCCTGGCCTGTACTTCTGGTGGTTATGCATTGCATGTGGCTTTAAAATCAGCGGGAATAAAGCCCGGTGACAAGGTGTTAACCAATGCTTTCACATTGGCGCCAGTACCAGGAGCCATCGATAATGCCGGTGGTGTACCTGTACTGGTGGAAATTGATGAAAACTATTGTGTAGATCTTATTCATCTTGAAGCCATGATGAAAGAATCTGCCGCCCGGTTTTTTATGATTTCACATATGCGTGGCCATCTGGCTGATATGCATGCTGTGGTACAACTGTGCGAACAATACGGCGTTATCTTGATTGAAGATTGCGCTCATACCATGGGTGGTAGTTGGGATGGCATAAAGTCCGGTCTGTTTGGAAAAGTGGCTTGTTTCAGCACCCAGACTTATAAGCACCTGAATTCAGGCGAAGGTGGTTTACTGACCACCAACGACTCTGAGATTATTGCTCGGGCGATAATGCATTCGGGCTCCTATATGTTGTTTGAGCGCAATGGCACGGCACCCGATGTTGAGGTATTTAGAGATATAAAACTCGACACGCCAAACTACAGTGGTCGTATGGATAATCTGCGAGCAGCTATTCTACGCGCTCAACTTCCCATTTTGAATGAGAACTGCCAACGCTGGAATGATCGCTACCAATGTCTGGAGCGGGTGCTTTCCGGTTCGCCGAATATCCAGCTGTCCATGCGGCCTGAGAAGGAAGTGTATGTGGGTAGTTCGTTTCAGTTTCGAGTGCAGTCCCTGAATGATGCCGCTGTGGCTGAGTTTATTGACAACTGTGCCAAACGTGGTGTTGAGTTGAAATGGTTTGGTGGTGCTGAGCCTCATGGTTTCACCAGTCGTTATGATAGTTGGCGTTACCTTAATAACCAGCAGCACTTGCCGGAAACTTTACGTATTCTGGCAACGACTTTTGATTTGCGTATTCCACTGACATTTGATGTTGAAGATATGTCGTTTATCGGTGAAATAATTATCGATGAGGTAGATCAACTGGTTGGCAGTTAATAACCATTGAAAGCAATGGATATACTATTGACACTGGCACTGGCAGATTTCAGCTCAAACAGTTGCTAATAACCAGTCGCGAAAAATGCGCACATTTTTATTCGCATAGCGACCAGTTGAGGCGCGAATAACATAGCCAAAGCCAGTTAGCTTCTCAGTAAAAGGGGCTACGAGAACTCCCGTTTCAATCTCGCGCTGCATCAGATCGTCGGCCATGATCCAACCCTGGCCGTCCATCGCCGCCTGGGTTCGTACATTAGCGTCAATGATTACCCGACGCGGGTTGTTAAGCGGAGGCTGCCTATCCCCGCACCAGGCTTGCCATAAATCGAGTCTGCGATCTTCACAGAGTAGTGGAATGCTGTTTAAGGGTAAGCTGTATAACTGTTCAATTTTTAGCTTTTCATTCGACTTATAACCATATCGTTGCAATAGCTCGGGGCTACAAACCGGAAATAATGGCATAGGTAGTTCCTTTAAATGTTCCCGCTCTGAATATTTTCCGATTTGATCCCAGCGAATCGCCAGGTCAACGTCCTGGATGGAGAAATTGTCCGAATTTACCGCATGCTGTAACAAAATGGTTATGTCAGGAAACTGCTCGCAGAACTCGGCAATTCGTGACGATAACCAGCGCAGTGCAACATAAGTAGTGGCGGCACATAGTATGTCATGGTTCGATTCTATTGGACTTATTTGTCTTAGAGTCTGGCCAAGTTCGCGGAAATGGCGTTGTGTCACTAGCATCAATTCCTGACCTGATTCGGTTAGAAATACCTGTCGAACCGCACGTCTGAATAAAGCACAATCCAACTCCGACTCCAGTTTGGCTATTTGGTAACTAACTGCGCCCTTGGTTATGCACAATTCTTCAGCAGCACAGCTAAAACTCAGATGACGGGCCGCAGATTCGAACACTTTTAGAGCGTCTAGGGAGGGTAATGAATGTTTCACAAAACTTGCTGTTTAGATTGTAAAATTGGTAGATGAGTGAGATTTTTATAGTTCAAAATTATTAAACCATAATGAGAAACTTTTAAATTGTCAAAGTGATTTTGCAACGTCATGATTGCGCTTAAGTTTTGGCGCAAATAAGGCAAGCAAATTGACTGAATACCAGGTTAAGTCCCACGCACGAGTGGTAGTTATTGGCGGCGGAATCGCCGGTTGTTCAACGCTCTACCATCTCACTCAGGAAGGCTGGTCCGACGTGGTTCTAGTCGAGCGAGATGAGCTGACCTCGGGATCAACCTGGCATGCGGCGGCACAGGTTACTCAGTTCGGTGCGAACCAGACTATGGTGGCGCTAAAAAAGCATAGTATTGATCTCTATCGAGAGCTTGCCGCAGACCCTGATAACCCGGTTACTTATCATATTACCGGTGGCATGCGTCTGGCCCACACGCCTGATCAAGTGGATACCTATAAGCACTTTGTCGGTATGGCTGCTGGTATGGGTATCGAAATGGATTTCATCAGTGCTGCTGAGGCTGGCCGAAGACATCCTTTGATGAGTACTGATGGCATGCTTGGTGCCTGGTGGGATCCTCTGGATGGTGATATAGATCCGGCTGGTATTACTTTCGCCATGGCACGCAAAGCCCGCGAAGCAGGGGCCGAGGTGTATCGATTTAACCCGGTAGAAAGTATTACTCGCAAAGCCAATGGTGAGTTTATTGTGCATACGCGCAATGGCGATATCTGTTGTGAAAAGGTTGTCAATGCAACGGGTTATCGGGTTAACGAGGTCGGCAACATGCTAGGTGTTAGTCATCCGGTAACTTCCATGGAACACATGTACTTTCTGACCGATACTATGCTGGAACTTGAACAACTGGATTTCCGCGTGCCAATCATTCGCGACCCCGGTGATGATTTTTATAGTCGGCAAGAAAAGAATGGTTTGCTGGTTGGTGTCTACGAACAGGCCTGTAAGCCTTTTGGTATGGACGGTATCAGCCCTGATTTTACTCAGGCTTTGTGTCCATCAGATCTGGATCGTTGCCTGGATAATATGGAAGGTATCTTTGAACGTCTTCCCGCTTTGCAAAACGTCGGGATTCATACGGTTATTAATGGCCCGATCACCTACACCATCGACGGTGCACCGCTAATCGGCCCTATACCCGGAATCGAGAATGCCTATTGCGCCATAGGTTTACGTGCGGGCATTGGCGAGTCTGGTGGTCATGG
>JBLHGU010000024.1:0-43399 GCA_047615875.1 Parasphingorhabdus sp.
CCCGTGGCAGAAGCAGCGTGGGGAGTTAGCACAACATTCGAGGCTTGCCTTAACACCTCTGGTACAACCGGCTCGGCGGCAAACACATCCAGTGCCGCACCTGCAATGCCGTTATTTTCAATTCTTTGACACAATGCGGCTTCATCTACCACAGAACCTCTCGCCACATTAACCAGTCGACCATTGGGTCCCAGCGCATCGAGTACTGATGCTGAAACTATATGATTGGTATCACCACCACCGGGTAAGCACACTACCAACCAATCCACAACGGATGCCATAGCCTCAATATCAGCATAATAGCTGTAGGGCTCATTCGGTTGTTCATTTCTGCCATGATAGGCCACGCGCATTTTCATTGCCTGTAGACGTCGAGCAAGCTCCTTACCAATTCTTCCCAGACCGACAATACCAACCGTTCGGCCAGACAGTTCAGTTGTCAGTGGAAACTCTCCAGACGGCCACTGCCCTGCCCTGACAAATTGATCGGACTGGGGAATTTGACGAGCAAGGGAGATCATCAGGCCAAGAGCCAATTCTGCCACTGCATCATTTAATACGTCAGGTGTATTGGTAACCGGAATACCCAGTTGTTTCGCAACATCAATATTGATTGAGTCATAGCCAACGCCAAAACAACCAATCATTTCCAGATTCGGTAGTTTTTCGAACTCCTCTGCTGAACAACCCACATGACCATTGGTACCAACTACGCGAATTTTACTGCCAACTTCATTCAGCATGGCGTCTTTATCCTCTGCGCAATAAAGACGATGTATGGTGCATCGGTCTTGAAGCAAACCTATGTGTTGTTCCAGATTTGATGCCATTAATAGCAGGTGATCAGTCATAGTTTATTCACAAATTTCAAATTAATTTTAAAAGGAACTCGAATTCTTACAGAGCTTGCTAAAGTCTATACACAGCTACCCATGCCACCATCGACATAAAGGATATGGCCGTTGACAAAGTTAGAAGCGCTTGAGGCAAGAAATATCGCCGCGCCACCGAGTTCTTCAACCTTACCCCAACGACCCGCAGGTGTTCGTTGCTTTAACCAGGCGGTAAATGTTTCATCAGCAACCAGTGCTGCGGTTAACTCTGTTTCAAAATAGCCCGGCGCAAGTCCATTAGCCTGGATGTTGTATTTCGCCCAATCTGTACACATACCCTTGGTTAAATTAGCCACTGCGCCTTTAGATGCGGTATAGGGTGCGATTGATGGCCGTGCCAGAGCGGTCTGGATAGAACATATGTTGATAATCTTGCCTTGTTTGCGTTCGATCATATGGCGAACCACTGCCTTGCTCACATTAAACACAGAGTTCAGATTCAAATTCATTAATCGATCCCAGTCTTCGAACTCGAAATCTTCCAACGCGGCGCGATGCTGCATTCCCGCATTATTAACTAGAATATCAATAGGGCCGGTCTGTTCCAGCTCATCAACTTTCTCCGCCACCTGTTGCCGATCGGTTACATCAAATACACAATATTCAGCGGAAAGTCCCGCCTGATCAAAAAGTGCTTTGGCTGCTTGTAATTTTTCGCTGGATCTTCCATTAAGAATAATTGTTGCACCCGCGCGTGCCATTGCCAGAGAAAGGGCCAAGCCAATACCCTGACTAGAGCCGGTCACCAAAGCGCGACGACCGTCCAGATTAAAAATTTCATTTGTCATTACAGGAAACTACATTAAGAATTTGTCAGCCATTATAATAGAGCATATTGTCACTTACCGCTGATCGATATCAGAGGTGTAACGTGACCAATTTATAATATTGAGGTGTTACCCATCATGCGCGCAATCGTTGTTCATTCTGCAAAGGATCTTCGTCTCGATCAGCAACCAGAAACCAGCCCGGGGCCGGGACAGGTCGCCATAAAAGTTCGCGCCGGTGGCATCTGTGGTTCGGATTTACACTACTTTAATAACGGTGGATTCGGCGCTATCCGAATCAAAGAGCCGATGATTCTGGGCCATGAAGTATCCGGTGAAATAGCTAGTATAGGAGAAGGTGTTGAAGGATTGGCTGTTGGCAATCGTGTGGCGATAAACCCCAGCCTGCCCTGCCTGCAATGCGAATACTGTCAACTCGGCCAACATAATCATTGTCTGGATATGCGCTTCTATGGTTCCGCCATGCGCTTCCCACATGTTCAGGGAGCATTTAGTGAGCGTTTGATTTGCGAAGCGAGACAATGCGTGGTTCTCCCACAGGCTACAGATTTCCACCTGGCAGCATTCGCCGAGCCTCTTTCTGTAGCGTTGCATGGCATTAACCGCATCGCTGAAGTGGGTCAAGGTTTAAGTGGCAAACGTGTTCTGGTTTCTGGTTGCGGACCCATAGGTGCTCTGGCGATCATGGCTGCAAGGCACTCCGGCGCAATGGAGATTGTTGCAGTAGACGTCGCTGACCACGTACTTTCCGTTGCCAGCACAGTTGGCGCCGACCACACGGTTAATGTTGCTAACAATACTTCTGCATTGAAACAATTCGAAGGGGGTAGGGGCTATTTTGATGTAGTCATTGAGGCCTCGGGCACCGAGTCCGCCTTGCATTCTGCCATACAACTGATTCGTCCCCGTGGCGTGCTAATGCAACTGGGACTAGGTGGTGACGTGACTATTCCTATTAATACCTGTGTGTCGAAAGAAATCGCCTTGATTGGCACATTTCGCTTTCATGAGGAATTCAACTGGGCCGCACAATTGATTGGCCAGGGCGTTCTTGATCTTTCGCCCTTGCTCAGTGCAGCGATCCCCATGGAATCTGCCGCAGAAGCATTTGCTTTAGCAGGCGATCGAAGCCAGGCGGTTAAAGTACAGATAGCGTTTAATTAAAAGCCAGTTTCAAAGAGATTTAATACATGAGTAATGAAGTATTTTTAGTAACCGGCGCTATGGGCTGTATTGGCACCTGGGTGCTTCGACACCTTCTGGATCAGAAGGCAAACGTACTTGCTACGGATCTTTCCGAAACGCCTGAACGTGCCCACCTGGTTATGACCGAAGATGAGGTAGCAAGCATTAACTGGGCGAAGCTGGATGTAACTGATCATAAGGCTGTCAATCGCCTGGTTGCAGACAATGGAGTGACTCATATTGTGCACCTGGCCGGGCTACAGATTCCCTTTTGTAAAGCTAATCCAGTGGTTGGCGCTGCAGTCAATGTTTTAGGCACTGTCAATGTGCTTGAAGCCGCACGCCACAACAATGTGCAAGGAATTAGTTATGCCAGCTCCCTCGCGGCACTTGGTCCCGACTCCTGCTATCCAGATAAACCGGTTAAGGATGATGTAACTCCCATACCTGTTTCGTTGTATGGAGTCTATAAGGTTGCCAATGAGGGCACAGCAAAAATCTATTGGCAGGATTGGCAAATTGGCAGCGTCGGATTGCGTCCCTATATTGTTTATGGTGTGGCACGGGATCAGGGCATGACCTCTGATATAGCCAAAGCGGTTTTGGCTGCGGCGGCAGGCAAGCCCTACCATATCCGCTTCTCGGGACAGGTCGCCCTTCAATATGCCAGTGATACGGCTGAGACATTCATTCATTCTGCACGAGCAAACTACCAGGGTTCAGCAGTGTGCAACCTGCGAGGTGATGTGCTGGAAGTTTCGCAGTTTGTCGACATCCTGAAACAGATTTGCCCTTCTGCAAGAATTACATTTGAGGCCAGTGCACCACTGCCATTCCCTTCTGACCTTGACGACAGCGGCATTCGGTCTATATTGGGATCATTACCCCATACTCCTTTAGAGGAGTCCATCAAAATCGACCTCGGTCGTTTTGAAAACCTGTTAAGTGCAGGTAAAGTTAACTTATCTCAATTGGAAAACTAGTTAGTAAGCCTATGAACAATTCAGCAAAAACAGCAGTTATTACAGGCGCAGGCGCAGGCATTGGTCGTGCAACAACCCTTACCCTGTTACGCAATGGCTACAACGTGGTACTAACAGGAAGACGTGAAGCGATTTTACAGGAAGTTATTGCAGAGGCCGGACAGAACGGATCATCTGCTTTGGCGGTTGCCGCAGATGTTGGAGACAAAGATCAGGTTGATCGTATTTTTGATCGCTGCATGGAAACCTTCGGCAGAGTTGATGTGTTATTCAACAATGCCGGGATCGGTGCCGCTCCAGTTGATATCGACGAACTCGATGTATCGGCATGGAGTGCGGTGATTAATACCAATATTACCGGTTCCTTTTTGTGTGCAAGACGTGCCTTCGCTGAAATGAAGAAACAGTCTCCACAGGGTGGTCGAATTATTAATAATGGCTCGATCTCAGCTCATGCACCCAGACCTAACAGCACGCCTTATACAGTGAGCAAACATGCCATAACAGGCCTAACTCGATGTCTCGCGCTGGATGGACGACGCTATAACATCGCTTGCGGACAAATCGATATTGGCAATGCCGAAACAGAGATGGCGAAACCCCTGGGTGAAGGTACTGCTCAGGCCAATGGATCTATCATGTCTGAGCCTTTGATGGACGTGCAACACGTGGCCGACTCAGTACTGAACATGGCGAATCTGCCTCTGGAGTCTAATGTGTTATTCATGACCATAATGGCGACAAAAATGCCGCTTGTTGGACGGGGTTAGAGTTTAGTCAAATGGAACAGGAAAATTCCTAGTGATTATCTCTGGGAATAAAGCGCGAAATCCTTTGAAATTTGGTAGCAAATTCAAGGCAACCACCGCCGCCTAACTGACCTACATGGGTTCGATAGAGTTCCTGCCAGGGGGTTTGGTTTTCCAGTTCTGGTGGTTTCCAGCTTTTCCATCGATCATTTAACTCCTTGTCAGATAAAAGCACATTAAGTTCTCTGGCATTCAAATCCAGTTTCACCCTATCGCCAGTTTGAAGTATAGCCAGGCCGCCACCTACGGCTGACTCTGGTGAAGCATTTAGAATAGACGGGCTCTCCGATGTCCCACTCTGGCGCCCATCTCCAACAGTTGGCAAATGGGTAATACCCTGCTTAAGCAAATGATCAGGGGGCTGCATATTTACCACTTCCGCAGCACCTGGGTAACCTACCGGCCCCACCCCGCGAATAAATAGAATACAATTTTCGTCAATTTCCAGCGCCGGATCGTTCAATCTGTCGTGATAATCCTCTGGCCCTTCAAAGACAATAGCGCGTGCCTCGTGTACCCCTTCGTTGCCTGGGGTGGATAAAAACCTTTGACGAAATTCATCAGAGATTACTGATGTTTTCATCAAGGCAGAATCAAATAAGTTACCTTTTAATACACTAAATCCCGCATTGTCTCTTATCGGATCAGCGCAACTACGAATCACTTCCGAATCCTGTGTAGTAATTCCTTGCAGATTCGCGGCAATGCTCTTGCCAGTTACTGTCAAAACATCGCCTGTAAGATGCCCGGCGTTCAGCAACTCGGCCATCACAGCCTCGACACCGCCGGCGCGAAAAAAAGCTTCGCCCAAATACTTTCCGGCAGGTTGCATATTTACCAATAAAGGTAATTCGTAGCCGTGGGTTTGCCAGTCATCAATATCAAGCTCTATCCCCATATGCCGAGCGACGGCAATTATATGCGGCGGGGCATTGGTCGAGCCGCCGATTGCTGTATTCAATCGTATGGCGTTGAGAAATGCTTCACGAGTCATGACATCAGAAGGTTTAATATCTTCACGAACCATCTCAACAATTCTAAGACCGGTTTGATAGGCCATATTTGAACGCTCACGATAGGGGGCTGGAATCGCGGCGTTACCGGGCAAACTCATTCCGAGACCTTCCGCCAGCGCATTCATTGTGGACGCCGTACCCATGGTATTGCAGTGGCCAAGGGACGGGGCGGCAGAACAAACCCGCTCCATAAACTCGGTGTAGTCAATTTTACCTTCTGACATTAGTCGCCGACTTTCCCACACGATAGTGCCTGACCCAGCTAGTTCACCTTTCCACCAGCCATCCAGCATGGGACCACCATTTAGACAGATCGCTGGCAAATTAACTGTCGCCGCGCCCATCAATTGCGCCGGTGTCGTTTTATCACAACCGGTAGTTAGCACAACACCGTCTAAGGGATAGCCATGTAGCACCTCAACCAGTCCAAGATAGGCCAGGTTTCTGTCCAGTGCAGCCGTTGGGCGTTTGCCTGTCTCCTGAATGGGATGAACAGGAAACTCGATTGGTACGCCACCTGCCTCGCGTATGCCAGCCTTTATGCGCTCCGCCAGGTAAACATGAATCTTATTACATGGTGCTAGATCACTGCCGGTCTGGGCGATACCAATCATTGGCCTGCCAGATTGCAATTCCTCTCGGCTATAACCCTGATTCTGATAGCGCTCGACATACAACGATGTCATAGCCGGGTTGTCTGGATTATCAAACCATAACTGGCTGCGTAAAGCAGCTTTTTTCGACTCTTTCATTAAAATTTTCCTGACAATAAATGGGGAGACTTAAAGGTGAAGTGGGTAACGGTCAATAATAGTTTGCACTACTTCATCTGCTGACTTAGTCCACCAATTGCGTCTGGAGAATATTTCCACCTCCACAGGCCCAGTGTAGCCCGCAGCTTCTACCCAACTTCGAATTTTTTGGTTATCTATCACACCGTCACCAGGCATACCTCGATCAAGTCTCACATCACAGGTATCTTGCAACCAGTCCGACACATGCAAATGAATTATTCGATTTCCAGAACGCACTATCTGACTCTTCAAACCAGGCTGCCACCATAATGCATAGGTATCCAGAACAATGCCCAACACGTCGTCTTTATCAATACGATCAAGCATATCATTGGCCTCGTTCAGCGTAGATATCACCGAACGTAAACCACAAATCATGGGATGAAGAGGTTCAATGGCCAATCTAACTCCCGCATCACGGGCATAGTCTGCCAACTGTGCCAGGCTGTCTTCTGCCCTGGATCTTGCGCCGTCGATATCCCGTTCTGAATTGGCTAGACCACCCGTAATCACCACCAGGGAATCTGCTCCCAGATTGCTAGTCTGTTCTAACAATTTTCGGTTGGCATCCATGGCTACAGTCAGATCTTCCCGGGGATCTTCTGCCAGCAATATCCCTGGACACAATGCGACAGGTTTGACTCCATTGTCATTCAAAATTGAACGGGCATCCTTATCTGAAATAGCATCTACCTTGTCCCGCCAGATAGCCGTTTGGGGTATGCCATGTTTCGCGAAACATTCTATGGATTGTTGAAAGTCGCATTGTTCCATCAGAGTGACCTGATGAATGCAGTATCTATCCTGCTCAATTGTGTTCGAAGTCATAAGTTAAGTTCCATATTCAGTAGGTAGCTCTACCGCCAGTGACATCAAACACCTGGCCAGTAGTAAAACCACATAGAGGGCTTGCCACCCAGGCAGTCATATCGGCAATTTCACGCGGTGTGCAAAATCGACCCATAGGAATTTTGGATTTTTTCTCAGCAATATACTCTTTAGTCATCTCCCCAAATAATCTGGTTTCAGTAATTACCGGCGCTATTGCATTGACTGTGATATTGCCCGGTAACAACTCTCTAGCCAGTCCTTTCACGTAGCCAATAACACCAGATTTTGCCGCACCATAGGCACAAGCCCCTGGATTACCCTCTTTGCCTGCTACCGAAGCAATCACTACAATCCTGCCATAGTCATTACTACGCATATGATTTATAACCACACGACTACATAGAAACACACCGGTAAGATCAACAGATATAACCTGATTCCATTCATCCAACGTATATTCCCAGGCGGGTTTAGTTGGACCATTTACACCGGCATTGGCGACTAGTACGGAGATATTACCCAGACTGTGCAAGGATTTTTCATAGGCTGCTGCAACCGCTTCTTCATTGGTAATATCAACATCACAATGGCTATGAAAAGCCTTATCGTCGCGAATAGGATCGCAATCCAAATCCCAACCACAAACATTCGCCCCTAGTTCGGTTAGTCGATGGGAGATTGCCAGGCCTATACCACGAGCTGCTCCGGTAACTATTACACTGGCGTTATCTAATTCAAAACTCATTAAGGTCTAACCTTCCGTTTCTGTTGCAGTGGCTTTAATATCGTACTCCCCGAATTTATAACGAGAAGAGCATGTCAAATTTCCACGTTAATATTGGTGAGCAGGCGTCTTTCACAAAGACGGTATCTGAAAGCGATGTTTATATGTTTGCCGGCATTACCGGTGATTTTTCGCCGAATCATGTAAACAAAGTCTATATGGAAAACACCTCATATGGAAAACTAATGGCCCATGGTGCGTTATTGGTTGGTTTTATGTCGACGGTATCTACCATGGCCATTCAACATACCAGAGATACAGAGGAAACTCCGGTATCACTAGGCTATGATCGCATTCGTTTTTTAAAACCTGTTTTCATTAGCGACACGATTACCGTTCATTACGAATTCACCCATATTGATACGGAGGCCAAACGCTCCAATGCAGATATTAAAGTGACTAATCAGGATGGCGATCTGGTCGCAGTAGCCGTGCACATTTTGAAGTGGGTGCCAAATAGCTGAAGGCAGGACTACTCGTTAAGCTCGACCCGCTGGCCAGTGTTTGCAGAGTCAAAGACAGCCAGCGTAGCACGCAATGTATTCGTGCCATCGCGAGCAGTAATACAAGGTTTTTCTGCGCCCCTAATGACACTGCAAAAATGCCGACACTGGGCATGAAATGCATCTTCGTTGGAAAACTCAATTTCAGTGGATTTCAACGGATAATGCCAATGCCCGACTGAAGGGTCATCAGGATTTTCATGTTGCCACAAACGCAGGTTAGGGAATTCCAGTGCGCCCTTACTACCCATAAATCGAATACTATTTTGCTGGGATTTCGGAAATGTCGGATTCTCAAAACTACCCTGCTCCCAACTCCAGGGAGATGGACTCGCATCGGAAATAATAAAAGTACCGAGCGCACCATTTTCAAAACGAAACACCAGGGCGGCACTATCTTCCTTTGCGAAATTTCGCGCATGGCTTGATATTTCCGCCGACAGGCTGGCAATTTCTCCACACATAAATCTTAGATAGTCGATCTCATGAATCAGATTGGTCAGTACGGGTCCGGCTTCTCTATCTCGACGCCAGTCGCTAGAAAAATAATCTACGTGCTTCAGAACTGTCCATTGACCACTTACATTCAACAGGTCGCCGATGGCGCCTGCTTCGATTAGTTGCTTCGCGCGAACCACGGCCGGGTTATAGCGGCGATGGTGGCCAACCAGTACTTCTCGACCACACTGCTCTGACTTGCGTTGAATTTGCAATGCCTCGTGCAAAGTTGCCGCAATGGGTTTTTCCACCAGCACATGGCAACCAGCATCCAGAGATGCAAGAGTTGGTTCAAGGTGATGAATAGTTGGAGTAGAAATAATCACACCTTCGACATTGGCTTCATCCAGCATTTTCTGGGCCGTATCAAAGCAAGCTACTCCACGAGACTCCGCCAACCTGTGGCCTGCACTAGCGGGATCAACTATTGCCACTAGTTCAGCAACTCCAGTGGCATCCATAAACTGGATATGGCGCTGGCCCATCATTCCAGCACCAACAACAGCCAGTTTTACAGGATCAGAATGTTGTTTCAAAGTAACTCTCGCTCATGGTAATTAGCGTGTCAGATAAAACTGGTTTGAATTCCATCTGATCCAATACATCGGCTTGTAAATCTACACCAGGCGCAATTTCAACCAGCACCACGCCTTTTTTGGTTAGCCGAAAAACTGCCCGTTCAGTAACATAGATCACTTGCTGTCTCTGGCTGATCGCCTGAGGACCCGAAAAGGTAATTTGTTCAACCTGTTGCACGAGTTTTCGAACGTCGCCCTGGCGTTCTATCGACAAAGAGCCATTACCTGATAGCAATCGAGCACCTTTGGCCTGGAATGTTCCACAGAAAACTACCTTACGTGCATTCTGTGCGATATCAATGAAACCACCGGGACCAACGGTCAGCCCACCTAACCTGGAAACATTAACACTGCCTTCAGCATCCAGCTCACCAAAACCAAGGAATGCAATATCCAGCCCACCACCGGAGTAAAAATCAAACTGCGATGGCCCATCAATCATACAACTGGGATTGCGTGCATAACCGAACAGCATTCCAGTGAGTAAAGTACCGCCATAGGTGCCGTGTTCAATGGTTTGATAAAAACGCGATGTTTCCTGTCGGGCGGCGACTATACTGGCAACTTCATCGGGAATACCAAAGCCGTAGTTTATAACCGCGCCATCTTTTAACTCGGCATATGCTCTTCTAGCAATAACTTGCCGAATGGAAAACTTCGGCATGGGCGGCGGTACCTCTTCGGTAAATTTCTGTCCGGATATTGCCGGGTCATACACCAGTTCATAGCCTTGGCGTTGTCCCTCATCTACCACCACGGCATCGACAATAGCTGAAGGTATGCGCACTGAACGGGCTGGTAATTCTCCATTCTTAACTTTCTTTCTAACCTGAAATATTACTTTTCCACCACTATTGTGTGCGGCGGCTGCCATGGCATAAATATCTACATTAGCAGGTTCCTCATCAAGACTAATATTGCCATCTTCATCTGAAAAACTGCCCTTTAACAACGCCACATTAATATTAAAAGGTAAGTATCGAAGATAAGTCTGGCCATCTATCTCTATAAGCTTGACGAGATCTTCAGTGGCGGCTTCATTCATTTTTCCGCCACCGAATCGCGGGTCAACAAAGGTTCCGAGCCCAACATGGGTGATCAAGCCGGGTCGCTTAGCTGCCACCTCACGCATGAGTTGCATGACTACGCCACCGGGTAACACATAGGCTTCGATCTTGTTGTCACGGGCCAGTTGTTGCATTTTTGGAGACCACACCCAGTGCCCGCCAATCACTCTATTCACCATTCCTTCGTGGGCAAATCGATTCATGCCGCGTTGCTCCCGATCGCCAATGCCAAGGGCATGTAAGCAAGTCAGATTGCGTGGGTGTCCGGTTTCGAGAAACCGTTGTTCTACAACAGAATGTAGAAGCGTCGCTTCAACCAGCCCACCGCCACCACCAATTAAACCTATGGTATCGCCGTCTACAATCAACTTAGCAGCATCGGCTGCACTACAAAATTTCTGAATTTTCATTTCGATCTAAGGATGTGTATCTTGGGTATATTTGCGCATTAGGTAATTAACATTTTAACGCCACGAATTATTGTCGAAGCCCTTCATATTTCAATAATTCTATGATTAGATGTCGTTATTACAGTCTGCAAGAATTTCTTCTAGCAAAGAAAGTGTTTCGTCGCGATATTCCTTTCGATCTAATGCAGCAAGAATATTAGCTCGAATGAATTCAGTTCTAGAACCAAGATCTAGCCGACGCCCAGAAAATCGACAAGCATATCCCGGTCGCTGCAAAATCAAAGCTGCAATGGCGTCTGTCAACTGAATCTCACCACCTCTGCCAATATTCGTTCTTTCCAGATGGTTAAAAATTGTTGCGGGTAGCAAGTAACGCCCAGCTATAGCCAATGTAGAATCTATGCTACCGATGGTTGGTTTTTCAATGAGCGAATTTATTGTGTAAATTCCTTCACTATGATGTTCCGCATCAATCATTCCATACTGATCTATGCGATTCGCAGCAACTGATTCAACACCAATGACAGGAGCGTTAACTGTGTTGAACACATCAATAAGTTGTCGGGTAACTGGCACATTAGATCGGGTTAACGTATCACCCAGCATAACTACGAATGGACTATCACCGACAAAGGTTTTTGCCTGCAATACCGCATCACCAAGTCCCTTCTGTTCCGGTTGATCGATGAATTGCAGATCAACTTCGTTGATGATTCTTTTAAGCTGTTCAACAGCCTGGGTATTGCCTTTAATCGCCGAAATTTCATCCAGTCCATTGCTCGAAAAATAATTTCTAATCACACTTTTTCGTTGACTAACAACGAATGCAATTTGCTTAATACCAGACAATCTGGCTTCTTCAACGATGAGTTGAATCAACGGTACGTCAAGCACCGGAATCAGCTCCTTTGGAAAGGCCCTGGTCACCGGCATTAGTCGGCTACCGAAACCCGCCGCTGGAATAACTGCCTTAACAACCACCGTCGGCCCCATTTACTGCGGGAGCTAATTGCGGCCGAATGACTTCTACTCCCATGGCATCAAATTCTTGCTGCAAACTATCAAACATTTTTTCATCTCGACAAGATCCAACAACAGATCCACCTGAACCTGCTTGATTTGCACAGGCACCCACTTGTCTTGCCAGCTCAATCATTTGCTGATTTCCCGAATGACCTGGAATGGTCGCTATGCGCCGATCAAACCCTAAGTTTATGATGCTAGATAAATGTTCACTATCACCACTTTGTATAGCCAGTTTAGCCTGACACGCTGCATCCGCACACATTTGCATGCCTGCTATAAATTCCTGATCACCTGACAACCATCGTTGTCTGAGATTGTTATGTAAAATTCCAGAATTTTCTGCGAGATCTCGTTTAAAAGCTATGTAAGGAAAAGCTAGCACATCAAAATCCAGATGCGTATATGAACCATAACCACGAGATTCCATTAGCTGCCGATCAAAATCCATATACACCAGGCCTTGTAGGGTTTGTGCAACACGGTCCTGCAGACCCCCTCCAATGTCTAACTCTTCAAACTCTACATTGAATACTTCATTTGCCAGTTGCGGCAATGGAATTATGAGTTGATGCAAAGCCATCAGTGCCCGATAGCAGGCAATGATAATAGCACTCGAACCGGCCAGACCCACACTGTAAGGGATACTGCTCTGATAGCCGATGGTTAGCGGTCCTTCAAAAAGTGGCTTGTTAACTACACGACAATAACCTGAGAATCGCTTTATTGTGGCTTGCACAAGTTTATATTGCGCATCGTACCCGTCGTTGCAGGTTTGTGCATTTAGCGTAGCAATACTTTGCATCCCAATTCGGCGAAACGCCTTAGGCAACTCGGCCTGTGAGGTGCCCGTAACCAAAGTTAGGTCTGTCTGAAAATTGGCGAAGGCAAATGCAATGGTCTTACCAAAGTAACCATCGGATGGATTACCAACCAGTGCGGCGCGTGGAAAACCGGTGGTTTTAATTACTTGACTGACGAAATTGCCTGGCATCTACTTTGTGTTTAATCAGCTTCGTGTAACAAGTGGCGGATTCAACCACAGAAAAGCGAACAGTTATATGGGATCAATTCATTTGATTTGAATAAAAACTAATACAGGAATAAAATTTTCTCACCCGAATCCTCGAAGGCTTTGCAGATTCCTGTGTATGATTAGCGTAAGCATTGTCATTACACAATAAAGAGTTAAACACACTATGTCCCAATACGTTGCACTGATCGCCGGCATCACTGGCGCCATCGGTTCCGCCCTGGCAAGAGAACTAGGTCAGCGCTCAGACTGGAAAGTTCTCGGTGTATCTCGACATCAGCCAGCAACCCCAGTCGACGCTGTGGAATATATTTCCATGGATATGAATCAACGTAAACAAGGCGCTGAGATACTTTCCAGACACAACGACATTAGCCACGTATTTTATTGTGGTCGTGCAACCCACGGCGAACAACTACTAGAAAGTGCTGAAGACAATTTACGCCTGCTGGACAACCTTCTGTTCGCTGTGGAGTCTTCCGGATCGCCTTTGAAACATGTTCATCTAGTTCAGGGTGGGAAATACTACGGGGTGCATGTAGGGCCATTCCCATCTCCAGCTAGAGAAGAAGACAGTCGCGCGCCGATCCCGAATTTCAATTACGAACAACAGGATTATCTGGTTGACCGAGCAGCCAACAGTAGTTGGTCCTGGTCTGCCTCACGTCCGAATACTCTGGTTCACTTTTCACCGGACATCGGCCGCAACCTGGTTAGCAGTCTGGGCGTTTATGCTGCTATCTGTCGCGAACTGGGAGCCAATCTAGATTTTCCTGGACCGGAAGGGGCCTATACCAGCCTGACCCAACTGACTTCCATCGATCTGTTAGCACGGGCAATCGCCTGGATGTCCGTGGAACCAAAGTGCTCGAACCAGGCTTTCAATGTAACCAATACCGACAGTTTCAGATGGAGTTCGCTTTGGCCACAGATAGCCGAAACTTATGGCATGAAATGCGGCAGCGTCAGACCCCTGAATCTGGTTAATGCCATGTCGGATCGAGATGATTTTTGGCAACAAATTGGCAAAAAACACCAACTTCGGCAAACGGCACTATCCGAAGTAGTTAACTGGGGTTACCTGGATGCTTCACTGGAGCGCTATTGGGATGAATTATTTAGTCACACCAAATGCCGAAAATTCGGCTTCCACGAGTGGGACGATAGCGAGTCGAGATTATTGTCTCTAACGCGCCAGTATCAAAAGGCAGACATTCTCCCGAAATAGCTCGTACAATCGTGGGCTCATTGTAAAATCTTCAAGCCGTCAACACCTGACAGGCTGTATCTATTTTTTTTTAATTATTATATGAATGAAATGGACAACATCTCAATTCAGCTTAATGCTGAGGAATACTGGGAACTTAATGTCCCTCTGTTAATCCAATGTTAAGGAGACTATGCTAGGCTTCTGTTTAATATGGGAATCACTTTTCAAATCAGTGGTGAATTTGAGCTGATCCTCCTCATTTAGAACAGGAAACCCGATAGGACTAATTATTTTTCTGTTGCCCAAAAGACCAGCAATTATTTGGTGTCACATGCTAATTCGACAAATCAAATTGTTACTCTCGGCATGCCTTTTGTCTATGGTGTGGTCGACCTCTTATGCTGAAGCCCCAACACTCGAAATTGCTTTATCCGCCAATGGTCATCCCTTGGCTCGGCTGGCACGTTCTAAAGATGGCAAGATTCGCTATCAATTGAATCAGGATAATATACTCGGCATGAGCCTGGGATTATCTCCAATGGCGTTAAGCAATCGAATTAATGAGGTATCTGCTGGATCTGGCATCGATTTCGAAAACTTGCCTGTCTTCTCGGTTACCGATATACGCAATCGCTGGACTGATGGCAAATCTACCGGTCTACAACTGCACTGGATTATTGGCAATTTTCAGAGCAACTCTGCCGATCCATCGACCAACTTCTACTCTGATTATGCAGCCAACTATGCGCTATTTAGCACCATTGGATTCAGTCTAAAAATGAACAAACGCTGGACCCTGGGTGGTGCACTTAGTTTTGAGCAGGAAATAGAAAACGATGGAATATCTAGTTTTAGCGGTTCTGGCAAACAGGGAGCCTACCTTGGGGTTGAATTTACCTACTAGTCACATCTGGAACCACAATCAGAGTTTTTTTCTCTAATGCGGATTCTACTGCTCGAGGACGATCACTTATTAGGTGATGGTTTACAGATGGGGCTGTCTCAACAAGGTTTTACTGTGGACTGGGTAAAGCGCGGTCGAGATGCACTGCATGCACTGACCACGGAAACCTTTAACGCCGCAATATTTGATCTGGGTCTGCCCGATTGCGATGGAATTGACATATTAAAGCAGTATCGAGATCGTGGAGAAGGCGTTCCTATTCTCGTACTCACAGCCCGCAATGACGTCAGCGACAAACTAACCTGCCTTGACGGTGGGGCAGATGACTATCTGGTAAAACCTGCTGATATACGTGAGCTGGCAGCACGCTTAAGAGCTCTGCTCAGACGACACGAAGGCAGCACCAGCCCAGTTATACAACACAAGAATGTTCGACTTGACCCCAATGCCTTCAGCGTTAGTGTTGACGGCACGAACGCTGAGCTAACTGAGCATGAGTTCAAAATTCTGCATGCCCTGGTTCGGTCACCTGGCCATGTTGTCTCTAAAGAGAAGCTGGAAGAAATTATTTATGGATGGCATTCAGAAGTTGAGAGCAATGCCATTCAGGTTCATCTGCATAATCTGCGCCGCAAGGTCGGTTCGGATCTTATCCGCACAGTAAGAGGTGTGGGTTATGTAATCGATCGGTAGGGTCATGCGGCAATCTATCCGTATTCGACTCCTGCTGGGTCTAACCATCACTATCGCCACTCTCTGGATATTGATGTTGGGCGCCACTTATTATGGTGCCCAGCGTGAAGTTGGAGCACTTTTTGACACCCAGCTTGAACAGTCAGCCAGAGTCGCCTCGCGTACATTATTAGGTTTACCGGCAAGTTCTGAACCAGATGAATTGGTACAAAATCAGGGCGACACCGATAACCAATACCAGAAAAATATGGTCATTCAGGTTTGGGCTGATTCTGGAGAACTGCTACTTCATTCTGACAACGCACCACTCGAACCACTCTCGAATCTTAAAGTGGGATTTGAAAACACCACTATTGATGAACGCCGCTGGCGAGTTTTTTCATTTTATGATGAACAAAATAATCTCACCATAAAAACTGGCGAACCCATACAACCTAGACGATCTTTGATACAGCATGTGGTTCGACAAACTGTCATTCCGGTTTTAATCGGATTGCCATTGGTCACTTTATTAATTTGGCTGGTTGTCAGTCGGGGGCTATCGCCCTTAAATCGTCTGGCCTCCGATTTGCATGCTCGCAACCCAAAAAATCTTTCCAAGATTGACGCACCCTACGCACCAGCCGAAGTACAACCACTTATCGAGGAGCTAAACGGTCTTCTGGAAAGATTAACTGCTCATATGCGCAAGGAACATAATTTTATTGGTAATGCCGCTCATGAGCTACGTACCCCTTTGTCTGGCCTAAAGGCTCAGGCTGAGGTTGCGCTCGGCGCTCGAGACGATGACGAGAGTCAGCGCGCTCTTAACAATATATTGCTTGGTGTGAATCGTGCCAATCATATGGTTAATCAACTGCTGACGTTGTCCAGAATTGACGAAACTAATAAGCAGGTGGACAAAACCATTGTAAATATTGATGACTGCATCAAACGGGTTCTACAGGATCTTTATCCTGCCAGCCAGGAGCGTTCAATAGAACTAACTTATGAGCGCAGTTCGCAATCAGAAGTCGTTGCGGTGTCAGGGCTGGCAGACGGTCTCTATGTGTTATTTCGCAATCTAATCGACAATGCCATTAAGTATTCACCTCTGGGAGCGTCCATTACAGTCGAGTCTAGCACCAGAAATGGGCGGGTGCTTGTTGCAGTAATAGATCAGGGCCCTGGCATTCCGGATGCTGAGCATGAACGAGTCTTCGATCGCTTTCATCGGCAGAATAACTCAGATCAGTATGGCTCTGGACTAGGGCTATCGATAGTACGACAAGTGCTGGAATTGCATGATGGGTTTATTCAATTTAGCGCGCCCAAAACCGGTGAAGGTTTGATAGCCACGATCTCTTTACCTGTTTCCGCACCAGTTAGTTCTATACATTTCAACAAGATACCCACTAAAGCCCCAAAGACTGAGTCCAACTTTTCTATACAGACCAGTAACACTGGAGGCGTGACTTAAACGTCTTAAGCGACACTTAATCTTTAATGTGTAGCATTGAAACATCAGGAAAGCCTTTATGGAGTTTGCACTTATGTATTCAACTTACGACATCAACCACGAATATGCCGAAGATCCGTTTTATAAGCGAGCGGCCTATTATCTAGTTCTTTTTATGATCGGCTTTCTGCCGGGTCTGATCACCGGCTATGTCCTTTGGCATTAGCCGGTCGGAATCTGAATATGAGCAGAATCTTGCTTGAAACCGCACAGGAAGTCCGCGGCACTGAGCAGGTTAATCGTCGACAACACCTGGTCAGAGATAACAGCGACGACCATCTTGCCTGCCAAAGTAGATGTTGCGTTGGAGGTGGTTTTCATCTTTACAAACTTGCTAACGAAGCCAGATCCATCGATGAGCAGGGTCTAATTATCGTTATTTCCTGTGCCGGAAAACGCTACGACAAAGGAAGTGGGGGCAGCATCTGCGGGGAACTATTAAGTGTACGAGTTCTGCATAAGCCTGATAACTAGAAGATTTAAATTCTCCAGGCAACCATATTCTTCTCAACAAAATGAGTCAGCGCCACTAAAGCCTCTGGCATTACTTTCTCGCCAAAGCTAATCCGGAAATAATCTTCATAGCTACTGACATTTTCCGTAAAACAATAGGTTGGTTTTATCGATATTCCGGCCATAGCCAATTGCTCACCAAGCGATTCGGATGATAGTGGACCTTTAAATCGTACAAAACCCACGGTACTAGCAGTGGGCCGAACCCAATCGAATAGATCCGCATATTTCTCCATGAACTGATCAAGTAACTGAAGGTTATTCTGAATAATTTGTAAGTTCTTCTTGAGAATCAGTTCACTGGCCCGCAACACCATAATGGCTTGAATCTCACTGGCTCTGCTCGGGCAGGTAGTACCAAAATACTGTATATCAACAAGCTTCTGTTTAAGGCTCAAATCTTGCAGTGCAAGCCAGCCTATAGTGACACCACACGCTCCCCAGGGTTTCGACATTGTGCACGCACTGATGCCATTAGCATAAATATCAGCCATAGCAGGCAGTCTATCTTTTTCATTATGTTCCAATAAGCGATAAGCTTCATCAGACAAAATAGCGATATCATGTTTCTGGGCAATGTCTATCAATTTTTGTTGAACGTCGGGCTTGGTTAATGTCCCTGTGGGATTGAGCGGTTCATTAATCACAATATATTTGGTA
Organism: Parasphingorhabdus sp.; assembly: GCA_047615875.1. Classification (GTDB taxonomy): domain Bacteria; phylum Pseudomonadota; class Gammaproteobacteria; order Arenicellales; family CAJQKF01; genus JBLHGU01. The sequence continues at coordinate 18,674 of JBLHGU010000024.1, forward strand.
TTGCTTTCAATTGCAGCTTCTACTTCATCTGGGTCAATTTTCCAATCATTACTCGCATGCAGTTTAATTTTAGTAGTCTTGCTGCATGCATGCTCTGGTGCGTGTTGCACTGACTGGTAGCCAGGAGTAAATACAATGCTATGGCTGTCGCTATCTAAAAGTGCGTAGGCGGCTGTTTGCAAAGCGACTTGCCCACCCGGGAATATTAAAATATTCTCGGCGCTAATTTGTGGACCATACAACTTGGCCACTTCTTCGCGAAGGTCAAGACTGCCACCGTTGGGGGTATAGTTAAGTCGGTGTTTGTAGTACTCATCAACAATTTCAATATCACCACGTGCTAATGAAAAATTTATTAATTCCTCGCTTGTAAGTGGTTCGGAAAAAGAATTTGAAAAACTGTAAGGCAATCCACCGGTTACTTCTTTATGCCTTTTAGACCAGGGTTCTTTATATGTCATTAATCCACTATTCGCTTTTGTTGTACTGTAGAAGGTGTGTAAAAGTGATGCATTCAGCGCTCTTCAAACCAGGGCATCTCGCGCCTAAATGGCGCCGTGTCAACATCGATCTCTGTCTCAAATTCTCTGGCACATCGGTGCCCACCATACACCGCAGCGGCAATGGTGCCTGGCGCCAGTGCATCACCGATCAGTTTAATCGACTTAACCTGATCTAGTTTGCCAGTATTTTTGCGACTCATCAGTTCATCAAATAATTCACGTTCCGGTGTACGTTCAGTGATCAGTACGATGGATTGACTTTCAATAGTCTCGGTACGCCCCGTATAAATACAGGCTAGTTCGATTTGCCCAGGCTTTACTTGTGAAAGCCGACGTTGCTGGATAATTTGCACATCCAGTTCAAGCAAGCGTGTCTGGATTTTGTCCTGCTCAAGAGTGTATTGAGTCCAGGTAGAAACTTCGTTCGCCGGCGTGATTAAAATTACCTTGCGCCCGGCCCTGGCGAGTTTTTCAGCAAGAACTCCACCCATATAATAGTGATCATCATCAAAAATGGCGACACTTCCAGTAGGAAGGTTTTCAATACTGAATGCCTGGCTCAACAAATCGTCCGGTGTGAAAACCGGAAAACTCTCCAGCCCAGAAACGGCTTGTTTATGTTGTCGGCCTTTGCCGTCTTGGCGCCAGTGACTACCGGTTGCCAGCACAATATGTTCGCAACTAAATTCTTCGACCAACGTGGCGTCCATAGTGCTACTAGTAAACACCTGTGCATTGGTAATTTGATCCAGTTGACCAGTTCGATAGTCACGCACCCTGATCCAGTTTGATAAGCCCGGCAGACGGGACTCGAGTGCGACCCTGCCACCAATTTCTGCTCGGGAATCTGCAAGCGTCGTCTGATACCCACGTTGTGCCAATGCTCTGGCACATTCCAAACCGGCTGGTCCACCGCCTATTATCAACGCAGACTCCTTCGAGATGGCCGGTTGAATGTTCTCCGGGTGCCAGCCACGTCGCCATTCTTCGCCTGCCGTGGGATTTTGTGTGCAACGTATGGGCGCAACGACATTGTCAGAGGCCACACAGATATTGCAGCCAATACATTCGCGAATATCATTTTCTCTGCCGGCATCTATTTTGGCCGGTAGAAATGGGTCGGCGATTGATGGTCGAGCGGCGCCGATAAAGTCGAGCACACCACGCCGAATCTGATCGACCATTGCGTCTGGCGAAGTAAAACGCCCGACTCCTACAACTGGCTTGGTGGTCATAGATTTAACAAAGGCGGTGTATTGCTCCTGAAAGCCTTCGGAACTGAATCGGGATGTCATAGAATCATTCGACCAACCACTGATATTCACATCCCACAAGTCCGGTAACTCAGCGAGCATGGCAACTATCTCCTTGCCTTCACCGTCACAATTAATACCCGAGTCACCCAACAACTCATCTACTGCTAATCTAACCGCAACAGCACAGGTGTCACCTACAGCGTCTTTGGTTTCTTCAATGAGCTCACGAAACAGTCGCACCCGGTTTTCCAGAGAGCCACCATACTCATCGGATCTTTGATTGTGGCGTTTTGACATAAAGTGCATTGGCAAACTCATATCGTGGCCTGCATAGGCGTATACGATATCAAATCCGGCATCTCGCGCTCGAAGTGCCGCTTGTTTGTGCCAGCGTCTAAGATTTCTAATATCTTGCCGGTCCATAGCCCTGGCTTGAACGGGCTCGTAACTGTCTGTTGCCGTGTGCGATGGCGCCATCGGAATTTCCCGGCTATACCGATTTGAACCATGGTATCCAATATAGACCAGCTCTATGCCTGCCAGACCACCGTGTTGATGGACGCCGTCAGTCAATAATTGAAGTGCCGGAATATCTTTCTCATCCCATATCCGGGATTCTGTTGAGGGAGAAATATCAGAGGAATGATGAATTTCTGATTCCTCAGTACAAACAACAGCCCAGCCACCTTCGGCTTTTATCTTACGTAGTTCGGCGTTGGCAAACGGATATCGGTGTCCCAGCCCCGCACAGTGAGGTACCTGATAAAATCGGTTTTTCGCAGTAACCGGGCCAATTTTTATTGGTTCAAATAAAATATCGTAGTGAGTATTTCGTGCCATAGTTATTTTCCTAGTACTTCTAAAGCCTGGTTATGAACTAGTTGATTACCCGAAGCAATAAATCTGGATCCTGACGATAGCGTTAAGGGATTGCCCTGCCAGTCGGAGATCACACCGCCAGCATTACTGACTATTGGCACTAAGGCCATGTAATCATGTATGTCATGGGCAGTTTCAATGGCCACGTCAATATAGCCATGCGCTACGCGCCCAAAGGCATGGCACCCGCCACCGAAGATCAAAAACTGTACGGCGTTCTTGAATCTATTATATGCCGCGAGATCACTGGCAGAAGGTTCGAAATAGAGTGGCGAGCTTGTGTGGGTAAAAGCTTTATCAAGTGATTGACAAGGACGAGATGAAATCGTCTTGCCGTTTAACGTTGTACCAACCCCGTCTACACCAATCCATCGCTCCTCAGTAATAGGGCTATCCATTACTCCAAGAATAGGTGAGCCGCGCCATGTCAGTGCGATCAAAGTGCTGAATGTTGGTAGACCGGCGATAAATGCCATTGTGCCGTCAATTGGATCCAACACCCAAACGTAGTCTGAATCTTGATGAACCGTATCGTATTCTTCGCCGACTATGCCGTGTTCAGGGAATGTTTTTTCAATCTCAGCACGCAGCGCACGCTCCACCTTCTTATCTATAGGGGTGACAGGAGTGGCATCTGACTTAACCTCCACTTCGCGGGGAAGATAAATCTCTTCGCGAATAATGCTGCGAGAAATATCAGCAAAACGTTTTGCGTCGCTGACAAATTGGGCGGCATCCATATTATTGTTCTCCGGATAGCAGTCTAATGACGATTTCTAATACGATGGGTCTTCGGCAGTAACTGTACTCTGAAAGTCTGATGAATCAAAGTGCAGACGATCCTGATAGAATCACTAGGGAAACTCTGATTTATTCAGGGTTTTCATCGGTACAAGGATGCACCGACATTTTCGATCATAGTAAGTGATTGATAATGGGAGTAAATGAAAAATCGCAATTTTTATTTACGCTGCTCTGGCAATTCAGGACGAATTGATCAGAGCATCCCTAAAAATATAATTTCGTAATACGAGATACAGATGACCAAAATATATACGCTTGAGCAAATCAAACGTGCGGTTGAGAACCTTAATTTCTCAACCGCGATTGAAGAAGGTTTTGTCGCCTATTCCAATGGGCTGGTAATCGTGCCGCCAGTTGGTGAATTATTATTCGAGGACCCGCCAGGCGATACACATATTAAATATGGATATATAAAGAGCGATGACTTTTATGTCATAAAAATTGCCTCCGGTTTTTATGAAAATGTGAAAATTAACTTACCTTCCAGTTCAGGACTAATGCTGGTTTTTTCCCAGAAAACTGGCGTGTTGGAAACTGTTTTACTAGACGAAGGCTTTTTGACCAACGTAAGAACTGCGGTTGCGGGAGAGATTGTTGCCAAATATATGGCACCCGAAAAAGTTACAGCAATAGGTGTGTATGGAACCGGCATGATGGCCCGAATGCAGGTGCAGTATCTGAAGTCCGTTACGGATTGCAAACGTATTGTTGTGTGGGGGCGATCTGAAACCAGCCTGCAGGCTTATAAGGAAGATATGCAGAAAGATGGATACGATGTGCAAACAACTTTGCAATCAGAAGTCGTCACCGAAGTCAGCAATCTGATTTTAATGACCACGCCATCCTATATACCGTTGATCAAAGCAGCCCAAATAAAACCAGGCACACATATCACAGCAATGGGTTCCGATACCGCGGAGAAACAGGAACTGGATGCGCAGATACTTTGTACGGCGGATATTATAATTGCCGATAGCCTGGTCCAATGTCAGGAGCGCGGTGAAATTTATAAGGCTTTATCGAAGAGCAATTTTAAAATAGAGCAGGCAGTTGAGCTAGGCGATGCCATCGAAAGTGGTAATCGGATCAGAACTTCGGAAAACCAGGTTACTGTGGCGGATTTAACCGGTGTTGCAGTGCAGGATGTGCAAATTGCAAAAGCGGTAAGCGCAGCTCTATCAAAGATTGATCAATGACTAAGAATCTGGTTTAGGAAGGTTTTGGTTCGCTCATTTTTCGGGTTATCGAAGAACTCGGCTGGTTTGGCTTGTTCGACAATCTCACCTTCGTCCATAAAAATAATTCTATCGGCTACCGATCGAGCAAATCCCATTTCATGAGTAACACAGATCATAGTCATGCCATCTTTAGCGAGGTCTACCATTACATCTAGCACTTCATTAATCATCTCGGGATCAAGTGCTGATGTTGGCTCATCAAACAAAATAATTTCCGGCTTCATACACAGTGCTCGAGCAATTGCCACCCGCTGCTGTTGACCACCGGATAACTGAATTGGGTACTTGTCAGCCTGTTCGGGAATTTTAACTCTTTCCAGAAAATGCATCGCTACTTGCCGTGCTTCAGCTTTGGAGGTTTTTCGAACCAATTGCTGAGCAATCATTAAGTTTTTCGCAATGGTCATATGCGGGAACAGATTAAAACTCTGAAACACCATGCCGACTTCTCTTCTAACAGCGTCAATATCTTCGACTTTATCGGTAAGTTCAATGTCATCGATAATAATCTGGCCGCTATTATGTTTCTCCAGCCGGTTAATGCATCGAATTAGAGTAGACTTTCCAGAGCCAGATGGTCCACAGATAACGATCCGTTCGCCTTTGTACACTTCAAGATCGATATTTTTCAGTGCCTGAAACGAGCCAAAATATTTGTCCACCTTAACCATTTTTATTGAAGGACTGGTCTTATTGTCGGTCATGCTAATTCTCTCGTTTGGTGTAACGACTCAGGTATCTTTCAACTACACCAAAGAGCCTTTGTATGCCGAAAGTAAAGATCATATATATAATCGCAAGCGATATGAAAACCTCGTAAGGGGCATAAGTATCGGCAACGATTGTTCGGGCGATTCCTGTCATGTCAGTAATGGTGATCGTGCTAGCTAGTGCAGTCGATTTCAATAAACTAATCACATCATTACTATAGGCAGGTAAAGACAAACGCGTGGCTAGTGGCGCGGTAATATACATAAATTTGTGGCGGGCCGACATGCCCAGTGCTGAACCTGCTTCGAGCAAGCCTTTGTCCACTCCTAGTACACCGCCGCGAAGGATCTCAGATACATAAGCTCCCGTATTAAGAGTCAGTGCGAGGATGGCGCAACCGGTGGGTTCGCGCAAAATGTGCCAGAAAACACTGTCCCTAACTTCCTCAAACTGCGGCAAACCATAATAGATTATAAATATCTGTACGAGTATTGGTGTACCCCGGAACACATAGATATACACCTGAGCAATCCAATCCAGATAAAACTTGCCGCTGATCCTCATTAGCAAGAGTAAGATGGCAAGGATCAAGCCCAGAATTCCGGACACCAGCAACAATTGCAATGTGATTCCAAAGCCCGCTAGCATCTGCGGCAAGCTTTGTAGAATTAGATCCAGGTCAAAGCTCATTTCGCACCTATCGTGGTGCGATTACCAAATCGTTCAATGGCCATAACCGATAAAGTGACGATCGATGAAAAACCCAGGTAAATCAAACCTACTACGATATACATCGTAAAAGGCTTGCCAGTAACCGTGATTGCCTGTTTTGCTACAAACAGTGTTTCATTCAGACCAATAATAGAAATGAGGGCAGTATCCTTGATTAAAGACAACATGTGATTGCCAAACGGTGGCAACGCAATGCGCCACATTTCAGGGATACGAATATAGATGAAGGTTTGAAGGGTAGACATGCCAAGTGCACGTGCCGCTTCGATACTACCCGGATTAACGCCAAGAAAGGCGCCGCGGAACGTTTCAGTGGCGTAGGAACCAACAATGAGTGCGATAGCAATTGTTCCAGCCCAAAAAGGCGGAACATCAACGAATCGAATTTCCGGATTAAATATCTGCGCGATAGCGGTTAAAGCAATCGCTGAACCGAAATACAGTAACAATATGACCAGGATTTCGGGTGTGCCGCGAAATATAACGGTATAAGTATTCGCCAGCTTTTGAGCGATTCTGTTGTCCGAGAGTTTGGCACCAGCGCCAATTAACCCAAACAGAATCATTAGGAACAGGGAAGCAAAGAAGACTTCCGCGACGATAACTGCGCCCCAGAAGTAGTCATCCCACCAGCCGGTTAATACTTCCAAATTATTTCCCCGTTGGTATTGAGTCTGATCTTTACATCGTTACTGAAACATAAGGGTGGCAGAACATATACTGCCACCCTAAAAACATCAACTAATTACTGACCCCACTCGTCCTTGTGAAGTTTGAAAGGAAAGATCTTCTTGGCATAGCCCTCCAGATCCCCTGAATTGATCAGTTTCTTCAAAGCGCCATTTAAGCGGTCTTTAAGTTCATCCTGGCCTTGACGGAGTCCAATACCAACGCCGATTCCAAAATACTTTTCTTCATCAACAACCGGGCCCTTAAATTCAAATCCGGCACCATCATCCTTAGCTAGAAACTTAAGATGCGCTTTCATCGGGTTGGTCATAATGAGATCAACACGACCATTTTGCAGATCGAGATAAAGTGCTTCAGAACTGTCATATAGTGCAACATCTGCGCCAGGCAGCTGTTCTTCGAACCAGCTTGAATAAGTAGTTGCTCTTTCCAGCCCTACCTTCAAGCCATTAAAGTTGTCTGCGATGGGATTGCCCGCGTCATCAAACAAGGTAACCATGGTTTTCTTTGCACCAACTATCTGACCGGTTGAAAATCTATAAGGTCCAGAAAAATCAATTTTCTTCATACGTTTTTCGGTGATTGACATCGATGCAATGATTAAATCAAATTTATTTGCTAGAAGCGCTGGAATCATTCCATCCCACTCCTGACAGACATACTCAAAATCAGCACCAATTATCGCTGCTACACCTTTAGCAACATCTACGTCGTAACCGGCTAAATCGCCATCGGCGGTCTTATAGTTAAATGGGGCATATGTACATTCCATACCGACACGGAGCGATTCCGCGGAAGCAGTGGCTGTACCGAATATAGCAACAGCGCCTATTGCCAATAATTTGATTGCGTTATTTTTCATACTGGTCTCCTATTAAATTTGTTAACAACTGTACTCAACTCTTTCTAAATTGCGGCATCATCATAGCATAGCGAATCCCGTACAACTAAGAAGATGATAGAACTCGTGAGAACGTCCTTTTGAGAGTACATAAACAGATTTTGAAAATTAAAGTGCAGTTAAATAGGCTTTCTGTTTAAATCTTACGGTTTCCAATTTAAACATTATCCGTAGCCAGGAGTGACAATGATTCAATATGTCAGTACTAGAGGTGGCATGCCTCCGGTAAACTTTGATGAGGCCGTATTAAGAGGATTTGCCTCGGATGGCGGGCTATTTGTTCCCGAGACGATTCCCAAAATCACCCCGGAGCAATTACGAAGTTGGGCCACGTTAAGTTATTCGGAACTGGCTTTCGAACTGTTATCACTTTTCATAGATGGTTCAATAATTCCGCCAGCAGATTTGAAAAAACTGCTAAATGATAGTTACAGTCAATTTGAAAGTCCGAATGTGATTGAGGTGGTGCCCCTTGGTGATAACTCGCATACATTTATTATGGAATTGTTTCATGGCCCAACTCTTTCATTCAAAGATGTCGCCATGGGCTTTCTAATTAATGTGTTGGATTACTTATTGGAAAAAAGAGATGAGCATCTTTCCATAGTCCTCGCGACAACTGGAGATACTGGTCCTGCGGCGGCTTGGGCGTCGGCAGGAAAAAAGACAATTGATTGCTGGCCTTTGTATCCACGAGGAATGATTACCGAGGAGCAGGAGCGACAGATGACGACTCTGAATGCGGACAATGTACATCCGGTTGGCGTTGAAAATTGTGCAGATGGTGGAGACGATCTGGATTTTGTTGTTGCGAAATTATTTGAAGATAAGGCATTGAAGAAAGAACTGAACTTATCCAGTGTTAATTCTATTAACTGGTGCCGCGTGATGGTGCAGGCGGTTCATTATTTTTATGGGTATTATCGTTCAGTCGACCGGATAGGCGATGAAGTTTGTTTTTCTGTTCCTAGTGGAGCATTTGGTAATTTGTTCGGTGGATACCTGGCCCGGTCCATGGGTTTACCGGTAAATAAATTCATTTGTGCTAATAACGCTAACCATGCATTACATACTGTTTTGTCCACAGGTGTACTTGAAAAGAAAGATCTGGTTCAAACTCTGTCTTCAGCAATTGATATTGTTGTGCCCTACAACTTTTGGCGTTTTTTATATTTCTCTTCTGGTTGCGACAGTGACAAATTAAAATCCTGGATGGATGAGTTCCAAACAAGTGGAAGAGTAGAGCTGGATAAAGAAACCCTTTCAACTATCCAGAACGGCTTTACCTCGATTTCGATTACTGATTCTGAAACCAGGGCATGTATCAAGGATACATTCATAGAATGCGATGGTTACTTGTTAGATCCGCACAGTGCGGTTGCAGTAGTTGCCGCGAACAAACTCAACGACAAGCTGCCTAATCAGATGAAAATTGTCTGTTTAGCAACTGCCCATCCTGCTAAGTTTCCAGAAATTATCCGTATGTGCCTCGAGCTGGAGTCAGAACTGCCAGCGCAAGGCGAGCACGTGTCTTTGCAGCGTGCAAGCAAGGTTTGTCAGCATCTTCGGTTGTGTGATCTGGACAATCTGCAGTTTGCTTTGATTGATGCCATGAAAACTCACCAAGCTTCGCAGATAGATTAACTTGTGTTGATATCGAATCAAAAGTAGAAACCTAATCGGCATCAAAGTGAAGCATTCTGGCTAGAGTGGTTATTGATTGACTTAAGCAAGCTAATCCCAGCTAAGTACTACCTTGCCACAGCTCCCTTCACGCATCTGCTGAAAACCGGACTCGAATTCATCTGCGGGTAGTCTATGGGTGATCACGCCGCTGACATCTAGTCCGTTTTGTATCATTGCAATCATCTTGTACCAGGTCTCGAATATTTCCCTGCCGTATACGCCTTTTATTGTAATCGCCTTGAACACAATGCGCGACCAATCTACCGTGGACTTGCCTACAGGTACGCCGAGCAGCGCGATTTTTCCGCCCATTACTAATGATTCGATCATTTGGTCTAGAGCCTGTTGATTACCGGACATTTCCAGGCCAATATCAAATCCTTGTTTTAGTCCTAATTCGGCAATCACATCTTTGAGATCTTCTTCTAGCGGATTGACCGGCCTTACGTCAGCAACGGTGCTTGCCAGTTGTAATCGATCGTTATTGATGTCTGTGATAACCACATGTCTCGCACCAACATGTTTTGCTACTGCAGCTGCCATGATGCCGATTGGCCCTGCGCCTGTAATTAAAACATCCTCGCCAATTAAGTTGAAACTAAGTGCGGTATGAACCGCGTTGCCTAATGGATCTAATATAGCGCCAATCTCGTCATCTATTTCATCTGGTAATGGCACCACGTTAAAAGCCGGCAGTCTCATGTACTCGGCAAAGGCGCCAGGTTCATTTACACCGATGCCTCGGGTTTCCGGATCCAGGTGAAACTTTCCTGCACGGGATTGCCTTGAGTTTTTGCCAATCAGATGGCCTTCACCGGAGCAGCGCTGGCCGATGGCCAGGTCAGTTACTGCCGCACCTAACTCGACAATCTCTCCATAAAACTCATGGCCGGTAATGAGTGGTACTGGAATGGTTTTTTGCGCCCAGTCATCCCAGTTCCAGATATGTAGGTCAGTGCCGCAAATGGCTGTCTTATGGATACGGATAAGCACATCTTCTGCACCAATTATGGGAACCGGTTGGTCCTTCATCCATAGGCCCGGCTCGGGGCTTGCCTTGACCAGTGCGCGCATTGTTTTATTCATAATATTACGCCTGTTTGACGACCGGCTCGGGCGAACGCATCTAATGCGAAGTCCAGGTCATCACGACCTAAAGCCGCATTCATCTGGGTTCGTATTCTGGCCTCACCAACCGGTACAACCGGATAAAAGAAACCCGCTACATACACGCCAAGCTCAAACAACGTTGAGGCCATTGTTTGCGCCAGTCTGGCGTCGCCTAGCATAACCGGCACGATAGGATGGCTGCCGGGTTTCAGGTCGAAACCAAGAGTGGTCAGCCCACTACGCCAATACTCTGTGTTGTTATGTAATTGTTGTCGAAGATGATCGCCTTCCTCAATCAAGTTCAATGCTGCCAGTCCGGCATTCACTACCATTGGGGGAAGAGAGTTGGAGAATAAGTAGGGTCGAGCGCGTTGACGCAGCATATCGATTACGGCCTGAGGTCCGGCAACGTAACCACCAATAGCGCCACCTAAAGCCTTACCCAGCGTACCCGTAAGAATGTCCACATCGACATTAAAGTGCGCCGCAGTACCCCTTCCTTTGGGTCCAATAAAACCTGTTGCGTGACAATCGTCAACCATTACCAAGGCATTATATTTTTCTGCCAGTACAGTAATGCCCGGTAAGTTAGCAAGATAACCATCCATCGAGAACACGCCGTCAGTTGCGATCATAATAAAACGCGCGCCATCACTTTTCGCAGCTTGTAGTTTCGCCTGCAGATCGTTCATGTCTGAATTCGCGTAGCGATAACGCTTAGCCTTGCATAGGCGAATACCATCGATGATGGATGCATGATTGAGAGAGTCCGACACAATCGCGTCTTCCGGGCCCAGTAGAGGCTCAAACAATCCACCATTGGCATCAAAGCATGCAGCAAAAAGAATTGAGTCGTCTTTATTGAGGAATGTGGCCAGTTGTTGTTCAAGTTGCCTGTGGATGTTTTGTGTTCCACAAATAAAACGCACGGAGGCCATCCCATAACCGTATTCATCCAGACCTTGTTTTGCGGCATTGATGAGGTCAGGGTGATCGGCTAGACCCAGATAATTATTTGCACACAGATTAATGACGCCATTTTTTGTTTGCCTACCATCCTGGACACGAATATGTGCGCCCTGGGGCGAAAGTATGGGCCGCTCCTTCTTGTATAAACCCTTATCTTCGATTCCGTGTAGAGCGTTCGAGAGATGGGTCAGAAAGGTTTCACTCATTGCCAGCATCCTGATAAAAGCAGTAGTTTATTGTTAAAGCCACAATATCTGCATTTCTGCCAAATGTGCTTTCGTTTACTCCGCTGTAAATCTATTAAATAGAAGATTCTTCTGATTTATATGATAATTTAGAAATATCTCACAATTAGTTCGGAAACTTAGAATGAATGCTTATGCGCTTGATCATCTCGACAGGAAAATTATTCAGGAATTAAAAAATGACGCACGGATAAGCAATGTCGAGCTGGCCAAACGGGTTGGACTATCTCAGTCGCCGTGCTGGACACGGGTAAAAAATCTAGAAACTAGTGGGGTTATATCGGGGTATCGCGCAGTTATTAGTCAGAAAGCACTAGGCAAAAGGGAAATTATGATGGTTCAGGTATCCATGGATCGGCATGACGATAAGAGTTTTTCAAAAGCAGAATCCATGATCAAGGCTCTTCCCGAGGTGTTAGAAGCGCATCTTTGCGCTGCCGAATTCGATTTTCTAATTAAGATATCGATAAAAGATACTCGCGAATTTGAGCAATTTTTGAAGCAGAAAATTTATAAAATTCCAGGTATCAAGAATGTGCGATCTATCTTGTGTATTCGTGACATCCTGGAGGAAGAATAGAACGATCTAAACGGCAACAGGCGTTACCTTCATTCAACTTCATCGGCCAGTATCTTGAGCAACTTCTGCAGGCCGCCATGTCGAGCCCTGGAATGTGGGTAAATCGCGCTGTAAGCATGGCTTAGCGGAAGTGACATTGCAGAAAGCTGGATTAGTCGGCCTTCCTTCACATCCTGGATTGCCAGCTGGCGTTGCCCAAGTAATACGCCCATATCGAGGCGTGCGTATTCCAGTGCGACGCTGGACATACCAATTTGTTGTCCGAGCGAAATATCAGGCGCGCGCTGTATTCCAGCATTAGTAAACCAGTCCTTCCAGGTGGGCGGCGACGCAAAACTTGAACCCCAGGAGGTATGCAAAAATAGTTCGTCAGACAATTGCACTAAATTTGCTTCAGTCAGTTGGTGCTCGCGAGCAAAATCTGCCGAACAGATTGGTGTCACCGCGTCGTGAAACAGTGTGGTTGTCTTATAGTCCGGATATAGAAAGGGCCCATAACAAATGCGTATATCAATGCCATCGCGCGCAAAATCAACCGGATCATCCTCGATGCGAGTCTCGATACCAATGCCGGGCATGCCTCGGCGAAATGCGGCGAGCCGCGGCGCCAGCCAGTTTGATGCCAGCGAAGGCAATACGCTTATCACCAGCCGCGACCGTGCCGTGCCCTCCAATATCTGTTGAGTGACGCCGGAAAGGTCCTTCAGCGCCGGTGCCGTACTCGTGTAAATAGTCGTGCCCGCATCAGTTAGGACAATGCGATTGTTGTGGCGGATGAACATTTTTTTGTCGAAAAACTGCTCAAGCTTGCGCACTTGTTGGCTCACTGCCGCCGCTGACACCCGAAGCTCTTTAGCTGCCGCCACATAACTGCCGGTTCGAGCGGCTATTTCAAATGCCTTAAGCGCATTCAATGGGGGTAATTTCATCACGAAAGTAATAATCTCTGACTAAGTAAATCTAATGCAGATTAACATTTAGACGGGTTGCCGACCAAGTAATAATTTGCTCCAATAGTCACTCTTGAAACCTGTGCCAAAGTCCTTTCGATGCATCAAATCATAGATCTTAAACGCTATCCGCTTGATCAATTAAACAGCCCGGAAGGTCGAAAACTGGTTTCGCGTTGTCGAGATGACCTGACCCATACCGGTATGTTCAACCTGGTAGGCTTAATGCTGCCTGACGCCATCGACAAACTTGTTACGCAAACAACACCGCTGTTCGAAACCCAGGCGTTTACCCACAGCCGCATGCACAACATCTATTTTCTGCCCTCGGTTCCTGGTTTGGCGGCTGATCACCCGGTCCTGCAACAGTTTGAGACTACCAACCGGACACTCTGTTCGGATCAAATTCCTAATAGCGCATTGATTAAACTCTACGAGTGGGAGCCTTTCGCGGCGTTTCTCGCCGCAGTTCTGGATAAACCTCAACTGCACCCAATGGACGATCAGCTGGCACGCCTTAATCTGATGGCTTACGATCAGGGTGAAGCATTGAACTGGCATTTCGACCGTTCCGAATTTACTACCACGTTGTTGCTTCAATCCCCCGAACGCGGCGGTGAGTTTCAGTATCGAAACGGCCTGCGAAGTGACGAAGACGCCAATTATGCGGGTGTTGGAAAATTCCTCGATCACGAACAGGCCAGCGCATCATCGTTGCAATTGAGTGCAGGTACCCTGAACGTATTTCGCGGCAAAAATACCGCACACCGGGTGACGCCAGTTGAGGGCAGGCGAAAACGAATCATCGCAGTTTTTTCCTACTACGAAAAAGCCGGAGTACAATTTTCGGCGGAAGAAAAAGTTGGCTTTTACGGACGTGCGGATTAGAAACTATGATGACGGAAGTAATTATTGATGAGCGCAAAAAACCCTACCTCAATCAGCTGGGCGCCGATAAACCCCTTAAGAGCCCTGTGCCCCACGAAACACTGGTACGAGCTCGCACTTATCGCTTGTCCCGCATTCGTGAACAATTACAGGCACAAAACTGTAGTGCAATTTTGCTTTACGACCCAGTAAATATTCGCTACGCACTTGATGTCAGCAACATGCAAGTCTGGACTGCGCATAACGCGATTCGTTACGCACTGATTTTCGCTGACGGTCCAGCAGTGATGTTCGAATTCAGCGGCTGCCACCATTTATGTGATGGTTATGAGGGAATCGACGAAGTCCGCAACGCGATTTCCTGGATTTATATGACCGCTGGCGATCGCTGCGACGAGCGGGTGAAGTTGTGGAGTGCGGAAATTGACGATCTGATGAAAATTCATGATGGCGGCAACCGCAGACTCGCCATAGACAAAATAGAACCGTTAGGGCTGAAGGCGCTGGAAGCGCATGGCATAGAGTTTGTTGAAGGCCAGCAATTAACCGAATCAGCACGGGCGATTAAAAGTGACGATGAGCTAACCTTGATGCGCTGGACCATTCGCGTTTGCGAAGCAGGAATGGCGCGTATTTACGAGCACTCGGAACCAGGCCGTACCGAACAGGAACTCTGGTCCGAATTGCATTTCGAAAACGCGCGTTCGGGAGGTGAGTGGCTGGAAACGCGTTTGCTCACCTGCGGTCTCCGAACCAACCCCTGGTACCAGGAATGTTCTGACAATGTTTGCAAGTTTGGAGAACTAATTTCTTTCGATACCGATATGGTTGGTCCCTATGGTTACTGCGCAGATCTGTCCCGTTCCTGGACTTGTGGACACACGCGGATGACAGATAAACAAGCCGAGGTTTACCACGCCGCGGTGGATCAAATAAATCACAATCTTGAACTGATTAAACCTGGCGTAAGCTTTCGAGAGTTCAATGAAAAATCCTGGCGAATTCCGCAAAAGTACTTGCCTTACCGTTATTCGTTGGCGGCGCATGGTGTCGGAATGGCCGACGAATGGCCGGTGGTGCCACTGCATCCAGATTTTGAATCAGCACATAGCGGGCAGTTTGAGAAAAACATGACGATTTGCGTCGAAAGTCTGATTGCCGAAAAAAACAGTGAAAGTGTCAAAATCGAAACTCAGGTGGTGATTACCGATCAGGGAATAGAGCGACTGGATTCGTTCCCGTTTGAACTTGACTGATGTGTTTAGATGAATATTGATCCCTTTGTACTCAATGGAGAAAGTCTTGATCCGAGGCAACTGGTGGAGGCTGCCCGGTCAACTCGGCCTGTGATCCTGGATAAAGAAGCATGGCAGCGTATCTCGGTTTCACGCAATATCGTTGATACTCTGGTCGAAAGCGGCCAGGCCGCCTATGGGATTACCACCGGGGTTGGTTCGCAAAAAGATTTTGCCGTATCCAGCGACGCCGTCTCAGACTTCAATCAACGTCTTATCAAGGCACATGCAACGCGAGTGCCCGGCCCGGTTTTAAAAGCTGAAACTGTGCGCGCGGCACTAATTTACCTGGCAAATTCTTTCGCTCGTGGTTTCTCTGGAGTATCGGAGGATTTGGTTCGGTTAATGTTAAAGCGGATTAACACCGGAGAAATGCCGGAAATTGATGCTAGTGGCTCGGTTGGTGCATCGGACCTGGTGCCGCTAGCACAGATTGCCGATTGGTTACTATCATCGGACGAAGCCAGAGCGCATAAGCTGCCGCGAGCAAAAGAAGCCATTTCTTTGATTAATTCGAATGCCATCTCGCTTTCAATTGGTGCCGAGCAACTAGTAGAAGCGGAACAGCTGTTATCGACGTTTGATCTGGCTGCAGCGATCGCTCTCGAAGGATTTCGGGGCAATCCCTGGGCGGTGTCGGAACAGGCCAATGCCTCACATCGTCGAAAAGGACAAGATAGATCAGCAACGGCGATGCGCACCATCCTGTCAGAGTCTGAATTGTGGCAAACAGGCGTGCCTAGATTCCTGCAGGATCCGCTCAGTTTCCGCTGCGCCAGCCAGGTGCATGGTGCTGCCTGGGAGGTTTACTCGCGGGCACTGGACGTATGGACAGTGGAATTGAATACGGTGCAGGATAATCCAATTATTGACCTGGATACTGCAAGCGCCATCAGTAATGGCAACATGGATACCACAGGGATGACATTAGCCATCGATAACCTGCGTCAGGCGCTGGCAAAGATCTGCGATTTATCCGGAGAGCGCCTAAATAAGCAACAATGGCCCGCTTTCTCAGGGTTGCCCGCGGGGCTGGCAGAAGAAGGCACTGCGGCGGGTGGCGTGCAGTTCCTCAACCTCAGTCATATTGCCGCCTCGCTAATTGCCTCTAGTAAAATCTGGGCTAACCCGCACCTGCTAATTTCGGTGGGACAGGTGGCTGATGGTGTTGAGGACACTGCAGGGTATGCGTTACATAGCGTACACGACTTAAACCGGCTGGTGGATGCTGCATGGAAAGTAGTCACCGTCGAAATAATCATATCGGTGTGGGCAATTTTGCGCAGACGGGTGGATTTACAATCGCTTGGCATCGGTGTCCGCCCGGTCGTAAAACGTCTGCGGCCGTTATTGCCGATTCAAGTAGAAGGTGAGGAAGTCTTTCGACTCGGACCAATTGTGGATCTGATTCGCAGTGGCAAAGCCGATTTCCAACTTAACCCTTAGCGTACCATCCGTTATCTACATAGAGTGCATTGCATTACAATTAAACTCTGTGGTCAGTGACCCGAATCTGCATCCGGCTATTAATCTAACGATTTATTGACTAGTTTTTGCCGATTGCGTTAATGTAAACATTGTTTCGAGTTTTTAAAGTAGACTCGAACCCATGGAACTTAATACGAAAATGCAGATTGTTATGCTGAAGTAAATACCTAACCCCTTATTGACTATCGTCCTACACCGCCCGCCGTATGCGCGGATATTTTTCTCGAGGAGACACAATGAAACCTATTCTTAAATCATTAATCGCAACTGTCACAATAGTAACCGCGAGCGTATTAAGCCCGGTTAGTGCTGACAATATAAAGATCGGCTTTAATGTGCCGCTAACAGGATTTGCTGCAGCAGACGGTAACTCGGCATTAGTCGGTGCTCAGTTAGCCGTAGAGCAAGTCAACAGCGCTGGCGGCATTAAGGGCGATATGCTTGAGCTGATAGTGTATGACGATCAGGCTAGTCCCAAAGAATCCGCACCGCTGGCGGTTAAATTAACCGCCCAGGATGAAGTGGTAGCGGGCATTTCCGGTAGTTACTCTGGATCAACACGGGCCGCAGCGACGATATATCAAGAAAATTCCACACCATATATTTCTGCATATGCGGTACATCCGGATATCACTCGAGCGGGCAACTACGTTTTCCGCACGTCATTTGTTGGCGATGTACAAGGTCGTGCAGGTGCCAAGTTAATTGGTGACATGATGGGCAAAAAGCGCGTTAGCATGGTTACCCTGAATAATGATTTTGGTAAATCACTGGCGGCCGGTTTTAAAGAACAGGCGGCAAACTTTGGTATTGAAATTGTTAGTGAATACGAATATTCGATCAAGGATCGTGAGTTCGGCCCTATCGTATCAAAGATAAAGTCGGAAAACCCTGAGGCAATTTACGCCTCTGGCTATTTCTTTACTGCTGGTCCGTTGGTGCGTCAATTACGCGCAGCCGGCATCACTGCACCGGTAATCGGTCAAGAGGGTTATGATGGACAGAAGTTTATTGAAATCGCCGGTCCAGCTGCCGAAGGTGTAATTATCACCACATCCTTAGATCGCGATTCAACAGATGCTAACGCCACTGCATTTATGACAGGCTTTACCGCTAAAGCGGGCTACCCGGCAGACATGGTCGGCGCTTCCTCTCATACCGCTGTGCTAGTTTTAGCTAAAGCTTTGGAAAGTGCAGGCCACAGCGACAAAGCAGCGCTACGAGATGCTATTGCTGCTACATCGATTGATGCTGCTACCGGACACATTTCGTTTAATGAGTTAGGCGAAGTGCAGAAAGACGTTCAGGTACAGATTGTAAAGGATGGTAACTGGCATCATTATGCGGTTATCTCCGATGCCAAATTGTTGGCCCCACCAGTAAAATAAATTAAAAACAAAAATGCCGTGCGCAAATCTTTTTGTGCACGGCGCCCCCCTCTCCTATGTTATTTGTCGACCTTATCATTCAGGGCCTTGTGCAAGGTGCTATCTATGCATTGATTGCGTTAGGTTTAACCCTGATCTATGGTTTGCTGCGAATCCTGCACGTTGCCCATGCAGCGTTGTTTACCCTGGGCGGTTATGTCGGTGTAGTAGTAACCAATTACACCGGCAGTTTTATTCTCGCATTACTGCTGGCTATGCTCACTGTTGGTCTACTGGGCATTGGCGTCTATCGGTTTGCTTATAAACCCTTGCTAGGGCAGCCGCCATTGGTTGCACTGATCGCTTCAATTGGCATGCTAATCATGGCGGAGGAAATTTTTCGTCTGGTATTTGGTGCCTATGGTATTTCTTTTGTGCAGCCGCCTCTGCAAACACAAATCGAAGTTCTACCGAACATATTTCTATCTTATGCACGTTTGTTGGTAATTGTTATCGCTGTCGTATTTCTTGGCATTCTCGGCTGGTTATCCAGTTCAACCCGTACTGGCGTCGCCTGGCGTGCCACGGTTGCAGATCCGGAAATGGCGAAAAGCTTTGGGATTAATCTGGAAAAAGTGCGCTATATAAACTTCTTTGTGGGCTCAGCACTTGCCGCCGCTGCTGGTGTAATGGTTGCGGTATTAAATAACCTTGTCGAGCCTACTATGGGCGCGGTGCCTGCATACAAAGGCCTCGCAATAATTGTGCTGGGCGGACTTGGTTCAGTGAGGGGCACATTGATCGCTTCAGTGGCACTAGGGGTTATTGAGAGTTTTGGCACCATTTATATTGGTCACCTACTCGACCGCGATGCAATTGCCTTTGCCTTCCTGATTGTTATTCTTATGATCAGACCTCAGGGTCTATTAGGGAAAACCTAGCCATGGCATATGAGATAACTTTATTAACGACCATGACAATCGCGATACTGTTCGCATTGTCCCTAAATGTTATTACCGGGTTTTGCGGCCAGGTTAGTCTGGGCCATGGAGCATTTTTTGGCATTGGTGCATATACCGCCGCAATGTTGACCAAGCTCGGTGTGCCATTAGTCGTAGCCTTACTACCTGCAGCTGTAATAGCCGGTGTGATTGGGTTTGTGGTCGGTATCGCGGCGTTACGTGTCCGACACGATTTTCTTGCCATTACAACCATGGGGGTAACTTTTTTGTTTGTGGGAATTGTCCGCAAGCAGGAATGGCTGGGTGGTGAAGTTGGCATTTCCGGCATACCGTCAGTAAGTTTTGGTCGCCCTGGTTTGCTGGTTATTGCGTTGATTGCAACATTGTTATTCGTTGCACTAACGATACATATTCGACGTTCCTGGATGGGCTTTGCCTTCGACAGCATAGCTGATGATGAAGATACCGCACGTATTATCGGCATAGATGTGGCACGCTATAAGCTCTGGGCATTTGTAATCGGTACCGCCGGAGCCGGTATTGCGGGGGGTTTATACGCTCATCATATTCGTTTTATCGGCCCGGACAGCTTTGGTTTTGTAGAATCTGTGACGGTGCTTGCCATGGTGATTGTCGGCGGCATTGGCTCAATTTGGGGGGTGGCTTTGGCGGCTGGATTCTTGTCTGTTATGCCACTAATGTTTCAGTTTGTCGATGACTACAAGTTGCTGTTGTACGGTGGCCTGTTATTTGCGACCATGCGCTTTGCGCCGGACGGAATCGCGGGATTAGCCAGGCGTTTGCGTAACAGGAATCGAAAGTGAGTCTTTTATCTGTTGAAAATGTGAGTATGCGATTTGGTGGTGTTAGCGCTGTCACAGATGTAACTTTTGCCATTGGACATGATTCTCTACTTGGATTTATCGGACCTAATGGTGCCGGAAAAACTACCCTAATGCGCATTATGACTGGCGTGTTGCGCCCCCAACAAGGCCGGGTACTCTTTAATGGCATAGACATAACCCATTGGCCAATTTATCGACGTATTGGTGCCGGGTTGGCATTAGCACAGCAGATAGTTCGTCCATTACGCAGCCTTAATCTGATAGATAATGTTGCCCTGGCGGTGGGTGTAAAACGAATGCCCCGTCCCTGGCAGGCCTTGTTGCGCACCAATCGGCATGAAGAGCGCGTAATAGCAAAACATCTCCTTAATAAAGTGGGAATTGGTGACGCCGCTGAAACGAAACCTGATGCTCTGCCACTGGGTTATCTTAAGCGTCTTGAGGTGGCTCGAGCATTGGCATTGGAACCGACGTTACTGTTGCTTGACGAACCACTAGCAGGTCTCAATCAGTCTGAGGCGCAATCTATGGCAGATCTGATCGCAAGCCTGGCAGGTAATGGTCGCAGTGTCGTACTAATTGAACACAATATTCGCGAGGTCGCACGGATCTGTCCCATGCTGTACGTGCAGGATAATGGTCATGCGTTGCTGTATGGCAAAACAGCCGAGGTAATGTCTGATCCGGAACTTCAACGGGCTTATCTGGGGTCGACGGCGAACTGATGCTACAAGTACAGAACTTAACCTGTGGATATGGCGATGTTGTTGCCGTAGACGACCTGTCCTTCGAAGTGCAACCTGGTGAAATACATGGCTTGATTGGAGCCAACGGTGCTGGTAAAACCAGTACAATTTTAGCTATTGCCGGCTTAATACCGATTGTTAGTGGAAGTATTATGCTAAATGGTAAAGACCTGACAAAG
Organism: Parasphingorhabdus sp.; assembly: GCA_047615875.1. GTDB lineage: Bacteria > Pseudomonadota > Gammaproteobacteria > Arenicellales > CAJQKF01 > JBLHGU01. The sequence goes on from JBLHGU010000024.1 coordinate 39,698, forward strand.
GTGCCGACTTATCAACGAGTTGATCATGGTTTGGCGTTGGTGCCAGAAGGTCGTCGGGTGTTTTCTGATCTAAGTGTAGGTGAAAATCTCATCGTTGGTGGCGCCAGGCTTAGTAAAGAAGAACTCGAAGAACAACGACAAAATGTCTATGAAGTATTCCCACGTTTGGCCGAGCGACGAAGCCAATTGGCGGGCTCACTCTCGGGTGGTGAGCAGCAAATGTTGGCAATGGGCCGTGGCATGATGGCAAAACCGAAGGTGTTGCTGGTAGATGAACTCTCCCTTGGGCTAATGCCCATTGCGGTTGATGAGTGTTATCGGGTATTGCGTCGTCTACAGGAAAATGACATCGCCATTTTACTAGTAGAACAAAGTACTGATCGAGTATTACACGTTGCCAATCAGATATCGGTGCTGGAGTCTGGCCGGATGGCCTGGAGTGGTAGCGGTAGTGATGCTATTGGAAATAACAAAATTCTTGCGTCCTATTTAGGACTAGCCGACGGCGAAAATTCTGCCCTGTAGAGTTGGTTGTGTGCTTAATTGTCATGACGAATTGAAATCTTACCTGGCAACCCTGTCGTTACATATCCAATTACTGTAGCTGAATAGTCGCCTGCTTCTTTAAGTAGGTTAACGGTAAATTCTGTTTTGCTAATATCAATGCCAGCAATGAAACCACCGGATGTTTGTGGATCAAACATAATGTCGGTAGTGGCATTATCCTCATAGTCAGCTAAATATTTATTTGCGTAGGCTTTGTTCTCTGTTTGAAGTGTACTAAAAATATTCTGCGCAAATACATCCAGAACACCTTCGTACATCGGTATTGATTCTGCATACAATTCAATATGAACTTTCGACGACTCCGCCATTTCTCCTAAATGGCCCAACAAACCAAAGCCTGTTACATCGGTACACGCGCTGACATTCTGGTTTTTTAGAATAATAGAAGACTCCTCATTTGTGCGCACCATCGTTGCAAACATTTTTGAGATAATTTTAAATTCAATTTTTGCTCGCATATGAGCGGCCAGTAAAGCACCACTACCCAGGGGTCTTGTTAGAATAATAGCATCACCGGTCTTTAAACCAGACTTCCGCAGTAATTCTTCTGGATTCGCAAATCCTGTAATTGACATACCTATAGACATCTCCGATCCTTCGCCGGTATGACCACCAACCAACGCGACCTTACATTTTCCCAACGTTTCATTTACGCCGGAGAGAAGCTGACTTAACTCGCTTTTAAGAATCTGATTTTCTGCATAAGGTAACGTCACCAGAGCCATTGCAACACTGGGTTTTGCACCCATGGCAAAAATATCGTTTAGCGCATGGTTGGTTGCGATTAAGCCGAACAAATAAGGGTCGTCGATAAAACTTCTAAATTGATCAACAGTTTTCACAACAACCTGCCCATTCGGCACTGAGAATACTGCTGAATCATCTGGAGAATCCAGGCCAATTATCAGGTTGTCGACTTCATACCCCCTAACCTCAGTGAGAACAGACTCTAATACGACACCTGACACTTTTGATCCACAGCCTCCACATCTCATATCATCTTCCGAGACATCATCACCGCCACCTTCCATTGAAAGATCGTTATATTTTCTCATCCAGCGGACATCGATCCAGTTTTTAAGTTTCCATAACCATTCACCTTGTAGGGCAAAATCTCCATAGGATGCTATTGCTGATTTATTACCTGTTGTTATTAGTGCTAGCGTTTTCTTTTGCGGTACATACCTGGCTGGAGTTTGATTATTGACCGCCCTTTTCAATGACGCAGCAAGCACTGGCCCCTGCCTTACCGCATGCACGCCATTTCTGGGAATGACATTTTCATGTGCCGCGATGTCGCCTGCGGCAAAAATGTATGAATGAGAAACTGATCTCAAACGCCTGTCGACCTTTATAAATCCTGCGGAATCTAAAGCCAGCCCAGTTTTCAGAAGCCACGAAGGAGGTGATGCGTGTGTTGCTATAACAGCAATATCACTTTTCAGTATTAATCCATTGCCAGTTTCAACAGTAGTTGGAGTGATTTTAGTTACAGATTGATCCAATTCAACACGAATATTCTTCTGCTGCAAAACTTTCAGAAATTTCTTCATGACGGCCGAGGTATGATTTTCCAACAGTCGAGGTTTATCCGTGACTAAACTAACCGAGACATTTATTCCCTGACCTTCTTTGCTTAATGCAAGGCTTGAAAGTCTGTGACTCAAACATAAACTTGCTTCAACTCCTCCAGCGCCTCCACCGATTACGACCACATTGAAATCTCTGGGCTGATCCAGCAATAACCTTTCTGCGCGATACCATTGTTTAAGAAAACAGCTAATGGGTTTTATTGGGATCGCAAAACTGGCGCCATTTATACTGCTCAAATTTGGTATTGAGCCGGTATTTATAGAGAGCAGATCATAGGGCAATCCGGGTCTACTTTCGCAGTGCACAATTTTGTTGCCCACATCAATAGAAAATACTTTCGACTGCAAGAGCCGCACACCTGCTTTGATACACAAAGGCCCAAGACTTATATGGCACTCTCCTTCTGTGTAGTGACCGGCAATTAGACCCGGAATCATTCCTGAATAAGGCGTTTCTACTTCCTCAGATACCAACACCAGTTTTATGCCATTAACCGGGTGCATAGCAAACTGGCGGATCACTTCCACGTGTGCATGTCCACCACCCACTAACACAATGGTTTTATTAACTGGGTATGTTTTCAATTTTTGTTTATTTTCTGATGGCGGAAGAGCGTGGGAGTCGAACCCACCAGGGACGTGGTACGCCCCTCACCGGATTTGAAGTCCGGGCGCCCCACCGGGGTGCGATCCTCTTCCTCTTCAAGCTTCATCATCAACCGCAAATAACGTTGCAGCTGATCGTCTAACGCGGCGGTTGTTACCAACTCGCGCGGTAAATCCTATGCGATCGAAGTATTCCAGTAAATGAATAGCAAAGTTTCGCCCAGTTGTGGTCTGCTTGCAATACTCAGCTACTGTGAATATTCCTTCGACAGATCTCTCTGCCAGTTCTTCAGCGGCCCAACCTAATCGAGCTAGATACGAAGTCGGTAGATAACGATTCTTTGCCACTAATACCATCTCGCCAATCTTAACCGCGTTCTTCAAAGATTTTTCGAGTGTTCTTATATCTATGTCTAGCCCTTCCGCCGCTTGATGTAGGCTAAGTGGGCTACCAGAATTAGGCGCCAGACTGGCCGCTGCTCGCGACCAAAGTTGTCGGTCGTGTTCAGAGATATCTATCAAGTGGGGTGGCAAATGAAACCGAGCGCCACGCCGACCCAAACGCTTTTCGCTAACAAGGTAAGCTGTAGCTGCCTCTAGTATGGATGACTCTACATGGGGTTTTATAACTAACTGAATATTTTTTAGCCCAGCCCCCGGCAGTTCAGGTTTTATCAGGTGAAAATCACCTATAGCCTGCTCGATACGATTGAGCAAGCCTTGCCATTGTGTTGAGCTGAAGATCCGTTCCTGTGGGTGACGACCTATTCGTCTTAACGAAAGCGAATCAATAAAGTCATCTGTTTGATGCCTCGGAAGATTGTGCGCAATAGAGAATTGATTCAGCGGTACGCCGATTTCACTTATTTTTGTCAGGGCATCAAGTACGTCCCTCGAATCATGCTTATTCATGGCGTGCAGTGCTTCGATTCTGCTG
>JBLHGU010000025.1:0-42661 GCA_047615875.1 Parasphingorhabdus sp.
GTGCAGAAAATCTGGCCCAACGATATCAAAGTGAATGCTTCATTTAGTGTGACTCAGCACCAAACGGGTGAAAGGATTAACTCAATGATTCAGCGCGCTGATAAAGTTTTATACAAAGCCAAGGAAGCCGGCAGAAATCAAAGTTTTAAAGAGAGTTAGTGTCGCTTATCAATGAAAGTTAAATCTATTGAAGCCTGGTTGCTACTAACTCCAGACGACGGTCGCCCCCATTGGGTGAGTCATTTTATTGTTCCTCGAGCCAGTGAATTGCTGGTGCGAATTGGAACGGAAGATGGGCTCTATGGTATCGGACTTGCTACTAGTTACACGCCGATTCAGGCGGTTGAACAAGCTATAGATGGGGGGATTCTTAATAACTTGCTGGGGCGAGAATTTCCTGGCCCGGAACAGATCTATGAAGAACTGTTTAGTTTGACCTGGAAGCGCCGTTCTTTTGAGAATGGCTGGAGTCGGGAGGCGATTTTACGAATTTCTGCTGCGGTAGACATAGCGCTTTGGGATTTGATGGGAAAGCAGGCAGGTATGCCGCTATTTCAAATATTTGGTGGTTATCGAAGTGAGGTCCCGGCCTATGCCACCTGTGCCTATTACCGCGATGGTAAGGATATGAAAGAGCTCCGAGACGAAATGGAAATGTTAAAAAGGCAAGGGCATCGAGCCTATAAGGCAAAAATCGGTGGAATAGACTTACTGGAGGATATTGAGCGTTTACGTGTTGTGCGCGAGGTGATCGGTTCAGATTCTGAATTGATGGTGGATGTTAACCGTGGCTGGGATCTAGATACCGCGATCAAGGGAGCGAAATTGTTAGAACAATTTTCACCAACCTGGCTGGAAGAACCAGTTCATTGGGCAGATGACCACCGTGAGCTGACCCTGCTTTCCCGGCATAGTAAAATTCCTTTGTCAGCCGGTGAGAGTGAATCGACACCGTATGCCTGCCGCAGTCTGGTTGAGCAAGGCGCAGTAAAGTTTCTTCAATTTGACTGCACCATGATGGGTGGCTTTACTCAAGGTAGAAAATTAACCGCATTATGTGAATTAAATCATGTTCGAGTGGCGCCACACCATGACTGCTTTATTCATGCCCATATAGTTGCATCCTCGCCTGCAGGATACATTGTGGAGTCTTTCACTGATCCTGAGCGGGATCCACTACAAGCCGAACTATTCATTAACCCGCCTCGCATAGAGAATGGCACTCTGTACTTGAATAAACAACCGGGTTTGGGTTTAGAGCTATCTCCTGCTGCTCTGGAAAAGTTCGGCCGCAAAATACTCTCATAAACGAAGGCGGAAAAAGTAACAGATAAGTTACAAATATTGGTATTTCTCAGGGCTATACTGGTAAGCTATAAAGTTAGGCTAAGACAGTTTGTTTTGCCAAACAAAATCCAACCAAACCCCTCCACCGTTCGAGTTATGCCATGCCAGATAGAAACGAATTAATTAAGAAGATATTTGCGATAACCGTTATCTCTACATTCGTCCTCGGCGGGTGTGCAATTAGTGCGAAAAAAGAGCCTCCACCAGAAGCGGTGGCGACACCTGCTCCAGTTATTCAGGATAGTGACGGTGATGGCGTGCCTGATGGTGTAGATGAATGTCCCAATACTCGCGCTGGTGCTACTGTAGATGATCGTGGTTGCGAGATCCTCGGTACACTCGAAAATGCACATTTTGAGTTTGATTCATCAGTTTTAACTGATAAAGCTAGGATGATCCTCGACAAAGTGGCTATGGTGATAAAAGGCGTCTCGGGGCGAAAGTTCGAAGTGGCTGGGCATACTGATTCCAAAGGTAGTGATGAATACAATTCTGGACTGGGCGAACGCCGTGCTGTTTCGGTCGTTGAATACATGACCAGTATGGGAGTTTCTCCTTCAAAACTTCAATTGCACAGCTATGGTGAATCTAAGCCTATTGCGAGCAACGACACTGAAGATGGTCGTGCAATGAATCGCAGAGTTGAGATTATAGAACAACCAATGTAGGAACTAGTTCGGGGCCTGAGTCAGCTCGGGTTCCGAATCTAAGGAAGCTCTGCTCAATTCATCCTGAATTGCCAGAGCAACGTAAATGAAAAATGGCGATTTTCTTTTTACTTCTATTTTCAATTACTTACAGTGACTAAATATTTCGGTGCATTCCTGCACCGATTAAATCTCAGAATTAGTCAGAGTTTCCCTAAATTAGAACTATACCGGTCTGGCTATTGGAACTAAGCCTCAGGAAGGCGTGTGCTGCCCTTTGGTTTTCTGAGTAGCCGATTTTTTAGCCGGGTAATTTTAAATCGATACTGGCGAAGATTATGCAGTACTGAGCGCCAATGTTTTTCGTGTTTTACTGTAATAATGCTAATCCAGTGGCCAGCATATTGTCTTAACCACAGATCAACTAAATCTCTCAATTTTGGTTTGCCTGCAATATTATGCAAACGCATCATTTTCCAAATCAACAATTGTTTGATTATGCGATGCATTTCCATGCTGCTTAGATCATAGCGCTGGTTAGTTACTCGATGTGGCATATCAGTTTCTCAGCATGCGCAAGGCATGACGGCAATAATAATAAAATCGAATAAATGGGTTCCATTTAAACTGGCGAGATGAAGAATCCCATAGATTGCGTGTTTCCTTCAGAATAGCTTTGGGCACGACATGACTTCCCGCAAAATCATCTTGATGAGACTCATGACGCAACCTGGCAATTTCTGTACTAGTGGGGAACGCAATTCGGCTGGTCAATAGCATGTGTAACCAGGGCCGCAGTTGTTGAGACTGATAACCACTGATGGCCATTGCCGCTGCGAAACGTGGAGCGGCATCAAAAATCCCCTGTCGTAGTGGTTGAAATTGTTTACTTTGTTCCGCTTCCTGTAATGCCACCTCATCATTTACGTCACGAAATACCGGCTCAACTTCCATATACTTGCGCTCGTAGCCAATTACACTGGGATGAGGTGCGCGACAACTTTCCTCAAATATATCCTTTATTGTGGTGATCAAACTCTCAGAAAAATTAAATCGACCCTGATCAAACAACATACCGTGAACTCGAGATTCATGATTATCCCGATAAGGCATGACCCGAGTAGCGCCGAGCAGCAATCCATGTACGCGTGGTTTGTGCAGACGATGACTTATGGCATCAACCAGATAATGCTGAATGGTGCCAAGCCAGCCAATGTCAATTAACCCAACATCAGGGTGATCGAAAAACCCTTCCTGATTTAGATAACTCTCAAGCTTGAGTTGTGCTGGTCGTGCCTGACGTTTCACCTCATCCTGAAAGTATGCGTCACCCAGAAGTTCGCTAAATTTTCGGCGCGATGCAGGTGTCGTATCCCCATGGGAAGGATTAATTAATTCACTGGCACTTAAATCATGCCGTTCAAGATGCTCCATTAGTGGCTCAAAATCCAGACTAAAAACCCGGCATATATCTCGGAAATCGCGGCTTGACGCTGGCAATAAGGCCGTTTTCGCACTGAGATGGCTTAGTCCATTACGCGCACAGGATGCCTTTGCCAGAGCAATGCGACTTACATATAAATAACTCGATTCGGGGTAATTCCCTTCTGGTGCAATAAACGGCATCATGCTGTCCCAGACCTTCTGGATTGTCCAACCTTCTCTCGAACAGAAAAATATCCGATTTATGTGATTTTTGCGGCAGTGCTCAAGAATTGAGAGGCAGTAGTATCCTAGAACAAAGCCGAGGAAATTATATCCATCCAGGTAGAGTTCTGGCACTTGTTCGTTTTCGTCTTCCAGCGGCATCATTAACTGCTGGATATACCGTCCACGCAAAAGGGCGTTGTGGCGAGTTTTGTTATACAACCCTTTAACAACGCTGTGCCGGTGTTTTTCCTGTAAGTCTTTTAGAATATAGCTGCGCAAGCCGAATTCTGAGGGTCTGCTCCCATCAGAAATCAGATTGTCGCCCACATGGATCCAGCGTTCTGGATCAATGCCGTATCGTTCCTTAATCAGTGGCCAGGTTGCACCGGATGCTTTGGCATGAAAATTGTCTGCAGAAGAAATGATACCTTCAACATAATTTGTAAGGCCATTGTCATCTACTAATAATTGCAAATAGTTAGATGTCAGGTAAATATCAGAAATCAACAGAACTCGTTTTTGTTGCTGCTTCAGAGATTCTAGCCAGGCGGCTAGTTCCTGCCTGACCACAATTACCGAGGACTCCATGCGCATTTCCAATGCGGCTACCTCCTCGAAAAAGTCTTCTGGAACGCGTTCTTCGAAAATTTCCTTCAGACAAGCCTGCATGAAATCATCATAACGTGCCTCGTGATCAGGAAATGTTTTGCCATTGCGGTCTCGCTGTTCCTGTTCCAGTTGATTGCGGATATCAAGGCATTGTGCAGTATCAATTTGAATGCCCTGTTGGCGCGCAACATCGGCAATAAATTTTGCTACTGGCCATTTTATCTGATCTGGATTGTGCACTCGACGGATAAAAAGTGTGTCAAAAATATCCATTGACACGCAGTCAACATTTTCCAATTGACTGTTGGCGGTGGAAACTAAATCGGCTACGCTATAATGGGTTTCAATACTCACTGTAGTGCTCGTTTGATGCGATTTTGCAGTCGATGGATGAAGCTTTTTGGGACCACTGGATGGGGTGATTGCTGCTGTTTTCTGAGTTGGCTACGCACGTCAATAAGTTCATGTTCCAATGCCACTAGTCGATCTACTGCGGTGTTCGCTCGCACCCTGTGTTGCTCTGGAATTAGTTCCATTAAATAATTCCGTATTACCCATTTATCTTGTTCACGACCGGTAATTGCCGCTTCGCTTAACGTGTTGGAAGAATGTATTCGGTAGAAGAGCAGGCATTCATCTTGGAGGTAAACACTGCGATGCTCTGCCGCAATTAGTAGGCGAAAGACAAAATCATAGTCATGCAGGTACCTAAGTGAGGAGAAATTACCCGTTCGACACTGTAGCTCCCGGGTCATAAATATATTGCTGGTAGTCACCATGAAATTTCCATGCAGGAATCCCCGGTAAAGATCCATCTCCTCAAAATAGTAATTTCTATTGTTCTGGTGCCATGCTTGCCAGGGGTGATTGTCGATAGATTCACCACTATCATTTATAGGGGTTACATCGGTAAAGATAAATTCAACACCTTGCGACTGATGTAGTTCAACGCATTTCTGGATACGGTCCGAATGATAAACATCGTCCGAGTTTATTATGGCTATATATTCTCCCGCAGCTAGCCCCATACCACGGTTCAACGCGTTGTATGCATCCTGATTGTCCTGCAGATGATAGCGAATTCTGGGGTCATCGAACTCTTTAATTACAGATTCCGTTGTGTCTGTTGATCCATCGTTGATTATGATTAATTCCAGATCTGAATAGCTCTGTTCCAGTACGCTAGCTATGGCACTGCCCACAAATTTCTCATGGTTGTAGGCCGGCATTACGACAGAAACAGAGGGCGTGCTCATATAGTTAGGATCAATAGGTTAGAATTTGCTTGCAATAACAGATGCAATCCAATGACATTTAAGGTAATTATCAGAACTGTCGATTTTACACAATTGCGTGTATAAAGATGCGTTGCATTGATGGATTAAGCAGAGATTTAGGTAATAAAGTGCTACTTTGGTCGCCAATTAAGCAAACTAATCATCCCACTATACAGTCTTCGAGGCCGCCCAGGCCTGTCCACTTTACTCATTGCTTGCATGCCTCCAATTGGCCCTATGAGTGCTTGTTTAAATCGAAAATTCGGACTTTACCTGACTGTTACTGTTAGTAGCGTCGTTCTATCGATGTGGATGATCTACATCGACGAGGTGATTAATAGCGACGGTGTTCATTACATTCTGACTGCAGAATATCTTTCTGAAGGTATGTGGACTGAGGCATTGCAGACCTTCAAGTGGCCAGCTTACTCCTTTCTGATTTATCTGGTCCAACTGCTTCCGTTCACAGACTTCGAATCTGCCGCTCATATTGTTACAACCGTTGGATTTACATTCTCAGTGGCACGGTTTCTGTTAGTAGTAAACGCACTTGGAGCGAACCCGTGCACGACGTGGCTTGCAGCTCTGGTGATTTTGAGCTTTCCAGGTATCAAGAAATTCAGAGCCTTTCTGGTCCGGGATCCCGTATTTCTCGCATGTATTTGGGTACTATCTGGTTTTTGGTTCGCTATACGAAAAGCAAAAACATCACACCACTAGTGTGATCAGCGTTGATTGTTGGATTAGCCGTCCTGTTTCGGGTCGAAGCGCTGGTTCTAGTATGTATATACCTGTTACTAATAATTGGCCGCATTAATTCCACCGGCTGGCGTTTATTCCTTTTATTGCCTATGTGGTGATTGGAATAAAATTTCTTAGCATGTTTTATGGTTGGTGGATGTACCGGCCAGAAGGGCATCTGGATCCATGGACGCTGGTTCATCAACCTACGGAATTGATGGAAAGAACCTGGAAACAATTCAGTGAGTCTTTGTCGACAAGATTTTTCGAGTTGCAACAAGATCACACAGGTTTGTTCGCAACGTTAGGCGCCAGCCTGACAATATTGACCCAGATAATCACTATAGTTGTGTCGGAGTCAGTTCGAATGCTTACAATTCCTGTTGCATTGCTTCTGCTTTGGGCAGTCTTTAAGCCTTCGCTATTGGATGATATCCCTTCTTCAGCTCGCCGAAAACTGGCAATTCTGTTGATAACGTACACGATTATTTTGCTGGTTTTGTTGCTTCCAGATTTTTCCTGGCTCCACGGCATCCGCTTTCGTTATGCATTACACTGCTTTTGATTGCCCCTTTTATACTGAACTCCCATATCAATAAACTTTCGCCGAGCTGGAACAAATTGCGGCGAAACTCTCTGTATGGGTTTCCTGGTCTATTGTTTGTAATAAATAGTGTGGAAGGCCTCGATCGGTTTTCCAGTAAATATTTCATCATAGATGCCGGTAACTGGTTTCAAATCAGCACTCCGGTGAGCGGGCGGTTGATAACCAATAGCACTCAATTTACATACTATTCAGGACGCTATCAGGAAGCAGGAATATCGTTACCAGATGCTAATGAGTTCGCTAGTTTTATTAGTAATGGGCAGTGGTGCTATAAGGGTTGCATCGTTGCCCAGTTACCTCGTAAAGATCAAAACTTGGCTACCTTATTGCAGTCCAGTCTCAAGCGGGAGCCCGTTCGAGAGTTTTTCAACCAGAAATGTAACCGGATGTTAATTTATTACACAGCAGATGATTGAAGTTATTTTTGCAAGTATTTGATGCTCAAAATGAAAACTGATTCGATTTATTGGCAATAGCCTTTTGAGAGGCGGGAAATTCAAGTAAACTAGGCACAGATTTGCTTGTCGCCAGGAATTTTCGGCAAGTTGATTGTGTCAAATTGTAAATTACAAAGGCTATTCAAAGGTTTTGGTATGGACAAAATTTGGTTAAAGAAGTCATTGCTCAGTTTCTCCATGGCTACTATGCTGGGGTTTTCTGGTCAGTCACAGGCTGTTGTTACAGCTATTCTAGATACAGGCATTGATAGTGGCACCCTGGAAGATGTAAAAGTAGCTGGATTCGATTTCGTGGATAACGACGCCAATACGGACGATCGTTCACCAGTAGCACATGGCACATTTCAGGGTTTGATTTTTAATCAAAATGCTCCCGCTGAATTGATTATGCCGCTACGTACTTATTCCGGGGCACCAGGGACAAGTAGCAATATGTCGTTAGCCATCGGCCAAGCGGCCATGGACTTTGCGATTGCCAACAGTGCGGTAAAAGTGATTGTAATTAACCGACTGCAGCCGATAGACCTTGGTCGGCTGCAACGGGCGACCAAAAACGATAAAGTAATAGTGATTAATTCAGGCAATCAGGCTGCGGCCCAGGCCCAGGGGTCAGCTACTTTAATACCGGCCCTTCGTGGCAGTGGACTAATCGTTACCGGTCACGACACTGATGGGACCATATCGGAAACCAGTAATAGAATTGGCACAGCTTTCGCGAGTCATGGAATTGCCGCCCTGTTTTCTGCCACCAACCTGGGTACCAGTGTCCGAGGAAGTTCATTTGCTATGGCTAGAGTTGCCGCCGCCGCCGCCATTGTGAAATCTCGGAGTCCTTTTTTAACCCCGAAGCAGGTTGTGGATATTCTGAAGCGGAGCGCTACTGACGCTGGTGCACCCGGTGTAGATGCGGTATTTGGCAATGGCCGTTTAAATGCAGCAGCGGCTCTGAATGCCATTGGAACCACTAATGTTGCAGGAAAGGGTGGTGGCTCTTCTTCCAGTGGCGCTGCTGCAGGCGGGGCACTACTAGCCGGTGCTGGCTTGTTTGCTTTATTTGATCGCGGCAAAAAATTAAAGAAAACGCTAATTTTGGATGAATTCGGACGGGGTTTCTCCGTGGATATGACGAAAGCAATCACCAGGCGAGATCAGACCCCGGGTCTGGATTTAGTTATGGCGGCGCTGGATACTCGCACTGATACGTTTGTTGTTTCTCAGTCTGAAGATAGCGCGAGCTATTCCACTATTCGTCATTCCGGCGGAATGTTTCAGCCTGTGCTTGAACTACAGACTATTGATAGTGCTGACAAGCAGGAAAACCTGGAAAATATAAGTCTGGCATTTCATAGCGTTGATCGTTCAGGCAAACGCCTGTCTTTCGGAATTAATGAAGATCAGAAATCTCATTTTGGTGCGATGTCGTTGTTGCCTTCGTCCAGTAAAGCAAGTTTTCTCAATGGTACGCTTTTGTCAGCACCGATGATGGGTTTTACGAATAAAGGTCTGAGTTCATCCATGGCCTTTAAGCCTATGGAAAATGTGCAGATAAAATTTGGATTATCCTCAACAGATGATCAGCAGCGATGGGGCCTGTCCAGCGAAAGTGCATTTTTTGAAACCAGTTATGAGACCCAACGTTGGGGTTTGAGTTTGCAATTGGGGGAGCTGGTGGAGCAAGGCAGTTTATTCGGCGGTTCGTCTGATGGCGCCTTTAGTGTGGATTCCGCATCTACGGTAACCATGGGGCTTTCTGGTAGATACCAGATTGGGCAAAGAACTTCAATGATTGGTAGCTATCACATAGGTCTAACCGATGTAAAAGACCGTAAACAGAGTCTTTTAAGTAACTTTTCCTCAGTTAAAACTGATAGTTACGGAGCGGGTATTGTGAGCTCAAATGTCTTTCGTCGAGGAGATCGATTGGGTGCTGCCTACTTCCAGCCAATTAGAGTAAATAGCGGTGCTGTGGATGCAACTATACCTTACGCACAAGACGATACTGGTAAAGTTTATTTTGATAACAGTCGCTACAGTCTTGTGCCCGAAGGAACCGAATCAATTGTGGAATTTTATTATGGCACTGATATGGGCAAATCCTTTGAGCTTGGCTCACACATTCTCTACCGTGACGAAGCTGGCCATAATGTTGAGGCCGATCGCGAACGAATACTAATGTTTACTCTTAATCGTTCCTTTTAATACGTCCAACCAGTTTCATAAAAAGAACAGGGGCCATTCTGGCTCCTGTTCTTTATGTTAACTCAAAATATTTTTGTAGTTACTATTCCTCTTATAACGTATGAGTGGCCGTGAGCCGATTTCTTATAGATAGCCATGTGCATATTTACCCATTCCATGACCTTGAATGGGCCTTAAATGCATTGTTCGATCGTCTGTCGCGCCCCGGGGTTATCGCCGTGGCTTGTCTTACCGAGCGATTTGACTGCGATTTGTTTTATGAAATTTCAGAAGACGAAAGCAAATTGCAGGACAGCAGTTTTAGTATCAGTCAACGACCAGGGCCTCGTTGTCTACTTATAGAATCTAGTAAACACAACGGGAGAATGTATTTGATAGCCGGGCAACAAATTGTTACTGGCGAAAATCTTGAGATTCTTGGTCTGAATATTGCAGAACGGATTCCCGATTCTCTGTCGGCTGGGGAAACAATTGATAGAGTGCTAAGGGCAGGCGGTACGCCGGTAGTAGCATGGGGATTTGGTAAGTGGTTATTTTCTCGAAGCAGGATTGTTCGTGCTTTACTGGAGCAGTTTGACCCTTGCCAACTGGTTTTAGGCGACACCAGTATGCGACCGATTGGCTGGCTTACGCCGTTATTATTTCGAGTCGCGAGGCGCAAGGGTTTCCGCATTTTGCATGGTTCAGACCCCCTACCGCATTCTGGGGAAGAAAAGCAGGCTGGCTCATATTGTAGCGATGTAATTGCTGACACCGAAGATCCACAGAAACTGATTGAAATGTTTCTCCTGGATCCTGCTGTACACATTAAATCATTCGGTCGACGTGGGCTTCCCTGGCAGGTTGCCCGACGTTTGCTAAGCCATAGTCGCAATCAAGCATCTGGCTAATTCAATAAAATAAATCATGCTGCGAATTTCACCTGGCTTTCTGCTCAAGCTGCTAATAACTACCGCGTTACTTTTTCTTGTGGTTTGGAAAACCGGGTTGCTTGAGGCGGCGGGACGACAACAATTTTTTGCAGTGTTGGTGAATGTTGATACATCCTATCTCGTGTTATCCATTCTAGCAGGTGCTGCACTTAATTTGATCAGTTCATGGAAGTGGTGGTGGCTGTTACGAAAACGTGGCGTAGAGCAAGCTTTCTGGCGTCTGGTTGGCCTCTATTATGTCGGTCGATTTTACAATATGTTTTTACCAACCAGTGTCGGAGGGGATGTCGTGAGGGTATATGGGCTAGGTCGGTTCACGGGAAAACACATGGAAGCAGCGGCCTCTGTTATCGTTGATCGACTGTCAGGCTTTTTAATGTTGTTGGCGATGGCCTGTGGCGTCCTAATGCTGGGTCTAAGCAAAATTGATAGCCAATTGGTATATGTGGGTATTTTTTCTTCGCTGGCAGGAGGACTTATAATCTGGTGGGTTCTTGTCAGCCAAATAGCCCATGATTTGTTGCAACGTCTATTCGGTAGACTAAAATTGGTCAGCAAGCTTTTAACACAACTGGGTGAGCTGAGAACTACATTGGCAGGATACAATACCCGATCCATTTTGTTAATAGCGATGGGGCTGTCGTTATTATTTTATCTAGTGGCGATTCTAAATGTGTATGTCACGGCCAGGGCATTTAGTGAGGAGCTCTTAATTGAAGATATTGCAACTTCTGTGCCTATTATCATGGTAATTATGAACCTGCCTATTTCTATCGGCGGAATTGGTTTGATGGAATCCGCTTACACTTTTGTTTTTGAAATGCTCGGAATTGGATTGACTATTGGTCTTTCTACCGCGATTCTAATGCGAATTAAAACTATCATCGATGCATTGATCGGTGGTGGTCTGCATTTTCTGTTGAAGCTATGACCGAAAGGCTCAATCAATTTAAGCTCAAAGAAATCGTCCGAGACGACTCCCGTTCTGCGCTACAAAAATATCGAGATTTGTTCACAGGTAACAAAGGCTGGCCAGGCTTTATATACTTTGAGTTTTCCACTCTGATCGCCAGTCATATTCCGGGTGCACTTGGCCTGGCATTGAGGAAGTTATTTTATCCCCGGTTATTTCGTTCCTGCGAGTCAGGTGTTGTATTTGGACATCATTTGGGGCTACGTCGACCAGGATCAATGTTTATCGGAAAAAACTGTGTGATTGATGACTATGTATTGTTGTCCAGCCGGGGTGACGCAGGTCGAATTGAATTGAAACCTAATGTTTTTATTGGTCAGTTCTCGCAAATACGCGCCCGGGATGGCTGTATTGAAATCGCCGAGGATGCCAATATAAGTACCTTTTGTCATATAGGCACCGCGGCAAAAATCACGATTGGTAAGAATTGCTTATTTGGCTCAGGTTGTTATATCGGAGGACTTTCCCATGGTACCAGTAATCTAGATGTGGCCATAATCGACCAGCCCCTGGATGAGCCAAAAGGAGTTGTCATTGAGGAAAACGTCTGGTTAGGGGCCCATGTTATCGTCAATGATGGTGTCACGATTGGTCAGGGGTCTGTGGTAGGAGCGGGTTCTGTTGTGACTAAAGATATTCCAGCAGGCACTGTTAATGCAGGCGTACCGGCAAGAGTTTTACGTGAACGAAGTGCTGGATCGTAGTCTCTCAATGAGTCCAGACCCACGAGGGTATTTGTCCCTTCTGGTCAATCGACACTGGTTATTTATAATTTATTTGTTTGTCGGTTTATGGTCAGTATGGTTTTTAAGTAGTCAAACTTTTGTATCGCTGAATATAAAGGTTAATGCTACTAGCGAGTTTCGCCTTTACTGGGCCGAAGACGGACAGAGTTATTCGGAGTCGAGGTCTCGCGCTATTAAAGTCTATCCGCGAAAGCGACATTATTTAATGTGGATTGACGATGTTGATCAGATCCGAAATTTACGCATCGATCCGACGAATCGGCCAGGTGTCAAAATAACCATAAGTGATCTGTCACTGTATGCACTTGGTCACAATCGCATCAATCTTTTTGATGGCGATTATCCGAATTCAGTGGAGATTAAAAATCAGTTAAAAGGGATGTCCACGAAAAGTCGGAGCATTTCTCTTAAGAGCACCGGAGGTGACGCACAACTTGAATGGAAACTGCCGCAGCTAAATACGAACGGCGGGAATGCTGTTGAA
Source organism: Parasphingorhabdus sp. (assembly GCA_047615875.1). Lineage (GTDB taxonomy): Bacteria > Pseudomonadota > Gammaproteobacteria > Arenicellales > CAJQKF01 > JBLHGU01. The sequence continues at coordinate 12,671 of JBLHGU010000025.1, forward strand.
ATAGTTTTGTGGTTGGTAATTATGGTAGTGATTGGTTTGCTTTCCCGTCGTGTTTTGCCCGATTTGATGAAAGATCAAAGCTATGTCGTGTATGCATTAATTATTGTGCTGACATCTGTTGTTGTAATGTCGAGTGTAAGTAACCGAAATGTACATCCGGACGAATATGTGCATATCAGGGCTGCCCAATTTTATTCGAAGCATTTGCTGCCGGTTAAAGCGTGTGAGGAGTCGAGTCGATTTACTTATAGTGTTTATGGCGCTTCACGGCTAAATAGTAATGAAATCTATTACTATTTAGCCGGTCGATTGTTGCGGCTAATGCAACCAATTCCTGGGCAAGATTTTTTCAAGCTGAGAGCTTTAAACGTTGGCATGCTACTTTTACTAGTAATCCTTGCCATTAAAGTCTCTACATTTCGATGGTTTGTACTGCCATTGTTGTTTTCTCCGCAGTTGTGGTACGCCTTCAGCTACGTAAATTCAGAAGCTATGGGGATTACCGTTGCCACTCTGGCCGCATGGATGGCTTTTGGCGGTGGGCTTAAAAAGCTATTCGAAACCGAGAAAGTGCCCTGGAAAACAGTTTTGATGCTTGGTGTACTATGCGGTTTGCTCTTGTTACAGAAGCAAACATTTTATTTTGTATTAGCATTTGCTGGCATGACAGCTGCGCTGTGGATAATTTTCTCTCGTCAATGGAACTATATAGCGTTCGGAGCACAAAGACTCTTGCCGCTTATCTTAGTTGCATTATGTATTTGGGGCGGAGTAGAGCTAATTCATCAGTCCATCAATGATTTTGAACGCAAGGAACAAGTCGCTGACTGTGTTCGTGAGTTGGCAAGAAAAGCTTATAACCCAGATACACCATTAGCGCAGACTAGCGGTAGTTTATACTGGAAAGCGAAAGGTCGACCCTTTAGTGATTTGATTGAAGCCAAATGGGGAACCCGGGTCTTCAGTTCGGCTTTTGGTTATTACGGTTATCTATATGTGCCCGGAAGCGTGGCATTTTATACGGCAATTAAAGTGGCGCTTGGCGGCTTGTTTGGGCTGTTATTCTGGGTAACTTTACGAAATGGTACAGTACTAGCTCGAGCAGGACTGGTGTCAATGCTGATATGCTTCTGCGGATTGGTTGGTGCAACAATGTGGAATTCCTGGAGTATGGATTTTCAGCCTCAGGGGCGGTATTTCTTTTCGTTGGCTACAATGTTGGGGGTTTTGCTGTATCTCTTGCGTGACCATTTACCCAAAAAACCATTTTTCATCATTTCCTTGCTTTTAACCATGTTATCGACATTTTCCTTTGTCTTTGTAGGTATTCTCGAAGTTGTAAAATAGTATCCGAGTTATTCTATATAAAAATTAATATATAATCTTAGATTGAATATTTTAGAGTGATTTGACGAATGGACTATAGAGTAGTGAATAGTTGTTTGAGAATTTTAGGAGCTCTTGTTCTAAATCAAATAAGGTACGAGAAAGTTGTGGTGCTAACAGTGTGCGCATTGCTGGCCGGTTGTGGTGGAGATAGCGGAAGTAGTTCGAGCGGTGGCGGCTCGTCTCAGTCTAGCGTAGCAAATGATTCGGCAACTGAAACAGCAGCGTCACCAGGTTTAACTGGACCGATTGACACTCCCACCCTTGCTCCGGTTCCAGCGGTTACAACGCCCCGAGTCGGTCCGAATTTGGCTGGTACTACCTGGGTCGGCTACTTTAAAGACCGAAAAGATGCCTATGAACCGGTAACAGCCAGCATTACTCATGAAGGCGATTTAGTTATTATTCGGACCTCAAAGGCTAGTGGTGTTGCTCGTGTGTTATCTGGGCGAATCACGTCCCGTGGCAATATGCTTCTTTTCGACACATTTGATAGAGAAGATTGGACAACGCTTTTTGGTGCTGCCTCAACTAACTCCATTAATCTTGCAGACTATGTAAAAGTGGGCAGTGAAAGGGTTAATACCAACATCCTTATTTTGAAACGCCAATAACGCTGTGATCGAATTGCTAGCTTGCTTTCCGATACTTGCGATTTTTGAGGAATAATCGAAGCTTTATTAGTGGAACTGCTGCGCCCGATGTCAAAAATTTGATAAGTGGGTAGCGGATAGCTCTGAATTTGCCAAGCCATAAGAGCGAAGATACCACTCTCTCCGTTAATCGTTCCTTTGTCGTAGACTGGGGAGTATTCAAACCATAGTTGGGTACTGAGATCCCTTTGCGAAACCACCTTGCTAAACGAAGTGGTGCATTCATGCCCTTTCGCTGGGTCTGTTGTCGATGAGTCAAATAAGCCGGGTCATCGCCCAAATTAGTAGCTATTAGCGTTCCACGTTGGATAGCGTTGTTTAGAATTTTTCTACCATTTTCATTTCGGATCAAAATTCTGGAGTGCCAGGGAAACTTGTAGTTACCCTGCTTATCTCTCGTCCAGGCATCGCTCACTGAAAGATCTGAAAATAACCCTGAACCATCCACGCAGGTTTGGCAGCGCGTGGGCATATATAGCCCGACGAAATAATTGTAGGCGCCATCTTTATAGTTTGAATAGTGTAAATCACGAACTTCACCCTGTCTCATAATGGCGCGCATTTTCCCTGGCCATTCACCACCGCGAAACTGGAAATCTTTTATCTCAGTTTTGTCTATGCCTTTGGTTTCGAGTAATTCCGGAACGACAAAAGGCTCTAGCGCGCCTCCGCAAAATAACCCAATAACAAAGGGGATTTGTTTCTTAAGCTCAGCATCCTGTTGCAATGCAAATCGCAGTCCATGAACCTGACAGGGTAGCGCGGCTACCGCGTATTTCCCACCTTCCTGGCGTATTTGTTGTAATACCAGATTGTAGGGAATCACTGTATAACGAGAACCCTGACTTTGCAGTAGATCCTCTCGATTGCGGGCAATAAAAGGCTCACCTAACCAGGGTTTGTCCGCACGCATTCGAGTTACAACGCAGCCATCAACATCGCCATGTTTTAACAGATCATATAGTAGTGCGGTAACAACACCACCACCCGCACCACCGTAGCGCATTGGCTCTTCGCTAGCGTAGGCTACATGTACCTCTTCCACACGTCCGTCAAAACTTTCTGGCGGTTTCGGATCAGCAAAACTTAATTCACCAAGTCTGGAAAAATCTACTGACTGACCCGGACACACCTCATTGCATTTACCGCACTCGGTGCACAGATCTTCATTAATCACCGGATAATAGTCTTCCCCCAGGCTTAGAGCTTTTTCTGGGCAAATTCCCACACAGGTTCCACTGCGAGTACAAAGCTCTGGATGGCTAAATACTATGGAAAGCCGGTCTGGGTCCACACGGACAAGCTTCTGCACGAACGATTTTATCCGATGGCTGGTATTTCAAGATTTAAATTAGCCCAGCGCGATTTTCTTGACAATAGTGATACTGGAATGGATGCATCTGGCTGATCATTGTCCGGTTCAAATTTAGCCGAAGGTTGTTGTTCTGGCATCTGCTCTGGTTGAGTCTCGAATATGGGTTTCGGATCATGATTCGGGCTAGTAACATTCACCGCTTGATCAAGGTTTTTAGTATCTAAGTTAGGATTTTCCTGAACTGAAACTTCCTGGGTTGAAGTTTCTTGTGCGGGAGTTTCCACCATTTTTTGTGCAGGTTTCTCCGTTCGAGGAGGTCTTCTATTCTGCGTATTACTACTGCTGCTCTTGTTGTTTTTACGCGGAGAGCTGTCAGACTTTTGATAGGCCGGTCTTCTAACAACGGGAAGTAGTTCAGGATTGATGTCAATTTTGGGCAAGGCGTGACCAATAAAGGTCTCAATATCCATCAAATTGAAGGCATGATCCTCGCAGGCCAAAGATATTGCTGCGCCTTTAGCGCCGGCTCTAGCAGTTCGTCCAATACGATGAACATAATCCTCAGGGTCCTGAGGTAGGTCATAATTGAACACATGGCTGACGTCCGGAATGTGTAGTCCCCGTGCAGCAACATCAGTGGCGACCAGAATATTTCTTTCACCGTTGCTAAAAGCCTTTAATAATGACTCGCGCTTACGTTGTGGGACGTCGCCGGTTAATACAGCTACCTTGTATCCATTGGCTTCCAAATAGCGCCCAACACGATCAGCTCCATGTCGTGTATTAGAGAAAATGAGACTGCGTTCTGCCTCATGTTCCCGTAACAAACCAAGAATCAGGGGAATTTTTTCGTCGTTAGCAGGATAATAAACTGACTCGGTAATGCCGTCTGCAATGCCGCTGTCTGATGCTACGACAAGAGTTTTAGGCTCATTCATATGCTCATAAGCCAGCTCCATTACACGTTGTGACAAAGTTGCTGAAAACAGCATATTCAGCCGCATTTTCGGTTCTGGCATGCGCCGCAGGATATAGCGCATGTCTTTGATAAAGCCCAGGTCAAACATGCGGTCTGCTTCATCAAGCACCACTACCCGGATATGATCCAGGGTGTAAACGTTTTGTTTGTAGTAATCAATAAGCCTACCCGGAGTGCCGATTAGCACATCAACGCCGCGGGAAATCTCCTCACGTTGTTGTTCATAGCCAGTTCCGCCATAGGCAATGGTGAATTTCAAACCAGTATGCTTGCCTAAAAGCAAAGCATCTTTGTGAATTTGAATAGCCAATTCTCTGGTTGGAGCTAGAATTATGGCTCGTGGCGCGGTACCCGCCAATTCAATTTCTGTCGGATCCTGATGTAATAATCGATTCACCGTTGCCAATAAAAATGCAGCTGTCTTACCGGTGCCAGTTTGTGCTTGTCCAGCAACATCCTTGCACTGTAATGCAACGGGTAGCGTCAGTGACTGTATTGGAGTGCAATGAGAAAAGCCGGCATCAACAAGCCCCTGCTTGAGTGTTTCATGCAGATCGAGGCTGGAAAATTCTATTTCACTTAAATGGGAGTTATTCATATGGATGATTGGCTTACTCAATGCTGTTATTTGGCAATTCTTAAATGTTAATTCATTACCATGATTACAAAGCTTTAAACTATTGAACTACATGGATTAATGTTCTTATGTGGGCATTCTTAAATAAAAAATATACATGTAATAGGGATTGCAATGCTATTCGGAATGCGGTCAAATCACTCTTTAAATTAGTTTTCTCAATTCCTGATTTCCCTTAAATTATGCGCGGAGGCATATTTAATGTCTGAAAATATTACCCATGTCAGTGACGACAGTTTTGAACAAGACGTTCTAAAGTCGGACAAACCTGTACTAATCGACTATTGGGCTGAGTGGTGCGGCCCCTGCAAAATGATTGCACCTGTGTTAAATGAAATAGCCGATGAATATTCTGATCGTGTGAAAGTAGTCAAGCTGAATATTGACGAAAATCCTGAGACACCACCAAAGTATGGTATTCGCGGGATTCCAACACTAATGCTATTCAAAGATGGTCAGGTTGAGGCAACCAAGGTTGGTGCCGTATCCAAATCCCAGTTAACCGCCTTTATCGACGGCAACTTGTAAAGTATATCACACAGATGGTCGACAACACTTGTCGACCATCCTGTTTCCGGTTATTATTCCGGCCATAAAATTTTTACTATATTTCCTTTCTTCTTTTTCGACGTTTCCCGTCTTTCCTTAGGTCCTGCCGCTAGGCAGTTCTCCCATTCATTCCATCCCTGAATTTATATGTCCCTCAATCTGACTGAACTTAAGCAGAAATCCGCCACCGATCTAGCAGAATTCGCGCGGAGCCTCAATCTGGAAAGTATTTCCCGCCTACGCAAGCAAGACCAAATCTTTGCAATCCTTAAAGCCCAGGCTCGTAAAGGAGAAAAAATTAAAGGCGAAGGTGTCATGGAAATCCTTCAAGATGGTTTTGGTTTCCTGCGATCAGCCGCTAGCTCATATATGGCCGGCCCAGATGACATTTATGTCTCTCCCAGCCAGATAAGAAGATTTGGATTGAGAACAGGAGATACTATTACCGGACTGATTCGACCTCCGAAAGATTCTGAGCGTTATTTCGCACTTTTGAAAGTTGAAACAATAAACTACCAGTCTCCTGAAGAAGCCAAGCAGAAAATATTATTCGAAAACTTGACGCCACTACATCCAGATGAGCGCTTAAGACTTGAGCGAGAAAATGGTTCTGCTGAGGACTTAACAGCTCGGACTATCGATATGGTGGCCCCTCTAGGCAAAGGCCAGCGTGGTCTGATTGTCTCTAGCCCAAAATCGGGTAAGACCGTGATGCTGCAACAAATTGCGCATTCTATTACTACGGCGGATCCAGATGCTTTCCTGATTGTTTTACTCATTGATGAACGGCCAGAAGAAGTGACCGAAATGCAGCGTTCCGTACGCGGTGAAGTGGTTTCATCTACGTTTGATGAGCCGGCGTCACGTCATATTCAAGTCGCAGAAATGGCTATCGAAAAGGCTAAGCGCCTGGTCGAACATAAGAAAAATGTAGTTATTCTGCTGGACTCTATTACGCGTCTCGCGCGGGCTTACAACACCGTTGCTCCGGCTTCGGGAAAAGTACTTACTGGTGGTGTTGATGCGAATGCATTGCAACGCCCGAAACGATTTTTTGGTGCGGCCAGAAATATTGAAGAGGGTGGCAGCCTGACTATACTGGCTACAGCTCTTATCGATACCGGTTCAAAAATGGACGAGGTAATTTACGAAGAGTTTAAGGGTACCGGTAATATGGAAATTCACCTGGATCGAAAAATTGCAGAAAAACGTGTTTACCCTTCAATTATTATTGGTCGTTCAGGTACTCGACGTGAGGAACTCCTCACCGATCCAGCAGAATTGCAGAAGATCTGGTTGCTGAGAAAGCTTTTACACCCCATGGAAGATGTAGACGCCATTGAGTTTTTGCTGGACAAATTGAAAGCAACCAAGAATAATGCTGAATTTTTTAAATCCATGAATCGATAGTTTTACGTCTGAGCGAGTTAGTTGGCGATTTCAGGAGAAAAATCAGGCTCAAATGACTTGCGAATGCGGGCAGATTTGATTAGTATTCGCCGTCCCCAGCCGCCGGGCCGGATTAACAGATTCCCCCATTGATTTAAATGGTTATAGCGAGGGTTCGCAAATGAAAGCCGATATCCATCCCCAGTACAATATGATTAAAGTCGTATGTGCCTGTGGAAATTCCTTTGAGACTGGTTCTACCCTGAATCAGGAACTGCATGTGGAAATTTGCTCAGAGTGCCATCCGTTTTACACCGGAAAGCAGAAAATTGTTGACACAGCTGGTCGTGTTGGCAAATTTCAACAAAGATATGGCCGCAAAGTTTAACGAGCAGTCATCTTGTCCTTATGGGCTGAAGAAAAAGGCGGCTTTGCCGCCTTTTTTGTTGTTTGAGCCCGTCATTAAAATTGATTTTGTGAATACTTGATATATGAGTCGCACATTCTCTGAATTAGTTGATCAGGTGCAACAAAGCCTGGAAGAAGCTGATTTGTATTTTGGTCACGGCACCGACAATGCTTACGATGAAGCAGCCTGGCTGGTATGCCATGTGGTTGGAGTAAATTTATCCAACGAAGATGATTTGCCCTGGGAGGCAAGTCTTGATAATGAGACGATTGAAACTGTCGATAAGCTGACCCATCGAAGAATTGAGACCAGGCAACCGCTGGCCTATTTGATTCAGGAAGCCTGGTTTGCGGGCCTCAGATTTTATATTGATGATCGGGCGATAGTGCCAAGATCTCATCTGGGTGAATGGATTCCAGAGCAATTTAGCCCCTGGTTATTGAATGAAGAACCAAAGTCAGCGCTGGATCTGTGTACAGGTAGCGGCTGTATTGCGATTGCTATTGCAAAATTCTTTCCGGAAATTAAAGTCGACGCTGTAGACCTTTCGGAGTCCGCTTTATTGGTAGCAAGAAAAAATGTGGAATTACACGAAGTTGCGGATCGAGTAGCGCTAGTGGCCGGGGATATGTTCTCTAGTTTGGGAGAAAAGACATACGACCTTATTGTTTGCAACCCGCCTTATGTGGCAGAACGTTTAATGCAACAGTTGCCCATTGAGTATGATGCAGAGCCGGAAATGGCATTTGTCGGCGGTGAAACCGGTTTGCAGTTTATTGATATCCTGTTAGATCAGGCCAGCCGCTTTCTGCGGCCTGCCGGAAGCTTGATAGTAGAAGCCGGATCAGCAAAAGAGGCGTTGGAACAACAATATCCCAATATGCCTTTTACCTGGTTGATGTCAGAAAGCGGCGAATCAGTTGTTTTTCTGCTGTCAAAAGAAGATTTACACTAGCCAGCTAGATTTCTATTAACTCGAAATCAACTTTAGTGGCTTCGCAATCCGGACATTGCCAGTCATCGGGAATATCATCCCAAAGCGTACCAGGGGCGATACCGTCATCGGGTTCGCCTTTCTCTTCATCATATACGTAGCCGCATATGACACACATGTAGGTTCGAAATTCCATTATTTGGGCCCAAGTTGAAACCGGCGCATTCTAACCATAGTGTAGCGCCGAGACAAGCCTAGATAATCGCAAATTCACTATCCTGTTATATGTTTTATAGAAAGCAAGATTTAGTTGGCATCAGGAGCGACACGAATCGCCCCATGGAAGGGTATAATTAGCCTAACAAAATTCATTCCATTGCTATAGTTTCGAGAAAAATATGTCTGAAAGTTTTGCTGAGCTTATAACCGAAGCCCGTCGGTATATCCCCGGAGGTGTTAATTCACCTGTTCGAGCATTCAAATCTGTAGGTGGCGACCCGGTTTTTTTTGAACGGGGAGATGGTGCCTGGTTGACTGATACTCAGGGTAAACGATATGTAGATTATGTGGGATCCTGGGGGCCGATGATTCTGGGCCATAATCACCCGGAGGTAAGAAGGGCTGTTCAACAGGCAGTTGACAAGGGACTAAGTTTTGGTGCTCCCACGAAACTAGAAACTGAGATGGCAAAATTCTTGTGTCAGCATCTCGATGATGTCGACCGCGTGCGTATGGTGAACTCTGGTACCGAAGCCACGATGAGTGCCATACGGCTGGCTCGAGGATTCACTGGCCGAGATAAGATTGTAAAATTCGAGGGTTGCTATCACGGCCACTCAGATGGCTTGCTGGTTAAAGCGGGATCAGGGGCATTAACCTTCGGTGTTCCAACATCACCCGGTGTACCGGCCGCGATGGCGGAGCACACCCTCACGCTTTCTTATAACAATCTCGCCGAGGTAGCCCAGGTATTTGATGAGATAGGCGAGCAGATTGCTGCGGTAATAGTGGAACCAGTGGCAGGCAATATGAATTGCGTCCCGCCTGAGCCTGGTTTTCTTGAAGGTCTGCGCAAAGCCTGTGATGAAAGTGGCTCAGTGTTAATTCTTGATGAAGTTATGACTGGCTTTAGAGTGGGTCATAAAGGTGCTGCTGGAAGATTCGGTATTCGTGCAGATTTACTTACCCTGGGCAAGATTATCGGCGGTGGCATGCCGGTTGGGGCCTTTGGTGGTCGAGCGGACATCATGGCCTGCCTGGCTCCTGAAGGTGGTGTTTATCAGGCTGGGACATTATCTGGTAATCCAGTTGCCATGGCCGCTGGCCTGGCAACCTTAAAACATGCGAGCAAAAAGTCACTACATGATGAGTTGGAATTAAAAACCTCCGATTTTCTGAAAGAGTTTCGCGCCGCTGCTAGTCAATACAATGTTCCTCTGATCACGAATCAAGTCGGTGCTATGTTTGGTTTGTTTTTTACAGATGCCAATCAGGTTAATTGTTTCGCCGATGTAATGGCCTGTAATACAGAACGGTTTAACAAGTACTTTCATGGCATGTTGAGCGCCGGAGTAAATCTGGCTCCTTCAGCGTTTGAGGCCGGCTTTCTATCTACAGCTCATGACGAGGAGGCAATTCATCATACCCTCGAGGCGGCTAGGAAAGTATTTGCCACTTTGTAGGCGAAAGTGATCGGGCTGCTTATTTTCCGCCGGGTATAAAGTCCAGCAAAAATGGAAAGCGAGTGGTTTTGCCGACGCGGCTGGATAAACTAGTTTTGATGGTTATTACTATGTGAAAGCCAACCAACAGAAAGATTATTGGAAATCCGATAATAATGAGGCTAAGCATCATGGCGACAAACAGGTAAAGACTCCAACTTATTTGAAAATTTAGCGCATTGATAACTTCGGCACTGTCGCGGTGCTTGGACCAGAGCCAGAAGGGGATGAATAACTGGGCTAGAGGAATGCCGAGGTAAAGTAAAGCGGGTCCTGCATAGAGTAGCCATCGTTCTGAACGACTAAGTTCTTTAACTTGATTTGTTGATAGGGTGGTATCGGGTTCCTGTCTGGCAATCATCAAAATACCAATTAATGCTAGTAGAATGGCGAATGCCATAATCATCAAAATAGAAAGAAACGAAATGTTTGGTGCGGTGGCATACGTTGTGGTTGCTAGATCGAAAGCAAATCGAACAACGGGGGCGCAACTGGTAAAACTTAATAAAGTCGCAACCAGCAGGCAGGTCAAGGCAAAATATCTTTTCAAGGTGTCTCAATCAGACCGGTTAGGTTAAACAACCAACCGGTCTGATGGAAACGGTGGTGTATTATTTAGTTAATCTTCGGTAGTTACTTCTAATGCAGCTGGGCCTTTGTCTCGTTCGTCCAGGACAAACTCAACTTTTTGACCCTCAGCTAATGTTCGGAAACCATCCCCTCCGATATCTCGATAGTGTATGAAAACATCACTACCATCTTCTCTCTCTATAAAACCGAACCCTTTTCGGTTATTGAACCATTTTACAGTTCCTTTCATACGAGTCTGCATAGCTCCTCCACGTAAGCTTTGACGCTCTGATAAATTTTTCTTTTCTCCCATTTATCAGTCAAATCGTAGAATGATAAAGTTTGATGCGTTCCATGCATCGTACGGGCAATCTGATTTTTACAAAGTTGCCTTAGTATTTAAGCGCGCAAACTTACGTGAGTTTATGCTTGTCACTAAGGCAACCCGAACATTTTACATAGACGAGGAGAATCGGCAAGACCACAATTGACAAATTTACAAAGGTAAATTTAGGATTCACGACCAAATAAGTCGTTTTTAGTTTGAGTCGGGATTTAGATCATTTAGAGTTAAATCGTGGTTATGATTAAACCAGTTTTCCAATAGCCGATAGGCAATTGAAATTCTGGTAGGTAAACGCAATTTTCCGCTCGGTACGCGATCCGCAATGTCAGCTTTACTAAACCAACGAGCGTCCTGAAGTTCACCATCATTTAAGTGAATGATGTCTTTGGCCGCAGTGGCGTAATATCCAAGCATAAGGGAGCCAGGAAAGGGCCATGGTTGTGACGCGAAATATCGAACCGACATTGCGTCCACTCCGGTTTCCTCATATACCTCACGTACGACTGCTTGTTCTGGTGTTTCACCGGGCTCAACATAGCCTGCGATGGTTGAATATCGACGATCAGGCCAATCTCTCTGTCTGCCTAAAAGACAGCTGTCGTCATTGTAAACCAGCATTATAACGGCGGGGTCGGTGCGGGGAAATTGGCGGGTGTTACAGTTGCTGTTGGAGCAAACTCTTGAGTGCCCAGATTCCTCCGTAGTGGTCGACCGACCGCATGAGCCGCAATACTGATGTTTACGATGCCAGTGACACATTGCCTGAGCAAAACCCATTATGCTGGCATGATTATGTGGTAATTGGGGAGAAACCTGACGTAATTCCGAAAATATCAACTTATCGACGCCAAGTTTTAACAAGCTTCTGGGATGTTCGTCGCAACTGACACAGAAAACTGGATTTCCATCCAGCTCACCGAGGAAAATGTTTTCCAGATTGGAGCATTGCTGCCCTTCTAATTGGTCTGCTCCAATAAAAGCCGCGATCAATCCGGTTGGGGAGTTAATCAGAGCTATCTTGCCCTCGAACATAAATAAAATTCGGCAGGATTTATTTTCAATACTACTCTGAAAATATCCTTTACGTTTTCTGTGTAGGGATTGGCGATCATAGCCTTCCTGTACAAAGTATATAGGCGGTGATATTTCATTTTTCACTGTAGGCTAAACCACATTGTTCTATTTACCGATCTTTTGAATGGTAATGTTTACACGATGGACTCAACGACCTCCCGCGAGCCCGCTACATTAATCCAACAATAACAGCTATAGCTTCTGAAATTCTATAAGACAAGGTAGAATCCGACAATTCTTCTGCCAAGTAATTTTGGTGGTTCCGGATTCTCCTTACAATATTTGATGTTCCATGAAAGACCAGGTTTTGCACTGTCTGCGTATTGCGCTTGACACACTGATCGACCAACAGATTCTGCCGGCTGAAGCACTTGGCAAGCTACATATCGAGCGAACTAGACAATCCAGTCATGGTGATTACGCTTCTAATATAGCATTGGCATTAGCTAAAATTGCCCGCTGTAATCCAAGGCAGCTTGCTGAGCAAATCATAGAATGCGTTCCAACCGGAGATGTTCTCGAAAGGTGTGAAATTGCGGGCCCAGGGTTTATCAATTTTTTTCTCAAGCAAGGTGCTTATCGAGACGAATTGAAGAAAATTCGTAACACTGGCCTCGCTTATGGGGAATGTAGTGGGGAAAATCTGCCCCGTGTCATGGTTGAGTTTGTTTCCGCCAATCCGACCGGACCGTTGCATGTTGGGCATGGACGTGGCGCAGCCTATGGTGACGCATTGGCCAGGGTGTTACGTAAAGCAGGCTACGAGACGGCGACTGAATATTATGTTAATGATGCCGGGCGTCAGATGGATATTCTGGCAACTTCAGTCTGGTTGCGTTATCTCGAACTGTGTGGAGCCACTGTTGATTTTCCTGTCAATGCTTATCAGGGAGATTATATTTTTGATATCGCAGCGACAGTGCACAGGGAAAATGCTGAGTCCTTTCTAGTTGCGAGCGCAGATTTATTTGCTGACCTTGTAGATGATCCGGAACGGCGTATAGATGAATTAATAGACAGGGCGAAGCGGATGTTGGTCGGTAAAGGGTATCAAATCATTTTTGAAGTAACGCTGCATACCCTGATAGGCGAAATTCGTAGCGACTTGAGTCATTTTAAAGTGGATTTTGATTGTTGGTTCTCAGAAAAAAGCCTGGTGACATCAGGTGCGATTGATCGTGCAGTAGCCAGGCTTGCTGAGCGTGGATTGTTATATGAACTAGACGGCGCACAATGGTTTCGTTCTAGTAATTTTGGCGATGAAAAAGATCGTGTAGTGCAGCGTGCGAACGGTGCCTACACTTATTTTGCGTCGGATATTGCCTATTGTTTAGATAAGAAAGAGAGAGGCTTTGATCAGCTAATTTATATCTGGGGTGCAGACCATCATGGTTACATTACAAGAACCCAGGCGGCTTTTCAGGCTCTAGGACATGACCCTGATGAGTTTACTGTACTGCTAGTCCAGTTTGCTGTGCTCTATCGTGGTGGAGAGAAAGTGTCGATGTCCACCCGCGGTGGTGATTTCGTCACACTACGTGAACTACGACAGGAAGTTGGTAACGATGCAGCAAGATTTTTCTATGCGCTCAGGAAGCCTGAGCAGCATATGGATTTTGATCTGGACCTGGCTAAATCTCGTTCAAATGAAAATCCGGTTTATTACGTTCAATATGCTCATGCCAGGGTTTGCAGTGTTTTTCGTCAGCTGACCGAAAAAAACATTCCCCATGATCCTGCCGGTGCAGATTTGGCATTGCTAACAGAAGATGCTGAACAAGAACTCATGCGTGAGTTGTCGCGCTTTCCTGAGGTGGTTGAATCTGCCGCTCGCGGCTTCGAGCCCCACCAGGTGGCCTATTATTTGAAAGATCTAGCTAATTATTTTCATACGTATTACAACGCGCATCCGTTTATTTCCTCACAGCAGGATGTAAGAGATGCGAGGTTAGTGTTGATCGACGCCACGCGTCAGGTGATATGCAATGGGCTGGATTTGTTGGGTGTAACCGCGCCGGAGTCAATGTAGCTAATGGCTCAGGCTCGTCGGAAAACAACTGCAAAAACTCAGCGATCGTCCCATGGTTTAGGATTATTTTTATCTGGATTGGTTACCGGTGCAGTGGCAATGGCTTTCTTCCAGGGTTGGAGAAGTGACGATTCCTCATCGATTGGTCGTGGCTTGGCACATATGCTGGAATCTTCAAGAACTGCTAATAGTCAGTCGGATAAGGAACAAAATCTATCTGAACCAGCCCAGAAGCCAATCAGTACGAGTCTGGACTTCTACGCGATTTTGCCAGAGATAGAGACTGTCATGTCAGAGCAGGAGAGTACAGAAAGCGACACAGCGAAAGTTAAGCCAGAGCCAACCGCTACAGTAACGCAAAAGCCGGCGGCCAAGATTAAAACAACGCCAGAAGTAAAACCGGTTTCTGCAGGGACAGCGGGAGTCTCGAATCGCTATATATTACAGGCAGGTGCATTTGCTCGAGCTGCGGATGCCGATCGCCTGAAAGCTCAATTAGCACTATCCGGTTTGGAGTCTCATATCCAGAAGGTTACTATTCAGAACCGGGGTGATTTCTATCGGGTTAGATTAGGACCGTTTGAGAATACCAATGCCTTGAATTACACCAGCAAAAGATTGGCTGGACTCGGGATTAAGCCATTACGCTTCAAACTATCCAAAGGTTAGTCGCGTTCCTTTAGCCAGGTGCCGATGGTTTTTGCCACTTCCGCACATTTCTTCCGACTGGTAAATAAGCCGATATGACCGGCGTCAATGGCTTCTTCGCTATAGTCAGCACTATGTACTAGTCCACCAAGCACGGTAGAGGCTGAGCGTGGTACCAGATGGTCCTGCAAAGCATAAATATTAAGTACAGGTTGATCAATATTAGACAGCTGGATTGACTCCCCCCCAATATTGAGTTGGCCTTTGACCAGTGCATTTTTTTGATAAAACTCGCTTACAAACTCACAGAATGCGTTGCCCGCCTGATCAGGGCTATCGAGAATCCAGCGTTCCATATTTAGAAATGTCGATAGTTTCTCCTGATCCTGTGCGTGGCTGAGCATATCTACATATTTCCCGGCACCCAGGGTAAATGGCTTTAAGGAAACAAAAACCCAGTTTAAAAAGTTTCCTGGGACGTTTCCACAGGCTGATGCAAGACTCTTAACATCAACGTCTTTAAACCAGGCTGTCAGCAGATTATCTGGAGTGTGGAAATCAACTGGAGTCA
The DNA here is from genome assembly GCA_047615875.1 of Parasphingorhabdus sp. Lineage (GTDB taxonomy): Bacteria > Pseudomonadota > Gammaproteobacteria > Arenicellales > CAJQKF01 > JBLHGU01. The sequence goes on from JBLHGU010000025.1 coordinate 27,881, forward strand.
CCGTTGTAATTAATGTTCTTACTTTTTCTTTACGCGCGGCGCTATAACACAAACTGAGTGTTCCGCCCTGACAAACACCGAGTAAATTAATAGATTGCTTGCCAGAATGAGTCGTTACCTGATCGACAGCTTCGTCTATAAAATCAAAAATATAGTCATGTAGTGACAGGAATTGGTCGGTTACATCGGGATATCCCCAGTCCAGCAGATAAACCGGTAAGCCTTCCTCCAACAGATTGGCGATAAATGACCTACCTGGTTCAAGATCGAGCATATACGGTCGGTTTACCAGTGCGTAGATAATGAGTAATGGAGTCTTGCATTGGTGCTCAGACTTGCCAGGGTAGTAGTAAAGTTTGGCGCTCGAGATCGATGCTACACATTCGGATGCTGTGGCGCCATTGAAATTCCCTGGCAACTGTTTTACGAATCCATGGGCATTACTTAGGTTTCGACTGATCTCAAGCAAAATATTTTCGCTGGCTGTGTGCTTGGGTGAATTCATATTGTTTTGCTATTGCTGGCTGATTTTGTAGTGCGTTTTTTAGCACTGCTTTTTTTTGTAATTGATTTTTTAGCGGAAATTTTCTTTTTGCTAGTTTTCTTTGTGGTGCTTTTTTTAGCCACACTTTTTTTAGTCACACTTTTCGTCGCACCGACTTTACTGGTCGAGATCTTTTTTGTGGATGATTTTTTGGCTGCTTTCTTTTTGCTGGCTATTTTTACCGCAACCTTCTTCCTGGAACCTACTTTTGCCGTAACCTTCTTCCTGGCGCCAGCTTTTGCAGCAACTTTTTTCTTAGATTCTACTGTAACTACAACCTTCTTTTTGGATTCTACTTTTACTGCAACCTTCTTTTTGGAATCGGCCTTTACTGCTACCTTCTTTTGGGCATCTACTTTTACCGCAATCTTCTTCCTGGTAATTTTTTGTTCCACTTCGATATTTTGGTTAGTAGCAATTTTCGGCTCATTGCCAGTCGAAGCTAAAGAGTCTTTTGGGCCAACTATAGGATCAGCCTGTTGCACACTTGTTGGTTTTGTCTTTAGTCTGCTGAGTATCCGAACATCTTTACGTATAGAACTCATCGTCCTGATCATGGCTGTCTGTTGCTGCTGATTTGGTAAGCCCAACCATCCTGCTGCCTTGTCGACCAATTGTTGTCTGGCGTTTTTTACCTTAACGGCTTTTTCGATTAATGCAGCTACCAATCTGTGATAATCCGGGGATTGCACACTATTCTGGTAAATGCTTTCGCAGGTAGCTAACCACTCAGAATAAAAATCAACCGTCGAGTAACTTGCATTGAACAGATTACGGGTACCCGAAAGTTTACGCTGCATTTCTTCAATTGAGTCTGATGTGACTCGCATGCCGAATAACACATAACTTTGGTAAGTATTCTGATATTCACTCAGGCAAGAAATTAAGTTTTCTAATAATTCTTGTTGTTCAGTAAAGTGGCTGGAGTCAGGTAAGCGGAGTAATTTAATCAGCTCTTCCAGTTTTTCGGGTTTACCTATTCTTGCAGATTCCGCCCAGTCCATCAGACCTTGTTGCGGGATGCCGGTAATATCCTGAACAGTCTCATTCCACAAACTAACCAGGTGGCTTAAGGGCGTGGTTATGTCCTGGTGAATTAAAGTCGCTGAATTCAGGCTATCGTTTAGAACCTGCAAATGCTCTAGTAACAGAGAATTTAGGTCTGTATCACCTTTCTGGTTCTGTGCGTTATTTAAGATTAGCCGGTCAGTCAGTCTGAATAGCACCTGCGCGTGATGTACGAGAGGTTCAAACAGAGATTCCAACTCACTATCTGCGGAACCACGAACATTCTTCCACCAGGTTTCGAGCATGTCGCTCATTGGCGTGGAATCTGTATTGGCTTCCGGAGTAATGGACTGCAGCATTTCTGAATACTGGGTCCATCCTTGTTCGAGTTCCCGTAGCAGGCGTTTTAAATCGCCATTTGATGTCGCTGACAAAAGATATACCGAATAGATTGGGGCGTTTGCGGGGCAGGCCAGATAGTCCCTTTGTGTGTGAGGATATCCAGCAATGAGTTGCTCACCGCGGCGAATTGCTTGCTGCGACGCAACAACTTGATTATGATTGAGTCTTATTCAATCGGAAAGCACTATTTTGTCTGAACTTCGTGTAATTAAGAAGTATCCTAATCGCCGCCTGTATGACACAGTGCAAAGTAAGTATATTACTTTAGCGGATCTTAAGAAACTTATTGCGGATGGCATTGATATAGAAGTTCAAGATGCCAATTCTGGTGCGGATTTAACCCGTAGTATTTTGCTGCAGATAATTAACGATCAGGAATCAAGTGGACAACCCCTATTTACCACAGAAATTCTCACCAGAATGATTCGTTTTTATGGTGACCAAAGCCAAGATATGTTTACTGACTTTCTCAGTAGCTCATTAAACATGTATGTAGAACAACAACAATCCTATCAGAGCCAAATTACAGATCTTATGGGCGCATCGCCAATGAATGCGTTCACTGATATGGCCAAACAGAATATGGAAATGTGGGCCGACATGCAGCGGACCATGATGGGAAAGAATAAAACCTCAGATAAATAAATAGATTCGGAAAACCTGGTGACCGACTCCATCAACCAATTGAACGCACTGGCTCGTCAATTTGTAGAGCAGAGAAACTGGCAGCAATTTCAGTCTCCAAAGAATCTTAGCATGGGAATGATTGTTGAAGCCGGTGAATTGGTTGAGCACTTTCAATGGTTATCTGAACAACAAAGTCGTGAAGTTGATGACGATAAGAAGGCGCAGGTTGCAGATGAATTAGCAGATGTGTTGGTATTTTTGCTGAGAATTGCTGATGAGCTTAACATTGATCTAGGTAAATCTGCGGTCGATAAAATGCTCCGAAACGAAATTAAATATCCTGTTAGTCGACACGCAGACGGCCCTGTCAGCGTGAAGGATTCAACTAGAACCTGAATCAGCGACTATAGTAGGCTCTGATTTAAAGATTCTTACTATATGATTGCCTGCAACATCGGCCAAATTATCTATTGGTCTGAGAGTTGATGATTTTCTCTCGTGGGTATAGGCCCGTGCAAAAGGCGCTGTGTTAAATACTTCATGAATAGAAAAACAACTAATGTCGCTGTGTTTATTTCCTGCCATGGCTTTGGCCATGCAGCGCGGATCAGTGCAGTCATGCAAGCTCTATCCAGCCGGCATAATCATTTGCACTTTCATCTATTTACGCAAATCCCTGACTGGTTTTTCGCTAATACAGGTATTTCAATTAGCTATCATCCAGTGCAAGCAGATATTGGATTCGTTCAGCGTGACGCATTGCATATTGATTTGCCGGGCACACTTTCAGCTCTACGAACCTTTCTGCCGTTTGATAATGTAAAGCTCGAACAGGTTCAGAATAAACTAGGTGAATTGAACTGTGAAGCAGTCCTGTGCGATATATCCACTTTTGGAATATCTGTTGCAAAAAAAATGGGTATACCTTCGATATTGATGGAAAACTTTACCTGGGAATGGATATACGCAAATATGAATTGCTATAGTGAGTTCGCGGGCTTTATCCCCTACCTGGGAGATATTTCTCAAAGTGCGGATATTCACATACAGCTCAAACCATTTTGTGAAGAATCAGCCACTGCTATTGCAGTGAATCCGGTTGCTCGGAAACCCATACAAACAACAGCGGATCTAAGAGACCAGCTGGGTCTAAGTATTCATCGTAAAATTGTCATGCTGAGTATGGGTGGAACGCCTCATAGAATGGAGTTTCTTACTCAGTTAAGTAAACGATGGCCCGAGATTGACTTTATTATTAGCGGTCATGATGACTCTTATCCGGAGCGAAATCTCAGGGTTCTACCTGGGAATTCAGGACTGGACCATCCCAGCCTGGTTGTTTTGGCGGACCTTGTCATCGCTAAACTTGGCTATAGCACTCTGGCAGAGACCTACTGGAGCGGTAAGCCAACAGCAGTTTTTACCCGACCAAACTATCCTGAAATGCCTCCTTTGGAGCAGTTTTTGCATGACCATATGCACGGAGTGGTATTAAACGAGTCTGGAGTCGATTCTGATGGCTGGATTAACCGAGTAGATCAGCTAATTGACTTGCCCATAGTCGACCGTGCTGAGGAAGTACGTGGAGAAGAGCAATGTGCTGAAATTATTGCTGCTGCTCTGGGCTGGAGTTGATCAGCATGAGTCTTCAGCAAATATTGCAACGATGTACCGAAAATCGGCATCGATGTTTGATCATTATAAAAGGTAATGGAGTCCGCTCCTTAGCTGTTGCAGAGAGACTTTGTGTCCAACTGAATAATGTTCAACGAATTGGTCTCGCGGGTTCGAGGCGGAAAAAGTCCTCTGTCACGAGCTTTCTTGGTCAGGAGTGCGATTCAGTAATATTTGATGTTCGTTCAGGATTTGACCTGGATCAATTTGCGGCATTGGCGGGTAGCATCAGAGCCGGTGGTCAGATGATTTTACTAACACCGGAATTTTCGAAATGGCAGAGCTTTGAAGACCCCGATACCAGACGTTGGATCCCCCATGCAGAAAATCCGCTGAGCTTTGGCCACCGTTTTATTACCCGCTGGACCAAACTAGCAGGAGCTGATCCTGATGTTTTCATATTAAATCCGCAGAAATGTACGGAAGATGAGAGGTTGACAATTATTCCGTCAAAAACACCTGTTTATCGAATAACCGTAGAACAATCTGCGGTAATCCGTGCTGTGGGGAGGGTGCTAAATGGTCACCGCCGTCGGCCGCTACTATTGACCGCAGATCGTGGTCGTGGAAAGACCGCTGCATTGGGAATGGCTGCTGCTGAGCTACTGAAGAATTCTGCTATTTGTATCGGCGTGGTGGCTGTTAAGAAGTCGGCCCTAGAAGCGTTGTTTCGTCATGCGAACTATGAACTTGGCAATGATCCTGATGATGAATTCTCGATCCAGCATAAGCAATCGAGCGTTAGATATTTAAGTCTTCAGCAATTATTAAACGGTGACGAGAGCCTGGACCTGGTGATGGTTGATGAGGCAGCGGCTTTCCCTTTGTCTGTCTTAACTAGGATATTGAGTAAATTCAGCCGCCTGGTATTCTCTACCACTATTCATGGTTATGAGGGTTCCGGGCGCGGATTCGCCCTTAAGTTTGACCAGCTTGTGCAACAGCAGAGTCGAGGAGTCGCCAGATTAGAAATTAAGACCCCAATTCGTTATAACAATGATGATCCACTGGAGAACTTTATTTTTCAAAGCTTATTGCTCAATGCGGAACCGGGGTCAGGTCTCGGACGATTGCAGCCTGAAAAGCTATCTATAAGATATTTATCCCAAGACGAACTTCGCGACAATGAAGGATTAATGCGGCAGGTGTTTGGTCTTTTGGTGCAGTCCCATTATCGCACTCGTCCCAGTGATGTCAGGCAGTTTATGGATTCGCCCCAGATGCGCATAGTTATTGCCGAACAGGGGCATAGGGTAGTTGGTGTGTTGGTGTTGGCAAGTGAAGGCGGTTTGAATGAGACGACATCAGAACAAATCTGGTTAGGAAATACCCGCCCACGCGGTCATTTGTTTGCCGAGTCGCTGGCATTTCAATTAGGTTTGAGAGAGGGGGCTGCCCTTTGTGGTGCGCGTATCGTACGGGTGGTCGTTCACGCCGACCTAAGGCGTTCAGGAATCGGTAAGAAGTTGCTTAAATTCGTTGTCAATCAATCTCAACAGCAAGGGCTGGACTATGTTGGTAGTTCTTTCAGTCTGGGAGAGGGCATGATCCCTTTTTGGGAAGGCTGTGAATTTAAGACTATTCGAGTGGGCTATAAACAGCAGACAGCAAGTGGCGCACCGGCTGTTCTGGTCATTAAAGTTCTGTGGGCAGAGCTGGAGGCAATGCAAATGAAACTAGCTACGGATTTTCGCAGTCGATTGTTGCTCGAACTGCCAGCACGACAATGTGCTATTGAATCGACATACGTTCTGGAATTGTTGCAATCGGAGCGGTTTATTGATGCTTATACAAAGGACACAGAAATTCTACGATTTATTAATGGTAGCTGTAGTCTGGATTCTGTATGGCTGAGCGCTCATCGTGCTGCGTGTCATCTAGTTTCTGATTCAGCTTTACAAGATGGCTTTCGAATTCTTCTGGTCGATACAATTCTGAAACAGGGCAGGGCTGGTGAGGATTTGAAGGGTTCTGATGGCAGGAGTCAGATTACCGAAAGGGTTCGGCAGGGTTTTCGGGATTATTTTGCTACTGAGTTGTAGATAAAAAAAGGGCCGGTAAAAACCGGCCCTTAATTCAGCCTATTCTAAAAACTAATTAAGCTTTTATCAAGCTAGCCTAACAATGGAGCAATAACCAAACTGACGATTGCCATAACATTGATAAGGATATTCATGGATGGGCCAGAAGTATCCTTGAATGGATCACCAACGGTGTCTCCAACTACTACTGCAGTATGGGTTTCTGAACCCTTGCCGCCTAGATTACCGCGCTCAACATATTTCTTGGCATTGTCCCAGGCGCCGCCGGCGTTAGCCATGGTTAGTGCTAGCAGTACACAACCCAACAGAGCGCCACCAAGCATGCCGCCCAGCGCGGCGGGGCCTAACAGAAAGCCAACTACAACAGGAGATCCCACCGCCAGTACACCTGGCAGAATCATCTTTTTCAAGGCAGCCTGCGTTGCGATATCAATACATTTTGCGGTATCAGGTTCTGCTTTGCCTTCCAGAAGACCGGGGATTTCGCGGAACTGACGACGAATCTCGTGAATCATCTCGAATGCCGCATCGCCAACAGCGGTCATCGTAATGCTACCGATTGCGAACGGGAAAATACCACCAAGGAACATTCCCGCCAGTACTAGTGGATCATTTAGTAGCAGTTCAAAGTTTTCCACATGCAAGGCAACAGTTTCGATGTACGCCGAAATAATCGCCAGGGCAGCCAGTGCTGCAGCGCCGATAGCGAAACCTTTGCCAATAGCTGCCGTGGTGTTGCCAAGCTCATCCAGAGAGTCGGTTATTTTGCGAACATCTTCACCTAAGCCAGCCATCTCGGCAATACCGCCGGCGTTATCAGCAACCGGTCCATAAGCGTCAATCGCCATGGTAATACCGACGGTTCCCAGCATGCCGACGGCTGCGATACCGACACCATACAAGCCCACCAGTTCAGTAGATATCAAGATTATGGCGCAGATCACCAACACGGGGATGGTGACTGACTGCATGCCAATAGCAAGACCCGTAATCATGACTGTGGCTGGACCTGTTTGACCACTTTCGGCAATTTTAATTACCGGCTTGCCAGCTGTGTAATATTCAGTAACCAGGCCAATGATTATTCCACCCGCAGCACCAACCACTACAGCCCACCAGACGTTCGTGGACAGTCCGGACATGGTAACCACGAAGTAGGCAGCAATGATAAACAAAATGGTTGCGCCAATTGTGCCTGTGCGCAATGCAATTTCCGGAGCCCGAGCTGCATTCATCCTGACAATCTGAATGCCTAGAATTGAGCAGATCATGCCTGCAGATGCCAAAGCCAACGGCAGGAACATCAGACTTTCCTGGCTACCCAATGTGGCTAGCACCGCGGGTGTCAGAGTTGCTGCAATAGCGATAGTGGCGATCATAGATCCACAATAGGATTCGAATATATCTGAGCCCATACCTGCAACGTCGCCAACATTATCACCAACGTTATCTGCGATAACGCCCGGATTTCTTGGGTCGTCCTCGGGAATGCCAGCTTCAATTTTGCCTACCAGATCAGCACCAACGTCGGCACTCTTGGTGAAAATGCCACCACCAACACGAGAAAATAAGGCAACCGATGAAGCGCCCATGCCAAAGCCATGAATTACGTGAGCTGTATGAGGATCCCCGCCGAAAGCGAGATATAAAACACCCAGTCCAAGCAGGCCCATGGCAGCAACACAAAGACCCATAATTGAGCCTCCGTAGAAAGCTACAGTAAGAGCCTCAGCGGCACCACTTTTATGTGCTGCAGTTGTGGTTCGCACATTCGCCTTGGTGGCAGTGTACATGCCGATATAACCGGCTGTGGCAGAACAGATCGCGCCAAGAGCGAAGGCCACGGTGGTCATCCAACCCAGGTCGGAGAAAAATATCAGTGTTCCACAAATCAACGTAAAAATTAATAAATAGGTGTATTCACGTCGCATGAATACCATAGCACCGCTATGAATAGCGTCGCCAATTTCAACAACTTTGCCGGTTCCGCCATCGTACTGCAAAACCAGCTTGTAGACAGCGAATGCGGCGATCAGGCCGATTACGCCAAGTATGATTGGCGCGTATAAAACAGCATCCATCAAAAACCTCCCAGAGAACTAGAGTTAGTAAAAGTAGTAATAAAAATGCGGCGGGATTATATCAAAGGAAATCGATTGCGACATAAATACAAACTATTAAAAATGCTCATTGTGATTTCGCCTATTATGGCTAGAATTCCGCCTTGCCAGAGTTATTCACTCTGGCTCACTGGTCTGAAGATATCTTTCAGGCCCGTTGCTGGTTAAAAGTATCCTCTTTTAGCCGCTGCTACGGCAGTCCTATCCATTCCTCTCAAGTGGAGTTTTTATGATTCTGGATCGTGTTCCAAGTGGCAAATCCATTCCTGATGATATTAATGTCATTATTGAGATCCCTCTCAATGCCGACCCAGTCAAATATGAGGTCGACAAGGATACCGGTGCGATGTTCGTCGATCGATTTATGGCGACAGCTATGCATTACCCCTGTAACTACGGCTATGTGCCCCACACTTTGTCTGATGATGGTGATCCTGTCGATGTGCTGGTTGTCAGCCCACTGCCGTTGATTACCGGTTCTGTGGTACGTTGCAGACCGGTTGGTATGTTAGAAATGGAGGATGAGTCTGGCGAAGACGCAAAAATTCTTGCTGTGCCCGTCGATAAGCTGACTAGCCTATATAGCCATATTAATAACTTTCGGGATTTGCCGCGGGAAATTTTAGATCGAATTGCTCACTTTTTCGAGCATTATAAGGATCTTGAACCCGGTAAGTGGGTGAAGATTGCCGGCTGGGCAGATGTAGAGCGTGCCAAGGCTGAGATTATGAAATCAATAGACATGGCTCGAAAATCTTAGCTACCCTAACTGGTTAACTGCTCCGGGGTATACTAGCCGTCTCTTTATTCAGGCCCTTATTTAATGACTAGAAAAACTTATAAAATTGCTGCAATTCCAGGAGATGGTATTGGTAAAGAGGTTTTGCCAGAGGGAATTCGCGTACTTGAGGCCGCTGCGTCAAAATTTAGTTTCGCCTTGCAATGGGAAGAATTCAACTGGTCCTGTGAAAATTACACGCGCACCGGCAGTATGATGCCTGATGATGGCCTGGATCAGATTCGCCACCACGATGCGATTTTTCTCGGCGCGGTGGGCTTTCCCGGTGTGCCTGATCACGTGTCGTTATGGGGTCTTTTGATACCTATTAGGCGAAATTTTCGTCAGTATGCGAATCTAAGACCGGTTCGTCTGATGAAAGGGGTCACGTCACCTTTGGCTGGAATGTTGCCAGGAGATATCGATTATCTGGTTGTGCGGGAAAATAATGAGGGTGAATATTCGGAAATCGGCGGTCGTCTCTATGAAGGCAGCGAAGAAGAATTAGTAGTTCAGCAGAATGTTTTTACCCGAAAAGGTGTCGATCGAATTTTGCGATTTGCCTTTGAGCTTGCTTCTAAGCGTTCTCGAGGACAGGTAACGTCTGCCACCAAGTCCAACGGCATTATGCATTCCATGCCCTTTTGGGATGAAAGATTCGCCGTTATGGGAGCTGAATATCCCACTATAAAGACCAATCAGTTTCATGTCGACATTCTCTGTGCTCACTTTGTGCAACACCCTGACTGGTTCGATGTGGTTGTGGCGTCAAATCTGTTTGGGGACATACTGTCTGATCTGGGACCTGCTACAACAGGCACTATTGCGATTGCTCCCTCGGCAAATTTAAATCCTGAACGGCAATACCCCTCTATGTTCGAGCCGGTACATGGATCAGCCCCAGATATATATGGTCAGGGAATTGCTAATCCAGTAGGTCAGATTTGGTCTGGTGTTATGATGCTGGAGCACCTAGGTGAGCAGGAAGCCGCCGATGCAGTATTTAAAGCTATTGAAACTGTCGTCGAGTACGGTCCGAAAACCGCGGATTTGGGCGGCAATTCAAGCACCATGGAAATGGGTAAGGCAATAGCCGAGCTGGTCTAATCTAAGGAACCTCTGACCAATGCACCCTGAATTGCCAAAGCGACGTAAATAAAAAATACCGATTTTTTATTTACTCCCATTTTCAATCACATACAGTGCTCGAAATTGTCAGTGTATCCCTGCACCGATCGAAACACTGAATAAATCAGGGCGTCCCGAATTCTAAACGCTGGATACGGGTTTTTTCTTGTGCGCTCTGGGGTGAGCCTTATCATAGACTTTGGCAAGATGCTGATAATCCAGATGGGTGTAAACTTGGGTAGTCGATAGATCGGCATGCCCAAGCATTTCCTGAACGGCTCGCAAGTCGCCACTGGATTCGAGAATGTGACTGGCAAATGAGTGCCGCAGCATATGTGGATGCACATGTTTGGTCAGACCCTGGCTGATTGCCCACTTTTCCACTCTTTTCTGAATGGATCGAATGCCCAGTGCATTACCTCTATTATTAAGAAATACGGCTGTTTGACTTGCTGCCGCAAGTTTACGGCGTCGAATTAGCCAGCTACCTAAGGCAGATGCTGCATGGCGGCCAAATGGCACAATTCTTTGTTTGCTGCCTTTGCCCTCAAGAGTTACCAGATTCTGATCAAAATCCAGAGCATTCAATGTGAGTTTGGCCACCTCGGATACCCTTAAACCGCTGGAGTACATTAACTCCAGAATGGCATGATCGCGGTATTCAATATCTGGGCCGGGTTTAATATCCACTAAAGCGCCAGCTTCATCGGTATTCAGTGTATTGGGTAACTTGCGTGGGGATTTCGGCGCACGAACCCCTTCAAACGGGTTGGAATTAAGTACTTTTCTGTTTGATAAATAACGATAAAATGTGCGTGCAGCAGATAACTTTCGTTGAATGCTAATGCCGGAAAGTCCACCCTGATGCATACGTGCTGGGTAGATACGTGCTTGCGGGTGGGTAATTTCGTCCCAGGCCTCGATTCCCTGATCTTGGGCAAATTCCGCTAACCGCTTCAGATCACGCTTATAGGCATCCACAGTATAATTGGACAAACCTCTTTCAGAGGCTATATGCCGGATAAATTGATTGATATCTTCTTCAAGCGTCGGAGCTGCTAGTTTGCTCATCGCGTGACAGCCGGGTGAAAGTTGTGGTTAGCAGTTTTTGTAACTGGGTCAGAAACTTCGTGCCAGTAGTTTCCTGATAGCGTTTCTCGTTTTCAGAACCAAAGGTCAAAACCAAATTATGTTGGGATTCCGCATCAAGTTCTATTGGGATAATCGCTACCGATGCGATGCCAGCTCCCGATCCAGCAAATAATTTACTGAGTAGTTCCGGGTTAGGTGAGCTGTTGCAATGGGCTTGTGTGCGATCAAACTGCTGCAAAAGTTCAATCGCCTCATTACCTTGTTTTAGATCTATATGCTCGAGTTGAAACAAATCTTTTAATTTTTGTGGCAGATTAGTCAGCAAGCTGCTTAGTGACGTTTGCTGTAGTAAAAACAATGTGCATTGTTCTACCGACTCCTGCAGTTTTTCGTTGGACCGTGCATTATTTACTAATCCATTCAGCTTCTTGTTGGTTGTCTCTTGCTGTTCTCTGAGGACCAGCAATTGACGCTCCAAAAGTGAGATGGTTTTACCACTAGTTGGATGCGGAATGATTAATTCAGCGAGTAACTGGGGAAAACGAGAGAAGAAATCAGGATGACTTCGTAAGTGTTTCGCTAGCTCTGCTTCTTTCTGTTGCAAGGTGTGCTCGATTTGGGAATTGTTATCTGTGCTCATTAATTAGTGTGGTCAATCTGACCGTCATAAACATGTACAGCGTCTCCACGCAGGAATACTGTCCGGGCTCCTCCGGCATAGTTCACTTGAAGCCTGCCACCGGGCAGGTTCACCTCAACATTTTCTTCCAACAAACCAAGTTGGCGACCCGATACTACTGCAGCGCAGGCACCACTGCCACAGGCCTGGGTCTCTCCAGTGCCGCGCTCATAGACACGCAGTTTTATTCGCTTCGAGTTTTCGATTTGCATGAAGCCGACATTGGTTCTTTCAGGGAATAGTGGGTGGCACTCCACCTGAGAACCAATTTTATCTACTTCTGCTGAGCTCACGTCATCAACCAGCAAAACTGCGTGGGGATTGCCCATCGACAAAATACTAAACTCGAGTGCGGTGTTGTCTAGCGGTATGGAGTAGGTGGGTTGTGTTTGGTTTGCTGCAAATGGGATTTCGCCTGGCTCAAATCTCGGCCTGCCCATATCGACTGTCACGCTGTCGTCCAGATTACGGCTGAGTGTCATGCGAGTATGGGATGATGTGTTAACTACAATATCGGATTTATCGGTCAAATTATTATCAAATAAATATTTGGCAAAGCATCGCGCTCCGTTGCCACATTGCCCCGATTCACTACCATCCGGATTATAAATTCGAAACATAAAGTCAATATCATCATCTGGATCACTTTCTGCCACAAGAATTTGGTCACAGCCAATGCCGCGTTTGCGGTCGGCAATGTGACGAGCCAGTGAAGGCGCTATGTTCAGTGATTGACGCACGCCATCGAGAACAACGAAGTCGTTTCCTAAAGAGTGCATCTTGCTAAAACGCAATGACATTATGATTGTATTTTAATGGAGAAAAACCGATTATACCGCACAGTCCGTGCAGTGATGTTATTGTTGCCCGCCAACTTTTCAGGTATTTAAAAATTTCCGGATGACAATAAAGAGCAAGTTTTTTTCTACTATTCACTGGCTACGTGACCATCCACAGCCATGGATTCGTATTGTCGCCGGAGTTTTGCTGATATGTGGGGGTATTCTGGGTTTTCTGCCTATACTTGGTTTCTGGATGATTCCTCTTGGTCTAATGCTATTGGCAGTGGATTTTCCCTGGGCAAAGAGATTGCTAGTTCGATTTAAGTTGCTGATTCGAAGCTTACGAAAGCGATATAAAAAGTGGAAGGGCGTAGGTCGTCACACATCGAATCCGAATCAGTAGCAAATAGCCGCAATTTACAATGCAGTGGGCTTGTTGATATTTGACACATTGAAGTTCTCCCATCACTTGCCTGGTTTATAAGTAACTATCAACACAAAATGCGATGACTAGATCGGGCAGATCACAAGTTCCAGCTTCAGTTCTGGCTCTGGCAGCCTGGCTTATTGTGCCAATAATGGATGGCATCGCAAAATATTTGGGCGACTTTCTACCTGTAGTTCAGATTGTCTGGGCAAGATTCTTTTTCCACTTCATATGGGTGACACCCTTGATGTTGTGGCGTCACGGCCCCACCGGTTTTATCACACCTAGACCCCGGTTGCAGATTGGCAGAGGAGTGTTCCTGTTATGCGCCACCAGCTGTTTTTTCACCGGTATTCGATATATTCCGCTGGCTGATGCTGTGGCGATTGTCTTCGTCGCACCGTTACTTGTATTGTTGTTTAGCTCAATCTGGCTTAGGGAGAAAATCGGCTGGCTACAGATAGCGGGGGTTGTCTCAGGTCTTATCGGTGTTCTTATTATTCAACGGCCAGGTTTTGAGGAATTTCATTGGGCCAGTCTTTTGATGCTAGCAACGGCGGTATTCTTTGCGGCATTCATTGTAAGTACCCGCGCTCTGGCAGGCAGCGCACCACAGTTAGTGACGCTGGTTTATCAATCAATAATGGGGCTGGTGTTGAGCAGTGTGCTAGTGCCCTTTTTCTGGGTTTCACCGACGCCACAGCACTGGATTTTGATGATATGCATTGGCCCCATTGCGGCAACTACTCATCTATTGCTGATTAAGGCCCACGAGCGAGGCGAGGCCTCCAAATTGGCTCCAATTGCCTATTCAGAGATCATCATGGCGTTAATTATCGGTTATTTTGTGTTTGGTGATTTTCCTGATTTCTGGACCGGAATTGGTGCATCAATAATAATTACCGTATCTTTTCTGGTAACCTGGCCGGGTGCCCGCAGACGTCAAACCGCATCTTCAGGTAGAAACTGAAGCCAATCAATCGTGGCGTCACCAATAGCAAGAAACCAGGGGTTAAGAATAGACTCTTTATTGTACTGTAGCGGGCCGCCCTGCATATTAACCAATTTGCCTCCAGCCTCATTAATAATACAATGCGACGCTCCAGTATCCCACTCTGATGTTAGTCCCAGGCGCGGGTAAATGTCGGCTTCGCCCTCAGCTACCAGACAAACTTTCAGGGCGCTGCCCATGCTACGGGTCTGAAGATTGCTGGTGATTTTCGAAAGCTCCGTACGATAGTGTTCTACTGCAGCGCCGGAGTGAGATCGACTAGCTACCATCACCGCATTGTCGGCAGCAAACTTGCGACATTGAATTGGCAGCGCAACTTGAGCTCCGCTACTTTTGAATGCGCCCCCGCCACTTGCAGCGTAATGCGTCATATCTAATGCTGGCGTATGTACCACCCCTAGTACAGGTATGCCATTATCCATCAGGGCGATATTAACTGTGAATTCGTCATTTTTACGTATAAATT